>CALWBB010000060.1 GCA_944375885.1 uncultured Merdimonas sp.
GCAGTCGCGCCATTTGTATAAGGAATAACGCTTTCATCGCCATAGTCATCCATGCAGTACTGATGGCCGGTGGTTCCCTCCTGCACGCCGATCAGTTTTCCCTCCAGATCGTCCGCAGATGCAATCTCGGAATCCTCCGGAACAATGATAACCTGTACGCCGGTCGCGTAGGAATCTGTGAAATCCACATTCTTCTGTCTGTCCGGATCTACCGTCATGCCGGCGATGCCTACGTCGATCTTGCCGCTCTGAACTGCAGTCACGATGGAGTTGAAATCCATATCCACAATCTCAAGGGTCAGGCCAAGCTTCTCAGCAAGCGCCTGGGCGATCTCTGCGTCAATGCCCACGATCTCATCGCCTTCATAATACTCATACGGCGGGAATGCAGCGTTCGTTCCCATGGTCAGGACGCCCTCTGTCACCGTCGTCACCTCTCCGGCTGCGGCGTCTGCCTCAGCTCCTTCTGTATCCTCCGCGGCAGCGTCCTCTGCCGTCTCTGCGTCTTCTGTCGTCTCTTCTACGGCTGCCTCTGCGTCTGAGGTCGCGGCTTCGTCTGCAGAATCAGATCCGCAGGCTGCCAGGGACAGACACATCACGCCCGCCAGTAATACAGCAGCTAATTTTTTCATAGTTCTTCCTCCCATAGATTAAAATAAGTGAGTGAATCTGCCTGCAGAAAAGCTTTCCACAGGGACTTTGAAAATTTCACTCTGCTACATTTTATCATCATTTCAGAAAAATGCAAGAGAAAAAGCGTATAAATTCGGGGAAATCCTGCATAAATTTTCGTTTTTTATTCATAAAACCCGTATAAAATTCATCCCCCGTTCGACATTGACATCACGGGCTGGTATGTTATACTGAAAACCTGAAATAACGGCCTTCCCCTGCCTGTCTTTTTGGGGCAGCGCGGCCGGGAAATGAGGACTATATAAATTATGGATATTTTGGAATGGCTCAAGGTTCTGCTGCTTGGAATCGTGGAGGGTCTGACAGAATGGCTCCCCATCAGCAGCACGGGACATATGATCCTGGTGGATGAGTTTATCCACCTGAATGTAAGCGATGAATTTATGGAAATGTTCCTTGTGGTGATCCAGCTGGGCGCGATTCTGGCCGTGGTGGTGCTTTACTTCCAGAAGCTGTGGCCCTTCACGACGCCTGAAAAGGGCTGGATCAAAAAGGACACCTGGTCTCTGTGGTTCAAGGTGCTGGCTGCCGTCCTGCCCGCCGCCCTGATCGGGCTTCCCTTCGACGACCAGATCGACGCCCTCTTCTATAATTATCAGACCGTGGCCGCCACGCTGATTATCTATGGCGTACTCTTCATCGTCATTGAAAACCGGAATAAAGACAGGAAGCCCCGCATCACCAGCTTTGAACAGCTTGATTACCGGACGGCCCTTCTCATCGGAGTTTTCCAGGTTCTGGCACTGATTCCGGGAACTTCCCGCTCCGGAGCCACCATCCTGGGCGCCGTACTTTTAGGAACCTCCCGCTACATAGCCGCAGAATTCAGCTTCTTCCTGGCGATTCCTGTCATGTTCGGCGCGAGCCTCTTAAAGCTTGTGAAATTCGGCTTCGACTTCACAGGAACCGAGCTGGCCATCCTGCTGGTGGGAATGGCGACAGCCTTCGCCGTGTCCGTGCTGGCCATCCGCTTCCTGATGAGTTATATTAAAAAGAATGACTTCAAAGCCTTCGGCTGGTACCGGATCATCCTTGGCATCCTCGTCATCGGATATTTCCTGATCGCAGGATAATGCCAGTGTACAAGGGGTAATGCGCCTTGGTACGCCCACGCTAAGGCCTGGACAGATCTAAGACGCAGGAGCCGCAGATAGAAAGGCGGCAGATGGCGGACGCATCTTCCGGAACTGCCGGTTTAAAAAATATCCGCAGGATACAAAAGCTGAAAACTGCTTTCTTTCGTATCCTGCGGATATTTTTATATCTGTCTTTCTCTCAGTTCTATCTTTCTGTCCTGGAAAAGGCCTGTCCCTCTTTACTTTGTCTCCAGAAGCTTCTCCACGCTCGCAAGCTTCACGCAGAGCACGAAGAGGTCTGTCGCCTGGGCCAGCTCCTCCTTGGTCGGATAGGAGGGAGCGAGGCGGATATTGCTGTCTTTGGGATCCTTTCCGTAAGGATAGGTCGCACCGGCTCCGGTCAGAACCACGCCTGCCTCCTTGCACTTGGCCACGATAGCTTTCGCGCAGCCTTCCATAGAATCGAAGGAGATGAAATAGCCGCCCTTGGGACGGATCCAGCTTCCGATCTCCAGGCCGCCCAGCTCTCTGTCAAGCGTATCCAGCACAGCCTCGAACTTCGGACGCATGATCGCCGCATGCTTGCGCATGTGCTCATGGATGCCGTCCAGATCCTTGAAGAAACGTACGTGGCGCAGCTGGTTTACCTTGTCGTGGCCGATGGTCTGCACGGTCAGCTGCTTGCGGATATCCTTCAGGTTATTCGGGGAAGCCGCGATACAGGCTACGCCGGAACCCGGGAAGCTGATCTTGGAGGTAGAGCAGAATTTATACACGATATCCGGATTTCCGGCCTTCTCACACTCTCCCAGAATCTCAATCAGGAAATCCTGATCGTCGTCATAAAGATGATGCACGCTGTAAGCGTTGTCCCAGTAGATGCGGAAGTCTTCCGCGGCGGGTTTGAGCCGCGCGAAACGGCGCACCGTCTCGTCAGAGTAAGTGATTCCCTGGGGATTGGAATACTTCGGCACGCACCAGATACCTTTGATGGCCGGATCGGAGCTTACCAGCTCCTCCACCATATCCATATCCGGGCCGGTGGGCGTCATCGGCACATTGATCATCTCGATCCCAAAATATTCGGTAATCGTAAAGTGGCGGTCGTAGCCCGGAACGGGACAGAGGAATTTCACCTTGTCCAGCTTGCACCAGGGCGTGCTGCCCATAACGCCATGGGTCATGGATCTGGCCACAGTGTCATACATCACGTTCAGGCTGGAGTTGCCATAGATAATGATCTTATCCGGGGAGACCTCGGACATAGCGCCCAGAAGCTCCTTCGCTTCCTTTACGCCGTCCAGCACGCCATAATTCCGGCAGTCCACGCCCTCGGAATCCTTCAGGTTCGATCTGCTGTTCAGCACGTCCATCATTCCCATGGAAAGATCCAGCTGCTCTGCGCTGGGCTTGCCTCTGGACATATCCAGGTGCAGATCCAGGGCCTTCGCCTCGCTGTACTTCGCGTCCAGCTCTGCTTTCAGCGCCAGCAGTTCTTCCTTACTCATCTCACGGTACGGTTTCATAATACTCCTCCTCATCTTTTCTGTCATTTCTTCTAAGCAGATTAGCCTTTTTTCAGGCATTTGTCAAGTTTCATTTGCTTCTTCGCCAAATACCTGCTTTACAAGACGGCTGTATTCCTGCCACATCGGATGATCAGAAAGCTCCTTTAAGGCTTCCGCGATAGAACGGTACATCCAGGCGTGCATATTCTTATCTTTCTCATTGAAGCGCTCCCAGACTTTGTCTCCAATGATGCACTGATCCCGGTAGATCGCCCGCAGATTGGCCAGCTTGTCCGCCAGGGCCAGCATCTTCGCCTCCCTGTCCGCCCGCGTCTGAAGAAAGGTAATCGTCTCCTGCTTGCGGGTCTTCCACGTCAGGGCCGCCGGCAGGGTTTTCCGTTTGTCTTCGCTCTCATTCTCCACAAGATTCGTAATCCTGCGCCCGAACCGGGCCAGCAGATCCTCCCTGGTGGCCTCCGTATCCTCCAGGACATCGTGAAGCACCGCCGCCGCGATAACCTCCTCGTCATCCGTCATGGCCGATACGATGGCCGCCGCCTCAATGGGGTGTACGATATAGGGCACGTTCGTCCCCTTGCGGGTCGTGCCGGAGTGTGCCTTTGTCGCAAAAATAATCGCATGATCCAGCAATGTCAGCTTTTTTTCTTCCAATTTTTCTCCTTTCAGCCGTATACACGCAGTACGGAAGAAATCTCTTTTACCATGGACAGTTCTTTTATCACCAAAAGGGAATCCCGGAAATGGCGCTCCACCACCTGATCGGTGATCACCACCAGCTCCGCCGTGCCGCCTGAGGCGCTTTTCTGGATTACCTGTGAAATACTTACGTTATTATTTCCAAACACGGAAGCGATCCCTGCCAGCACGCCAGGGCGGTCCTCCGCCTTCAGCCTCAGAAAATAGCGGCTGCGCATCTCCTCCACCGGCTTCACCGGCAGGTTCTTGTAGCAGGTGCAGCTGATCTTCCCGGTGCTGCCCGCCTGAATATTCCGCGCGATCTCAAAGACGTCCCCTGCGACGGCGCTGCCTGTGGGCAGCTGTCCGGCGCCCCTTCCCAGGAACATGGCGTCGTCTACCGCGTCTCCATGGACGAAGACTGCGTTGAACGCGTCATGAACCGACGCCAGCGGGTGGCTGGAGGGAATCAGCATCGGATAGACACCTGCCTCGATGCCCCCTTCCGTATTCCTGGCCACGCCCAGAAGCTTGATCACCATATCCAGCTCCGCGGCGTACCGGATATCCGCTGCCGTGATCTTCGTGATTCCCTCTGTGTAAACATCCGAGAAGGTCACCCGGGAATTAAAGGCAATGGACGCCAGGATCGCCACCTTCCGGGCCGCGTCGTAGCCTTCAATATCCGCCGTGGGATCCGCTTCCGCATATCCCAGCTCTGTGGCGCGGGCCAGCGCTTCCGAGAACTCCATCCCCTCCGCCGTCATGCGGGTCAGGATGTAGTTGGTCGTCCCGTTGACAATCCCCATCACCTCTGTAATGTGATTGGCCGCCAGGCACTGCTTCAGAGGCCGGATAATGGGAATCCCGCCGGCCACAGCCGCCTCGAACATCAGATCGCGGCCTGCCCTCTCCGCCGTATCCAGAAGCTCCCGGCCATGCTCCGCCAGCAGATCCTTATTGGCCGTCACCACATTTTTACCTGCCTGGAGCGCCTCCAGGATATAAGTTCTCGCAGGCTCGATGCCGCCCATCACCTCGATCACGATCTGGATCTCAGGATCGGACAGAATCTCCTGCCAGTCTTCCGTCAGAAGCGCGCTGTCAATCCCTTCCCGCTTCTTCGTTTTGTCGCGCACCAGAATCTTCTTCAGCTCTATGGAGACGCCAAGCTTCTTAGGCATCTCGTCCCTCTGCCACTCCAGAATCCTTAATACTCCGCCGCCTACTGTTCCTGCGCCCAAAAGCGCGGCTTTTATAACTGGAATTTCACTCATATTCTTCTCCTCTGCCTGTCTTTTCTGCCAATCGTCTGCCTGTTTATCTCAGTGTACTATGATTTTCCAGGCCTGTCAAATGAAGACGGCGCGGCAAAGCCCGGCAATGAAGACAGCGCAGCAAAGCAAGGCAATGAAGACAGTGCGGCAAAGACGGGCTCAATTCAGAACCGTCCGGGATCTGTCCGCGCCAAATTCCGTCATATAGGGCCGGAAACGTAAGGGCAGAAGATTCTGCTGGCAGCGGGGATTGCGCCGTTCCTCGATGGCAATGCTGCTGCAAAAGGCCTGCCAGAGCTTCTGGAACTCCTGTTCCGTCCCGGAACGGCTCTCTTTTTCCAGAGCACTTAAAGCTTCCGCCTCTGTGAGGAACCAGCCGCCGCCCGCCCGGTGGATGGCGGCCTGCCCGCGCCTGAGATCATGAATGATCCAGTTTTCCTGGTACAGCCGATCCGCGAAATGCGGGGCGATCAGAGGAAGCACCGCGTAAGGCGGCTCCATGCGGGCATAGAGGACGCCGTTCTCCAGCTCCTCGAAGCGCAGAAAGCCCAGCATCCTCTCCGCCTCGTGCCAGGCCTTGTACCGAAGCTTCTCCACCAGCAGAACGGCAGGGTTCTGAAGGCAGTCCACTGCCTTCGTCCCGTCTGCCATGGAAAGTCCCAGCACAATCAGCCGGTAGATGGCGTCCGCCTTCCTCTCATCCGTACAGGCCGCCGCATAGCAGACTGCCTCCCTGGCCTTCTCCCCCATCCTCCGCCGGACTGTACGCAGCACCTTCTCCGCCTTTTCCAGATCCCGCCGTACAGGCCGGTACTGGCAGAACAGCTCCAGCGTGCCTTCCGCCTCCGTCTGAAGCCTTACGTTTTCATGGCCCAGACGGCTGTCCCAGGCCTCGTATACGCCTGTCAGAATCCCGTCCAGGCTGTCCTCGCACACAAATATGGTCGTCATACAAACCTCCCCGCGCCGCCTGCATCCGCTCCCGCTGTCAGAAGCTCCTGGCCTTCCGCAGCCAGAAGCCCCGCCTGCTCTCCAAAGGACAAGGGCATTCCGTCGTCAAAAAGAGATAGCTGCTGGTACGTCACATCCCCCTGAAGCTGTGGCGGCAGCTTCTCCTTCACATACAGCAGGTTTCTCGTGATATAATCTTCTTCGATCTTGACCGGGTACAGGGTCTTCCCCCGGCAGGTGATAAAGTAAAGCGCCCTTTTGAGTACCACGCCTATGCGCTTCAGATCCGGGAAATCCAGGCTGCCAAGCCTCCTGGCCTTTACAATCCGCTGGGCCGACTTCACGCCGATCCCCGGCACCCGCAGAAGGGTCTGATAGGACGCCCGGTTAATCTCCACCGGGAACTCCTCCAGATGCCGCAGCGCCCAGTCGCATTTCGGATCGAAGAGGACATTCAAATTCGGCCGCGCCTCTGAGAGCAGCTCTCCGGCCTCGAAGCCGTAAAAGCGCAGCAGCCAGTCCGCCTGGTAAAGCCTGTGCTCCCGCAGAAGCGGCGGCCCTCCCGGCAGCGCCGGAAGAGCGCTGTCATCATTCACCCGCACAAAGGCGGAATAAAATACCCGCTTCAAATCGAATCTCTGATAGAGGGACTCCGCCACCGACAGGATCTGAAAATCGCTCTCCGGCGTCGCTCCGATAATCATCTGGGTAGACTGTCCTGCCGGAACAAAGCGGGGCGCGCTGCGGTACAGAGCCAGTTCATTCCGGTTCTCCTCCATCCGGTTCTGAACCTGGCGCATGGGCCGCAGAATCTTCTCCCGCGTCTTGGCCGGGGCCAGCCTGCGAAGCCCCTCCGCCGTGGGAAGCTCCAGGTTCACGCTCATGCGGTCTGCCAGAAAGCCAGTCTTTTCGATCAGAGCCGGATCCGCCCCGGGAATCGCCTTGACATGGATATAGCCTCCAAAATGATACTCTGTCCGCAGCTTCCGAAGCGTCTGGTACAGAAGCTCCATGGTGTAATCCGGGCTGTTCAGAATCCCGGAACTCAAAAACAGGCCCTCGATATAATTTCTCCGGTAAAAGCCCATGACCAGCTCGCAGATCTCATCCGGCGTAAAGGTGGCGCGCGGCACATCGTTGGAGGAGCGGTTCAGGCAGTAGCGGCAGTTGCAGATACACTCGTTCGTAAACAGGATCTTCAAAAGGGAAATGCATCGTCCATCCGCCGCGAAGCTGTGGCAGATCCCCGCGTCAAAGCAGTTCCCGATCCCTTTTCCATTATTCCCCCGGGAGGTACCGCTGGACGTACAGGCCACGTCGTACTTGGCCGCGTCAGACAAAATCTTCAGTTTCTCCATAACCGGAAGCTGCTCCGGAATCCTTGTATGCTGCATTTCTCCCTCTCTCCTATGTAGCGTCGGTGTACAAGGGGCAATACGCCTCAGCCCTGTAAATCCGCCTGTTTTCTGTGTTATCCTCAGTCGGCGTACGTCCAGTACGCCTCCATCGTCTGTCTTGAAAACAGGCGGATTTCCTAGGGCTGAGGTCGCAGAGTCAAAAATGAGCTAATCCCTCGTCCCTGCAAGGCACTTGAACGACGCGTACAGGGCGTACGCGGAGTGAAAGTAACGCAGCAGGGGCGGGGATTCAGCCATTTTTGACCGTATTGTCCCTTGGTACACCGACGCTGGCAATCCATCAAACCCATTCTCGAACATTTGTTCGATATAAGAGTAGCATATTTCTGTCTCAAATGCAAGGACTAAATTTTACAGAAGAATTCATTGAAACTGGCTTCCTGGACATGTTATACTGAACAAAAATACAGCGGCAGTATGCCGTGGGATCCTGCCGCCGCACCCTGCGCGCCGCTGCCGTGTTTCCGAAAGGAGCTTTCGATTATGGAAACTGGCACTCTGCTCATTTTTTTCTGTATTTTCGGATTTCTGGGGCTGGTTTTTCTGCTGATTGGCCTTTTGCTTCGAGCCCACAGCCGTAAAAAAACTGTTTTATGCACCCAGAGAACCACTGCCACGGTAACTGACAACATCCGCAGGGTTCACGACCGGATCGGAGAAGGTCCCAGCTTTTACTGGTACCCGGTTGTCCGGTATTACGCATCCGGGAGGGACATTGAAACATCCCTGTCTTCTGGACGGGCAGGCGCTCCCAGATACCAGCCTGGAACCAGCGTGACTGTCTTATACCAGCCGGATAAGCCGGAAAACTGTTTCATCGAAGGAGACAATACCTTGCGGCTTGTCTGTACCGTGTTCCTCTGTGTCGGAATCGGACTGCTTCTTCTGGCGCTGATCATGGGATACTTCCTTTTCTCGCTGCTTTGAAATCAAAAATTGTACGAAAAAAAATCCTTGTATCTTTTGGAGCTTTCTGCTATACTGCTCCCAGACGAAGGTGTCTGAAGACAGAAAATCCCCTGTTTTCAGGCACCTTTTCTTTTTTATTGTTACCATTCACTGTAACTTTTTATTTTCAAAAAACGCCAGGTTATGATATAAGGAGGGTGATATTATGTGTTCTATCATGGGATACTGTTCTGACAGCGCAGACAGAAAAGCTTTTGAGGAGGGCTTGGCCCGTACCGTCTCCCGTGGGCCGGACGATGCGCGGATCGTAGACACCGGGCACGGCCTTCTGGGCTTCCAGAGGCTTTCCATCATGGGCCTTACCGGGGAAGGGATGCAGCCCTTCTCCCTGCACGGGAATGCCGTGGTCTGCAACGGGGAGCTGTACGGCTTCCGCCCGGTGAAAAAAGCTCTGGAGGACAAAGGCTATGTCTTTCACAGCGGCAGCGACTGCGAGATCCTGCTGCCCCTCTACGAGGAATACGGCACAGACATGTTCGCCATGCTGGACGCGGAATTCGCCCTGATTCTCTACGACGGAAGCACCGGAAGCTTCCTGGCCGCCCGGGATCCCATTGGCATCCGACCCCTGTACTACGGCTACGACAGAGACGGCGCCATAGTGTTCGCCAGCGAGCCGAAAAACCTGGTGGGCCTCTGCCAGGAAATCATGCCCTTCCCGCCGGGCCATTACTATAAAGACGGGGATTTTATCTGCTACCGGGACATCACTGCGGTGGAAAAGGTCTGCGCGGATGATCTGGAAACCGTCTGCCGGAACATCCGGGAAAAACTCTGCGCCGGCATCGAAAAGCGGCTGGATTCCGACGCCCCCCTGGGCTTTCTCTTAAGCGGCGGACTGGATTCCTCCCTGGTGTGCGCAGTCTCCGCCAAGCTTCTTGGAAAGCCTATCCGCACCTTTGCCATCGGCATGAGCGGGGACGCCATCGACCTGAAATACGCCAAAGAAGTGGCGGATTACATCGGAAGCGATCACACGGAGGTCATCATCACCAAGGAGCAGGTTCTCAATGCCCTCCCGGAGGTCATCCAAGCCCTTGGCACCTACGACATCACTACCATCCGGGCTTCCATCGGCATGTACCTGGTCTGCAAGGCCATCCATGAGACCACCGACATCCGGGTACTCCTGACCGGCGAGATCTCGGATGAACTGTTCGGCTACAAATATACGGATTTTGCCCCGTCCCCGGAAGAATTCCAGAAGGAATCGGTAAAGCGGATCCATGAAATCCACATGTACGATGTCCTGCGGGCCGACCGCTGCATCAGCGTCCACTCCATGGAAGCCCGGGTGCCCTTTGGCGACCTGGATTTCGTCTCCTACGTGATGGCCATCGACCCTGCAAAAAAGATGAACGTTTACCACAAAGGGAAATACCTTCTCCGCCATGCCTTTGAGGGGGATTACCTGCCTTATGACATCCTGATGCGGGAAAAGGCAGCGTTCTCCGACGCCGTAGGGCACTCCATGGTAGATTACCTGAAGGAATACGCGGGGCAGAAATACACCGACGCAGAATTTGACGAAAAGAAGAAGGCCTATACCCACGCGGCTCCCTTTACCAAGGAATCCCTGCTGTACCGTGAAATCTTCGAGCAGTATTATCCGGGCCAGTCCCAGATGGTTGCGGATTTCTGGATGCCGAACAAAGCCTGGGAGGGCTGCGACGTGGACGATCCCTCCGCCAGGGTTCTGTCCAACTACGGGGACAGCGGAAAATAGCGCCGGGCACACGAAAAGCTGCCTCTCCACAGATAAAGAATCTGTTGGAGGGGCGGCTCCTTTTTCGCGCTGGAAACAGGCGCTTCCCTACTCTTTTTACTCTTTTATCCTTATTACCCTTTCTGCTCTTCTTCCAAAATCCCGCAGAGGGTTTCCCCGGACAATACGTCATTCCAGTAGTACAGCCCTTCCGGCTCCGTGACCCGGAACATGGGGAAGAGATCCGGTAAATCCGGGCAGATCTGGGGAAACAGGTTTTCCATCCCAGCGAACAGTTCCGGCTCGTAGACAAGCCTTCTTTTGTCCTCCCACAGGGCGCTGTAGAAGATTTCTGCCTCCACCATATCCTGAAACATGTGGCTGCCGTAGCTGAGTTCCGGCAGATATCCCGCCCGGCTGTCTGACACCTCGCAGAGGCCGCAGAAGCCGGAAATATCTGCAAACGCCACCGGAACTCCAAGCTCCGGCGAAGAAGTCCCAAGCCTGCCTGGCGCCATCAGGAGAAGGTTTTTGCCCGCTCCCTTATAATACCGGTTAATTTTTCCCACCGCCTCCGCCGCCTGGTGCTTTTTCCCATAAGGATATTCATAGTACAGCTTTGGATCGATCTGGACGACCGCGTGGATCTGCTTCTTCATGGAATTTCCCACAGAAGAATCCTTCAGATGGAAAAAGATCTGTTCTCTGGGAAGAGAAGGAATGGCTACCTTTTCTCCCCTGTGCCCGGTAAACAAGGGCCTGCACTGGAGAAGATTGACTACAAAAGCACCTTCCTCGTCCAGGTTCACCGTATACTCGATATCCACCGGGTTCCCGTAGGCCTGCTCCAGGGTCTTCAAAAGCTTCTGCATCAGCCCCGTAAACTCCCCGTTCTCCAAAAGTCTCTGGCAGGTCACGAACCACACCTGGCGGTTCTTTCCCATCCTCCTTAAGGAGGCTTCCGCTTCATAGTCCCGTTCCATCACCGCCCGCTTATACCACAGCGGAAGGCTGTCCATCAAAAGATCCGCCGGTTTTGTGAGAAGACAGTTGGAAGCTGTATCCAGGACGTCCAGGTTTTTCTGGCTGAACCGGTGTTTGTCCGCCACCGTTGTCTGCAGGGAGACTGCCGGCCTGTCCAGGTTTACCAGCCTGGGATAATCGTTTTCCGTCCGATCCACAGCCCTGGTGCCAAGTCCCGCCACGATACGCAGCATCCCGGCCGCCGGATCCATCTTACTGTTCCACTTGTAGGCGCTGTAGCTGTAGCCCACCCCGGCCGCGCCTGGAAAGAAGTAATCCCCCCAGTGGGAGCCGGATACCCGCTGGACCAGCACCGCCATCTGCTCATCCAGACGCTCCAGCCCTCTTTGCTTCCTGTATTCCAGGGCCGAGAGATCCATGACGCTGGCATAGACCTTCCGCACCGCAGCCTCAAAGGCCCCAAGCCTCTCCTCCGGGCTTCCCTGGTTCACGCAGAACACAGACTCATATTTTCCCGCAAAGGCGTTTCCAAACCCATCCTCCAAAAAACTGGAGGAACGGACGATAATGGGACTTTGGCCAAAATATTCCAGCACAGAGCGGAATTTTTCCCGGATATTCGAGGGGAATTCCCCGGAAAGCAGGGCCTGCCGCAGTTCCCCGGCTTTCTCAAAGTACCCGTCTGCCGTCCGCTGGGCAATCCTCGTCTCCCAGCAGTTATTGGACACGATATAGGTGTAAAACACATCGGATCCGATATAATAGGAATCGTGGGCCTCACTGTGGGCTCTGTATTCCGGGAGCTTCGCGTCCGCGATTTTCCTGGCGAGCAGCATGCCGCAGGCCTTGCCTCCGATAGCCCCGCTCCCAATCATGCGGTCCCGGAGCCGGAAATAGTCTTTGGGCTCAAAATACTGCCTGAGCATCTCCTGCAGCTTTTTATCCTTCGTCATGGTGCTTTCCAGGATCAGATCCTCCGTCTCCCTGCGGAACCTTCCCTGCCGGTACTCTTCCTTTGCCATGGAAAAGAAACGGTCGTGACTGTCATAATTCTGATCCTGCTTCCCGGCTTCCTCTCTTTCGAGGATCTGGTAATAGCGGCTTAAAGCCACTCCCCCGTCCACCGCCTGGAAATCCTTCAAATCCAGGGAACAGGAGTGGGGCAGGAACATCCGGGCAGAATACCGGTTCCATACTTTCAGGGGATGGACATAGAGTTTCTCCCCGCTGTGGACGTCTAAAAGCAGCTGCGTCGTATCCCGGATCCGGGCCGTCGCGTCAAAGGAATGCCGCCCCCGGAGAAGGGGGAAATAAGCCACCGTATCCAGCCGGAACAGGTAGGGACAGGTCACCCGGAAGAAATTTCCCATCATCAAATCCGTATACCACACCGACTGCAGAAAAGAGAGGCTGTCAAAGATATAAAAGGCGTCTCTCCCTTCCTCGGTGATTCGGTTGTAAATATCCACAGTAAAAGCCTCAAACCCCTTATCCGGGTTAAATTCAAAGATTTTAAGCCCGTCCCTGGGCGAAAGCAGAGGCTCATGCTCCGCAAACCGCATATAGATCAGGTTCCGCCCGTCCCGGATGGCCTGCTCTGCAAAAGGTTCCATAAAATACCGGAATTCCCGCAGGTCTGTCACCTGCCATACTACATTGTCCCCCATGCGGATATAGTCCAGGAGCCTGTCAAGCCCCTCGATTCCGCTCAATACCTTATCAAATGCCGCCATAAGCCCCTCCCGCATTTCCTGCGCGGCAAAGGCGCTGACGGACTCTCCCGCCAGCGCCTTTGCCGCAGCCATTGATTACACATTTAAATGAAAAGAATCATTGCAGATTGCTGTACCCCATCAGGGAGGCGTCTACCGCCCGGGCCGCCTCCCGGCCCTCATGGATCGCCCACACCACCAGGGACTGGCCCCGCCGCATATCGCCGGCGGCGAAAACCCGGGGCACGCTCGTCGCGTAATTCTGGTCAGCCACCGTCCCACGGGCGGTCGTCTCCACCTGGAAGGCCTTCGTGATCTCCTCCTGGGCTCCCAAAAACCCGGCCGCGATCAGCACCAGATCCGCCGGAAGTTCTTTTTCGCTTCCCGGCACCGGAACCATATCCATGCGTCCGGTTTTCTCATTTTTCTTAGGGCTTAAATCCACCGTGCGGATTTTGCACAGCCTTCCCTTTTCATCCCCCAGGAACTCCTGGACTGTCGTCTGGTAAATTCTCGGATCCTGGCCAAAGACCGCGATGGCCTCCTCCTGGCCGTAGTCCGTCTTCAGAACTCTGGGCCATTCCGGCCAGGGATTTCCTTCCGTCCGATTTTCCGAGGGCTTTGGCATCATCTCCAGCTGGGTCACGGACGCCGCGCCCAGACGGACGGCTGTACCCACGCAGTCATTTCCCGTATCGCCTCCGCCGATGACCACCACATGCTTTCCCCGGGCCAGTTCGTAAGGGAATTTCTGGAAATCCGAATCCAGCAGGGTCTTTGTCACCTCCGAAAGGAAGTCCACCGCGAACCGGATGCCGGAGAGCTCCCTTCCCGGCGCCTTGATATCCCGGGGCTTGGAAGCGCCGCAGGCCAGGATCACCCGGTCGTACTCCTGCAGAAGTTCCTCTGCCTTCTTATCCTTTCCGATCTCCACGCCCGTGACGAATTCGACGCCCTCTTCCTCCATGAGTTTCTGCCGCCTTGCCAGCACAGCTTTGTCCAGCTTCATGTTGGGGATGCCATACATTAGGAGGCCGCCGACCCGATCCCGGCGCTCGAACACCGTCACCTTATGGCCGCGCCGGTTCAGCTGGAGGGCGGCTGCCAGGCCGGAAGGCCCGCTGCCGACCACCGCTACCTTATACCCGGTGCGCACCGCCGGCTCTCCCTGGCTGACCAGACCATGGGCAAAGGCATATTCCACGATAGTACGCTCATTTTCCTTTGTGGAGACCGGCTGGCTGTGGACGTTGCAGGTGCAGGCCGCCTCGCACAGGGCCGGGCAGACCCGGGAGGTGAACTCCGGGAAGCAATGGGTCTTCTTAAGCCTCTGCCAGGCCGCCTCCAGATTGCCGCGGTACACCAGATCATTAAATTCCGGCACCAGGTTGTG
>CALWBB010000061.1 GCA_944375885.1 uncultured Merdimonas sp.
CAGCAGAGGAAGCAATGTCTCCAGCGCCCTTTCATAATCTACTTCATCGACCTTCATCTTAATCTCTATCATACCTGCCTCCTCATTCCTTTGGTTCAAACAAAAATATTCCGCCAGTCTGGAGTTTCTTAATCCGTCCTGATTTCTAGTCAAGACAGCTTCTGATTAAAGAAACGATCTCATACATTTTGGGATTTAGCTTTATGATTCCGTAGCGAAGCAGAATTCTGTCTCCATTCTTCATAACAAGCATCATCTCACCCACGCCTCTCCAGAAGTTTGCTTCTTTTAACTGGACCAGACCTATTTCCCGCATCTGGATAATATGCGTCGGTTCCTTCGCTTTTCTGAGTTTTCGCACCTCCAGCCGATCCTCGTAAACTAACAGATAACAGCCCAAACTTCTCTTATCTGGTGCTATATAGTTAAACGGCCCGTCCTCTTGTCCCAGCAGCTTCGCCTCCCTGCTGGGAGCCGGATCCGGCCCCGGCGTGGGATGCGGGCGGGGCGTCGGATCCGGATCTGAATCCGGTTTTATCACATCCACACGGTAGCCGCACTCTGAGCAGAATACCGCTCCTAGCTCCAGCGCTGCGCCGCAGTTTTCACAATACGCCATATTCATCATTCTCCTTTCTGCCATAAAACGCAGCGTCACTTCTTCACCCTGTCATACAACTTTCTTGTAAACTGTAGATACAAAACAGCTGCAATCAGGAACAGTCCCTCAAAAACCCTAGCGTTGTACCTGGCCCCGCCCAGGCAGACTGTAATTCCGATATTCCACACCGCCACCAAAAGAGCCCCGGCCAGAACAGCCGGGAACTGTCCTTTCCCTCTTTTCAGATAAACTCCTCCCAGCAAAGCCGCCGTAATAGCGTATAATTCATAATTCTGTCCCAGAACATAATATGCCTGGCGCACCCGGAGCATCAGCAGCAGACCGGCGATTCCTGCAGACAGACCACTCAGGCTATATAGAAAAATTGTCTTACGGGCTGTACCTTCCGCCCCGTTCCCAGAAATGTCTTCTATCTCTTCCGATACGCAGAATCCTTTTCCTATATCCGTCTTGTAAAGGAAAATCAGACTAGCCCCAGCTGCCAAAAGCAGGATACTCAGGAACCAGCCTATCCCTGTCCCTTGGGTTAATACGCCTGGAAGCATATACATGCCGTCGTATCCTCCTATGATATTGGACAGGCCATATAAGACCACCCCCATCCCCAGCGTGGTAATGAAAAAAGGAATTTTGAATATCGCAATGCATACCCCATTTAATAGTCCATATCCCAAGGCAAACGAAAGAGCAAGAAGAACGCTGACAGGAAATGGCATGTCCATTCTATGCATCAGACTGCCTGCTGTCATAGCCGTCACACTCATCACTGCCCCAACGGATAGATCCACGCCGCCATTCAGCATGACCAGAGCGGTTCCCGCCGCCGCAATTCCGACGACAGCCCACTCCCGAATGATATCTCCAATTACATAACTGTTTAGAAATCTTCCAGACCATGCAGAAAAAATAAAAATCAGCAAAACCAGAAGCACTGGCAAGCCCGCATTCGATATCAGTACAGCCTTTTTATCCGTTATTGCCTCCCCGGCTGCGCTTTCCACTTTCTTTGAATACTCGTTCTTTACAGATTTCTGCGCATCTGCGCCTTCGTCTGGTTCAATATCGCCTGCTCCTGCCTCTTTCAATCTGGTTTCTTCCAATTCATTTTTTCCCAATCCAGCCTTGTCATGTCCCTGCACCCGGTATCCGCATTCCGGGCAAAATATCGCGCCCTCTTCCAGCTGCGTGCCGCAGCTGCCGCAGCGCCTTTCTAGGATTTCCGCAGCAGGCTGCAAAGCGCCGCAATACCTACAGAACCGATCTGTATCTGCAAGCTGTTTCCCACAATTTCTGCAATACGCCATATCTCTACCCTCCACCCTCTTACTGCCGCTGCGTAAGGCCGCTTCCGCACACCGGGCAGACCGTTTTGTCTGCGGAAAAAAGGAGGCCGCAGGCCGGGCAGATCTTCCGGCTGGGTTTTCCAGCAAGGCTCTGGCCCACATTTTCTCTGCCAAACTCTTTTTTCTGAACCTCCGCCGTGCTTTCCGCGCCGTCGCAGACCGGGCACAGCCCGGTCTGCTCATCCAGCCGGCCTCCGCACCGGCCGCAGAATCTGCGGCGCGCCGGCTCCGGCGCAGAACGCTCTTCCGGTTCCTGCACGTCAATCACTTCCGGCTTCCCTTTCTTATGCAGGATCGCCCCTTCCGAGGTAATCTCCACCTCCGAGCGGTCGTACAACAAATCGTCCTTTTGCTGCTCCGTGATATAGTATCCGTTCCGACAGGACTTGCAGGCTACCGCATACTTTGTACTGATCGATACCGTAGGAATGTACAGCACACGGATTTTCCTTTTCACCTCCATCAGGCAGAGCGTGCGCGTCTGCCCGCAGCTGGGGCAGTGAAATACGCCCAGATCCTTTACCGGGTAAAAACTATCCGTCGCCCCGCAGCCATTTACAGTAAATCCACCCATTGTTATATCCATCCTCCCTTTTCCTGCCGTTATTTCAACCGCCGCAGTCTCTAAGATAAGTCAATCGCTTCTCCCCAGCATTCCTCGCAGGGCACATAGCCCTCCATCACCGCCGCATCGATATTGAACGCCAGGAAATCCTGCCCCTCCCAAAGCTCGCAGCCATATTTATGGTAATGCTCCATATCGTCTCCTACAAATACAATGTACTCGTCGAAGAATTCGGCTTGTTCCAGCAGGCCTTCCATATCGTTTTCCAGATCATAGTAATCAGACCGCAGATCTGAGACCCTGCTTTCCGCGTAATCCAGCTCATCCGCCAGGATAAAACAGACTACCGCCAGACAGCCGGAAGCCAGCAGAAATACCAGAGTAAATATCGTCCATTTTACCTTTTTCTTTTTTGCTTTCTCTGATTCCCGGGTTTTCTGCTCCAGTTCCGCTCTCAGGCGCTGCGCCTCCTGTTTCTGCCGTTCGCATTCCTGCGCGGTCTTTGCCAGCGCCTGCTCTTTTTGTTTCAGCAAATCTTCCTGTTCTCGGTTCTTTTTTCCTTCTGCTGATTCTCTTTTTGTGCTTTTCTCCTGGATTTCTTCCATTCTGTGCCCGCAGTTTTCACAGAATAGCTGAGCCGTATCCGCCTGTCTGCCGCAATGGGGACACCGTTTCATCCTTCTCCCTCCAATTCCTTCTGTATCTGTCCCAGGATCCTGCGGATCTCCGCCACCGCCTCCCGGATCTGTTCTTTCCGCTCTTCATCCTGCCGGGCTACCATGGCGGACTGCTCCACCTGCTCCTGGGCCGCATGGATCTTTTCCCCGTAGTATTCCGCCAGCTGCTTCTTCGCGTTCTCGCCCAATTTCCCATAGACGGAACTGACGGCCTGCTCCACGGAAGCGCGTAAGCTCAGATACTGCCTGGAGATAGAGCGGAGAAGATCCGGCGTCCTGCCGGCCATTTCCTTCTGCCGCATGGCTCCGGCCACCCCGTCCGCCACCAGGCTGAGAAGGGCCAGATTTCCTATCTTTGACACCACGTAGCTTACGTTATCTCCTTTGGTCCAAGTCCTGTTGTCCAGTGTAAAGCGGAAGCCATAGGAGCTGTTCACCGCATTTTTAGAAAGCTTGGCCGACAATTCCGCCGAGATCTCCTCCAGGAGATCATAGAGGTACAGGGTGTGCTGTTCGATGCAGCGGTTCATCCCTTCCTGGATCGTGTCGATACAGTAGAACGTGTAGTATTTGGTCAGATCCGCCGAAGAGATGTCAGAAAGTGTGCTGACCTCCTGCTGCATATCGTCCAGCAGCTCTCCCATCCATTCCCGGCACTCTCCCTTCATAGTCTCAATCAGGCTGTCTATCCTCCTGCCCGTCTCCTCCTGGATCCGAATCTGGTTTTCTTTCTCCTCCTGCACCCGGTTCATAGCTTCTTTCACATCCTGGCTGCTCATCCGCAGGCCCTCCTCCAGGGCGTCCAGGCTCTCTGACACCTCCGCGATCATTCCTCTGGCCAGCCTCTGCATCCGATCCGGCAGGATCAGTTCTTTCTTCTCTTCCGCCAGACGGCTGATCTCTTCCCGGAATCTGTCAAAATGCTCCCCCAGCTCTTTTTCCATCGCCGGATTGGGCCGCTCCTCTCCCAGCTGACGGCAGCGCTCGTCCAGGGCGCTCAAAAGCCAGGGCTTCTGGCCCGGAAGAAGATTCTGGATCCGGGAGACCAGGAGATTTTCCATCCGCTCGTAATCTGCGGCGCTTCCCAGCATATCCAGATAATTTCCCACAAGAAGCAAATCTGTATATTTCTGAGGCACAATCATAGTCTTTAGAAAAAGCTGCTCTGTCTGGGACAGCGGGTAATTGACCGAAAACACATAAACCACTGCATCAGCCTGGGCCAGGGCTTCTTCCACCAGCCCGCTGAAATCATCCATGGCGTCCCCAAGGCCGGGAGTATCCACGATGGCCGCCTGCTTCAAAAACTCAATGGGGCGCTGGATCTCGATCTGGCGGAAGGAAAAGCCCGTCTGCCGCATCAGGGCTTCCAGGCGATCCCTCTCCATCTCTTCGTCCGAAAGCCTAAGATGCTTTCCGCCGGACAGAACAGCCTCGTTGGAGTGCGGGCCATAGGTAATTCGGTTCAGGGTGACGGTCTCTGCCGTCACGTTGACCGGGGCTACCTGTCCGCCCAAAAGGGCATTGATCAGGGAGGATTTTCCCCGCTTGAATTCCCCGCAGACCACCAGCGTAAAGGGGTCGTCCCTGCGGCTTAAGATATCCTTCTCCCAGCGTCCCAGAAGTTCCATGAAATTCTCTCCCAGAAGGCTGCGGTAACGGCTGTCAAAGCGGTAAATCTTCAGCCTGTCCAGCTGATTTTCCAAGAGCCTTATCAATTCCTGCGGATCCCAGGTGATCCGATTCTGCATCTCCATATCCTGCCCTCCCCTCTACTTTCTGCCGCGCACCACGTCCACATAGCGGCGGCACCGTTCGTCCGTCTCCTCCCGGGAACGCGCCGTCTGGCCCGCCTCCCGCAGTTCCGGCCTCCAGCGGTAAAATATCTCGCACTCCGCAAACTCCATCTCTGCCATAATACGGCGCACAGAAGCCGGATGATCCATCATCAGTTCCTCCAGGCGCACCAGCGTCTCCTTCTGCATCTCCAGCTGCTTTTTCAGAGCCTCCAGGTTCACGGAAGACCGATCGCCGATCGCCGCCCCATAAAGAAGCTTCGCGTTCACGCTGTAAGCATCCTCCACCCTCTCGCAGCAGATCATGCCCGCCCGGTCACAGGTCACCTCCGCAGCTCTGCTCCAGGCGTTCAGGAGGAATTCCGCCCCCTTTGTCATAAGCCGCATCAGCTGGGCGGAGACCAGACCTGCGGCGGAGGTTCCCGCAGCCACCATCAGCTGCTTGAGCATATTGTAGACGCCGTGCTGGTTGTGGATATGGCCGCACTCATGGCCGATGACGCAGCGCAACTCCCCGGGCGTCACCCTCTCGTAAAGCCCGCTGTGAATCACAATCAAAGGCTCGATATCGTCCGTTCCTATGGTATAGGCGTTCAGCGTCTGATCGTTGACAATGTAAATATTGGGAATACCGATCCCCAGAATCCGGGCGCAGTCGCAGCCCATCTGGTAGACTTCCGGATACTGATCCGGCCCCACCAGCAGCCCTGCCAGGTTTACCTCCTGGAGGGTGCGGCTGGCGTAGGTCGCGCAGATTTTTTTCGCGACGCTGTAAAAATGCGGGATCGCGTCCAGCTTCTTCCGGTATTCATAATCAGCTGCAAAGGCATAATCCGGAAGCCCATTGCCCGACATCCTCCTGCCCTCCTCTGCCCTGCGCCGCTTGACATAAGCGCGGAAGCTGTGTTCCATGCTGCGAAGCGGAGACAGGTTCTCCTGGTTCCCGTAATCGTCCCTAAGCATAGGCCTCTCCTTCCTCTGGCTGTCCGCCCTCCAGCACGCGGCTTACCTTCTTTGACACCGGCTCGAGCCGCTCCAGGATCTGGGTCACTGTCTTCAGGTTTTCCTCATAATTTTCCAAAAGCTTCTGCCGCTGCATCTCATTCTGAAGCAGATCCTCCCGGATAGAATCTATGGTGCCCTGCGTGTCCCGAAGCATCGTCTCGCACTCATCCTCCAGGGCAGCCGACAGCTCTTCAAAGACTGTGGACACCCTCTGGCGCACCCACTGCTCCAGCTCTCCTCTGGCTTCCATATCGGTCATCATTTCGTCCAGGTTCTTTCGCATCGCCTGGCGGATCTCCGTCAGTTTTTTCTCACCCACATCCCGCCTGAATACCTTCTTTACCAGAAACTTGCTGGCCACCGGCCCGGCAGCCAGGGCAATCAGGGAAAGGGGAAGGGCAGGGAGGGAAACCGCCATCAAAGCTGCGGCTGTGGCAAACTGCGCCGCCAGGCCCGCCGCGCCCCCAAGGGCCGCCCCTTTAAAGCCGGCCTCCTTGAAGCCTTCTATGACGCCGCCGATACCAAAGCCCCCCAGCGTCATCGCCATGGCGTACTCCGCCCCTACGCTTAAGAAATCTCCAGCTTTCCAGGAGTCCCCTGTTCCGATGCCTGCCCGGAGGGAATCCAGCCTTCCGGACACCTCCTGGGCGAAGGTTCCCAGCCGGGCCGCCTCTTCTCCCGCTATGTTCCTAAGCTGCATCTCAATCCGCTCAGAAAAACCGCTCATGGAAGTCTCCATCTCTTTGTTCAGCGCTTTCTGGAGCTCTGCCACCGCCGCGTCCTGGCCTCCCTTCGTACTCATGGACGCAGAATCGATATATGTGTTGTCAAGCGCAGCCATCAGCTGTTCCCGGAGCGCCGGATAAAATTCCGCCACCTGGGCAGTCAGCTGATCCCGGGCTGCGATGGCGCTGTTCCGCAGCCTTTTCTTCTCCTCCGTCTTTTGGGCGCGGATAGCCTCGATCTGGGCGAGGGCCTCTTTTTGCTGTTCCTCAAATTCCTGGCTGCTCATCTGAAGGGCGTTTTTCCTGGTTTCTATGGCCTTGATAATCTCCTGGGCCCCGCGCCCCATGACGCTAAGCGGTATCTGCAGTTCCAGCGCCCCTCTCTCCTCTGTCAGCATCCGGGTAAGCTCCTGCTCAAATGGAATCGTCCCGCTTTTTGCGATCAGCTCCGGATCCCCTTCCAGCTTTCCGTCCAGGGCGTCCAGCGCGGAAAATGGGAATACCTTGATATTCCCCAGCTTTCTCTTTGTATCCTGGTACTCCTGGGAGCCTTCCCCGTAGATCCGTTTTGTGCTTTCCAGCACTTTTTCCTGGATCCGGGATTTGATATTTTCGATGGCGCGCACACGGTCGGATTCCCGGCGCAGGGTATCTATCTTATTGACCAGGAAGAGGATTCTGCCCAGGTCGCTGGTCATCAGCTTATTCAGCACAAAATCCGCCTCGCTGCTGCTAAAGGGGCTGTCATGAACCAGCACCATGATCACCACATCCAGCTTAGGAATAATCTCCTCTGTAATACGGCTCATGCGCTCGTCGTCGTTCAGTCCCGGCGTATCTACGATATCTACGCCGTTCTGGCAGAATTTGCAGGGATAGTAGACGATGGCCTCCTCCACCAGGGCTGCCTGGGCCTCCCGCCTTTCATCCAGCTTCGTCACATAGTCCGGCAATTCATCGATACCGATCTCCATCACGGTCCCGTCGCGCATCAGAAGCTCCACATGGGGTGTCATATCATAGGTCACCCGGTTCATAGTGGCGGAGGTCGGAAGAATATCCGCAGGCATTATCTCCTTTTCCAAAAGGGAATTGATTACCGTGCTTTTTCCCCTTTTAAATTCCCCCAGGATTCCCACCGCGAATTTCCGCTCCTCCAGCTTCTTTCGGCTGGCCTCCAGGTTTTTGCCTGTCTCCTCCAGATTCATTCCCAAGGCGGCTTTTTGCATCTGCACCAGCCCGGTATTCACCTGCGTGACCATATTCTGGTAGCTTGTGTATTTCGCGTCATTGTTCATAACCTTCATCCCCTTCCCGTCACATTAAAGTTCTTTTATAAAATCGGCCTCCAGGCTTTGACTGTCCTTTGAAAGCTGCCGCAGCTTTTCCAGAAGCTCCGGGCTTCCCAGCCGCTGCCCCCGGGCCTCCCACTGGGCTATACGCTGGTTATCCTCCTCATACAGGGTCACCACCAGCCTTTCCAGGGCCTCAGACATACTCTCGTGGGCACGGTTTAAAACCACCTCTGTCTCTTCCTTCCTGTCTGCGCACCAGCCCTGCACAGAATGCTTTACAGCCCTCTGGATATCGGTGATCAGATCAGGCGCCAGAAGCCTCTCCCGTCCCGGCACCGGAGATTCCCGGAAGAAAAACGGGATCTGCGGAAGCCTTGCCGAAAAAGGCGGCTGCGCGGCCAGTTCTTCCGCCACATCCCGTGCTTTCTCCCGGCCCTTTTGCTGAAGCGGGGCACTGCAAAGGATCTGTCCCAGAATATTCCTGTGCCAGCTGATAAGCCCTTCTGACATATGGCTTCTCAGGGACGGATAAAGCCTCTGCCCCGCCTTCCTGTTAAACTCCTCTACGCTTTTTTCCGCCTGCTTTTTCAGCGCTTCCTCAATCATCCCAGCATCTAGCACCGAAATAGAAGACAGACAGCGGATAAATTCCTTTCCCGTCTCCTCCTGCATGGAGGAAAAAGCATCGATTTCTTTCCATAGCTCCCGTTTTAAGGATTCCAGCCCCCCTCTCCCTGCCAGGCTATAGCAGGCTCCCGCAAAAACCTTCCTTTCCTCCCGTATCTCGTCCTGCTTTTTCCGGCAGTCACCCTGTATCTGCGAAAGCCATCCCTCATACCCTCCCGTGATCTTCCGAACCGTGCTGACTGCCCGCAGGACCGCGCTGTTATTCTGGCTGGATAAGATCAGCTGCGGAAGCCTGTCAGAAAGCTCTGCAAAGCCGCTCTGGACAAACAGCTCCTCATCATTGTGCCGACGGGCCTCCAGGGCGTCCAGGGAACTGACACCAAATATGGGCAGATCCTGAAGAAGTCTGTGAGCCTTCTCAAGAATCGGATCCCCGGATTCACAGGTCTCTTCCAGCACCCCGATTGTCTTCTCCGGAATCCGCTGGGCCAGATAAGCCAAAAGCTTCTTCCGCCGCTCCTCCCCGCGCACTTCGTCAATCTTTGTCACAGCCACGATGACCCGGCAGATTTCATCACTCTCCAGAATCCGTGCCATGAACCGGCTCTCCGTATCGCTGAAAGGGCTTCCCGGAGACAGAGTTACAATCGCCAGATCGATATGCTCCAGCTGGGACAGGGTCACCGCGTTCATCTCCATGTCGTCATTCATTCCCGGCGTATCGATAAGATCCACATGGCCTTGGCAGAAAATCGACGGGTACTCCACCACTGCCTCCTCAATCCTGGAAGCGGCGTCCTCCGACTCCTGGGTCAGCTTCGTCACATAACGGGAAAGCTCCCCGATTTCTACCTCCTCCACCTTTTCATCCTTATACCGCAGATATGCCCGGGGAAGGGCCCCATAGGTGATCCGGTTCAGGGTAGCCGTCGTGGGAAGAGCGTCCACCGGCAAAATTTCCCGCCCCAGGAGCGCGTTGATAAAGCTGCTCTTTCCCCTTTTGAACTCTCCGACCACTGCCACCCGAAATTTCCTTGTGCGGATCAGCTCCTGCTCCTGGCGGATTTCCTCCATCAGCGCATGGATCTGGGGAAGTTCCTCCTCACCCTCCCAGAGCTGCGCCAGCTTTACCAGGTTCTCAAAAGCCCGGAATTCATAGTACTGGTAATCAATCGCCATAATCCTCTCCCCTCAGTCCTTCTTATCCCAGATGCCGGGAGATCTGCACGACCGCCTCCTGGATCTTCCCACTGTTCAGGGTACCCGCAAAGGAGTGCACCTGTCCGTTCTTCATCACAAGGACAATGGTATGGTAGATTCCTCCGTATCTTCCCTCCCGGACGCTTGCCACATCCCGGTAACGGTAGATATCCAGGTCGCCCTCTTGTTTCATCTTATTGGCAGCTATAATCATACCTACTGCTCCAAACATAGCTCCCGCGCTGCTTCCCATTTTTTTATGAAATTCTACCCGGTCGTCAAAAATCTTCAGCGTTCCGGTCGCCTTCGCGATCCCTACCGTGGGTTCTCCGCTGTAGTAGGACATCATGCCCGCTTCCATCAAGAAACGCCCCGAAGACGATGGCCTTGGTTTCAGTTCTGGTCTTGGCCCCGGCGCTGGAGCTGGCCTGGCCTTATCGGTCAGCCGCGCCCCGCAGTATTCGCAGAACAGCATATCTGGCTTTCCTTCCTGACCGCAGGACGGGCAGAACCTTTTTGCGGGAGCGGGCTCCGCCTCTATCACCTTTTTCCCGCACAGAGAACAGAATTTAGCTCCCTCAGACATTTCATTTCCGCAGTACTGGCACTTCATGTTCTTCTCCCCCTTCCTGAAACATCCGGAACACATGGAGCAGCTCCTTCTGGTTCTTCAGTCCCAGCTTTTTGATAATTTTCCCCTTCTGATTCGCCAGCGTCTTGGCCGACGAGTGGAAATCATTTTCCTTTCCCATCATAATCTGGAATACGGCCATCTCGGCGTCCGACAGCACCGACAGGGCCGAGGAGGCGATCAGATATTCCTGCGCCGTATACTCCTTCGCGACAGCCCGGATGTTCTCCACCAGCAGGGACAGCTGATTCTTAAACACATAGCCCGAGGCAAAGGCCTCTCTGGCCGCCCGCATAATCATGTCCGGCGTATTGATCGCCGTGAGAATCAGCACCTTCGCGTCTGTCTGAATCCGGATTTCCCTGGACAGGCCGATGCCGTCCGCTGAGGATTTCCCCAGGTTCAGATCCATCAGTACCACGTCCGGCTTTGCT
Source organism: uncultured Merdimonas sp. (assembly GCA_944375885.1). Lineage (GTDB taxonomy): Bacteria > Bacillota > Clostridia > Lachnospirales > Lachnospiraceae > Laedolimicola. The sequence goes on from CALWBB010000061.1 coordinate 10,921, forward strand.
TCACGCACGGCCTCCAGAACCTCCGCCTGCTCCGCGCAGTGCCCGGCGATCCGGATGTCCTCCTGCCTGCGAAGAAGCTTCTCGATGAGAAAGGCAAAATCTCTGTCATCCTCCACGATCAGCACGCGGATAGGCTGCTTTTCCGGTTTCTCATTCATCCTGTTTCCTCCTTCCTCTCTTCCTGCGCGGAAGGCACAGAATAAATTCCGTCCCGTGCCGCTCTGCTTCCGTGCTGCTCCGGATCTGAATATAGCCCCCGTGGGCCCTCACCACATTCCGGCAGTAGGAAAGCCCCAGGCCGAAATGCCGCTGATCCGAATAGCTGCTGTAATAGGGTTCAAATATTTTCCCAAGCTCCTTTTCCGGGATGCCGCAGCCCGTATCCTCTATGCAGATTAGGGAGACGTCTCGCTTGGGCGTCCGGTAGGAGAGCGTCAGCGTCCCGTTCTCCCCCATGGCGTCCAGCGCGTTGCCCACCAGGTTGCTTACCACCTCCCGCATGTGGACCGGGTCGCAGACCAGCAGAGGATATTTTTTATCCGACTCAATTCTGACCCGCCCAGCCCAGCCCCCTGTCTGCTCGGCGGCCACGGTCTTCAGAATCTCCCGGATATCCACCGGCTCCGTCTCTATATGAATCTCGCCCGTATAGGCGCTGCTTTTCTGGGTAAACCTCTCGATATGCTCCACGGAGCGCTCGATGATATCAAGCTCCTCCGAGGTCTCCGGTATCCTCAGCTCCCGGATGAACTGGGTGCCAAGCCGGATCTTCGCCATCTCATTCTTCAACATGTGGATCACATAGCGGGTGTCCTCCGGCATCTTTACATTTTCCTCTGACCAGTCGAAATGCTCCCTGCTCAGGCGCATGCCCCAGATTCCTTCATGAAACAGGTGGTACATATAGTAGATAAACAGGCAGAGGATAATGACGACATTTCCCTGCCAGACCTTGTACAGATTCTCCAGTCCCAGCAGATGAAAACCGAACGCCGTAATCAGCCAGTACCAGAGCGGCAGCAGCACGATGACCGACACCAGCCTCCTCTGGCGGAAGGAATAGCCGTTCTTCTCCCGCACCAGCGTCACCGCGATCGGAATCGTCACCAGGACGCCGTAAATCAGATTATAGACGGCGACAATCGTGTAGGCGTGCGGATTCGTAAGCGGAATCACCCGGGTCTGGCTCCAGGGATAGACCACGCAGAAGCAGAGGACCGGAAAAAACAAAAGGAGCTCCACCAAATGAAAGAGTCTCGGGAAACGCCGGTCCATCTTCGCGAAATACAGGCTGCAGATCACGGCGCAGGGCATGGAAATATAATAAAGAACAGCTGTGAGAATCGAGTTGACCAGCTCATCCGCCTCATACACTACCCCCAGCAGCTCCACCTGGCGTCCCGCCAGAAATCCGCTGTAATAAATATACTCCTTCAGCACGCCCACACTGAGCAGAGCGCCCGCGATGAAGCACCACTGATTGACTTTATTTCTGGGGCTGGACATCAGGATCATGAAATAGAGCCCCCATATCAGCATCGTAAATAACAGCAGAAGCACATTCGGCAGTCCGTTCGTTCCCATCTGGCTCACCCTCCTTTCTCTACCTGGTACAAGGCAATATTTCTCTAATTTTCAGGATAACATAGCCGTTTTTGTCAGGCAACGGCTCGGATTCCCATAATTTATGGGAATATAAGCTATTGATCTTTGTCCCTCCATATGCCTATTATGCCTCGTCTGAAAGCTCTGGAACAATGCCAGGCATTTTTACCTGTCCTGAAAGTATTTTTCCCATGCAGACCTTGCACCAGGTATAGGAAAACCCCGGGAAGCATCCGCACGCGCGGATATCTCCCGGGGTTTTCTGTCTTTTCTATTTTATTTCGTCCGATCTGTTTCGGCTGCTCTGCCTGGCCCGCCATTATAATTAAATTAACAACATGCCAGCTAAAGCTCTGCCTTTCAGCTCAGAATCTGCTTAACCTCTTCTTCTGTAGCAGAGAGCCGTCTGGCGATTTCCTGTACAGGAACGTTTTCTCCTGCCAGGCGGAGAATCTGTTTCGCCAGCTCCAGGCCATTTTCTCTTCCCTTCTTTTCTCCCTTTTCTATTCCCTTCTTGACTCCATCATCAAATATCATCTGTCCCAGACGCGTCATATGGATCTCCTCCTTAATATTCTCCAGCTCTTCTTTTTGAAGAAATTTCTCTGCAAGCGTGTAAAGCACCGCCTGCATTTTCAATAATTCTGTTTTTTCCTGATTTTCCTGCTCGCCCCGGAGAAGGCAAAGACTTCGCCGGATGCGTTCGGGCTGTGACAGTTCTCCGCTCATTAGGGGAGTCAGAATCACCTTCAGCAGTTCTTCCCGATCCAGGCGTTTTACTTTCTGCTTTTCTTCCAGTTCTCGAATAAGCCCGTCTGCATCCCACTCCTTCAGGCAAATAATCCTGACACGATAACAACTTCTTCCATTAGTCAGCCTATCCACCCGTTTTCTGACATTGGCAGTACAGAGTACGCAGGTAATTACTTCTCTTTTGTATTGGTAACTGAGTATCGCTTCATAGACGCGAAACCGTCTCAGATCATCCTTCGTAATATTGTCGCTTTCAAACTCCAGATGCAGGATTTTCCCATCTTCCATCTCATAATTGAAATCTTCGAAAAAATCTTCTGTCTTAAGCTGCACCTGTTCTGTCGGAAGAGCCCTCTTGATTTTTCCCTCCAATCCCATCAGAGCCAGCAGCTCCTCTCCCATCAGCTGGGCCGCCGCTTTCAGCGCACGATCCTCCCGTGGATAGCTGCCATGCTTTCCGGCACTGCCGGAAGCAGTTCTTTGCTCCATACGCATAAATTGCAGAAACATATTTCAGAAGCTACCTATACAATATATTATAAATAAATTACATCAGCCAGACAACAGCGGATTCAAAATTTCTGCTTCTCCTTTCCCCTTTTAATTTTCGTTATCCCTGGATTTTTCTGCCCGAAATAGGCTGTGAAAATCAGATCCTGATATCTTTTCTCTCTGCCGATCGGCATGGAAGCGAAGCTTCCTGTAAAATAAGACAGCTTCTGCACTGTCGTCCGAAATGTACAAATATGCCGGAACTGCCAGAACATAAAACCAGCAGCTCCGGAACAATTAAAAGATAACAAAAATGTTAAAATATGTCAAGCACATGCTGTTTGGCAGCCAGATTTATTCCGAAACTGCCCCAATATATGCGGGACGCCCTAAAATGTGGTTTCAATGCTGCAAGAAGGCTATTTTATGAGCTAAAGTATTGATTTTCCTTCAGCTCGTCCCGCACCTGCATCAGAATTTTCCCAAGCCGA
>CALWBB010000062.1 GCA_944375885.1 uncultured Merdimonas sp.
CTATTCAAAGACAGTCACTCCTTCCTCTCTTACATTTCGATAATACGGAAGAGTATCCACCCAATATTCAAACTGCTGCCTGCTTTTTATCACAGGAGAGATATCTACTCCTGTATCCATTTCAATGTCAAACGCCACATCATATACTGTATTTTCCATTTTCTTTATCTCATTTTCCGGCAAATCAACCAGGATCATAACATCTACATCCGAATTCTTACGGTAGTTCCCTCTGGCATAGGAGCCGTATACAATAACCTTCTCCAGCTTTGATCCAAAAATCAGCTTCATCATCTGCGCAAATCTATAGACAATATCCTCTATTCGCTTCGGCATCTGTCTCCTCCTTACTTTGAAAACAGGCTTCGCCTGCCAACAACCTCTTTTTTTATTATGCCATCGTCATTTTGCTTTGTAAAGGTCGTTCCCGCACCGGGCTATTTTATTTCTCCTTTATAAAAGTTATTGAAATAGCAGCTCTATAAAAAAACTGAACTCCTTACTCAATAAGGAATTCAGCTTTTTTCCATGTCATCGGCCGGAATTAAATCCTTTCCGCCATGATGAGACACTGTCTTAATTGTTAATATCGAAACCTATTCCTCCAGGCCGAACGCGTCATGCACCGCGTTCACCGCGCGCTCCGCGTCGCGCTCGTCGATCAGCACGGTCACTCGGATCTCGGAGGTGGAAATCATGTTGATATTGATGTTGTTATTGTAGAGGGCCTCGAACATCTTGGCTGCCACGCCGGGGTTGGACATCATGCCTGCTCCCACGATGGACACCTTGGCCACATCCTTGCGGCAGGAAATTCCCTTTCCGCCCAGACGGCTCATATTTTCCTCGATGAGCTTCACTGCCGTGTCCGCGTCGTCGCGGGATACGGTGAAGGAAATGTCCTTGCTGTTCTCACGGCCGATGGACTGCAGAATTACGTCCACGTTGATATTGTCCTTTGCCAGCAGGTTAAAAAGCTTGAAGGCCATGCCCGGCTCATCCTTCAGGCCGATGACTGAGATTCTGGCTGTATTTCTATCCAGCGCCACTCCGCTGATTAACATTCTTTCCACGCTTGTTTCCTCCTTAACGATTGTTCCTTCGTGATCATTTAAGCTTGAGCGTACCACCAGCTGTACGCCGTATTTCTTCGCCATCTCCACAGAACGGTTGTGGAGTACGCCCGCGCCCAGGGTCGCCAGGTCGAGCATCTCGTCGTAGGTGATCTCGTCCAGCTTGCGTGCCCCCGGCACAACTCTCGGATCTGCCGTGTACACGCCGTCCACGTCTGTATAGATCTCACACTCGTCCGCGTGGAGGGCTGCCGCCAGGGCTACCGCCGTGGTGTCGGAGCCGCCGCGTCCCAGGGTCGTGTAGTTGTCGTATTTATTCACTCCCTGGAAACCGGTGACGATGACGATGCGCCGATGCTCCAGCTCGTGCATGATGCGGTCCGTGTCGATGCGCTTCAGGCGGGCGTTTCCATGCACCCGGGTGGTGTGCATCGCCACCTGGAAGGCGTTCAGGGACACGGCCGGGATATCCATCGTGTCGAAGGCCATGGCCATCAGCGCCACGGATACCTGCTCGCCTGTGGTGAGCAGCATATCCAGCTCCCGCTTGGGCGGATCCGGATTGATCTCCTTCGCCTTCGCGATCAGTTCATCTGTGGTTTTTCCCATTGCGGAAAGGACGACAATCACATCGTTGCCCTTTTTGAAGTCCTCCGCGCACCTTCTGGCCACATTGAAAATGCGCTCCTTATTTCCCACGGAGGTTCCGCCAAACTTTTTCACTATCAGCATAGATTTGTTCTCCTCATTTTTTCTATCACATGATTTCAGCTCTTCTCAAACAGCCGGTCCATGAGCTCGCAGCCCCGGGCCACCCTAAGGCCGCTCTCCCGCGCCGCTTTCTCGCTGTAGACAGCCGGCCCGCCGTAACTCCTCCTGCTGTCGTAAAGCAGGAAGGGCACCGGGTCTGCCGTGTGGGTCCGCACCCGGATGGGCGTGGGATGATCCGGAAGCACCATCATCCGGTAGTCTTCCCCGGAGGCGTCCAGGGCTTCCTTCAAGGGGCGGATCAGGCGCTGGTCGAGATACTCGACCGACTGGACTTTCCGCTCCACGCTTCCCTGGTGTCCCATTTCGTCGGGTGCCTCCACATGGACGTAGACGAAATCAAATCCGTCCTTTAAGAGCGCGTCTGCCGCCGCCTGCGCCTTGCCCTCGTAATTCGTGTGGAGCTGCCCGTTGGCTCCCTCCACCTGGATATTCGTCATGCCGGCTCCCACGGCGATTCCCTTCAGGAGATCCACCGCAGAAATCATCGCGCCCTTTTTGTGGTTCTTCTCCTCAAAGGACGCCAGGGCGGGACGGGTGCCCGCTCCCCAAAACCAGCAGGAATTCGCCGGATTCAGGCCATTTTTCTTCCGCTCCAGGTTGAGGGGGTGCCGGGAGAGGATCTCATAGCTCCTCTTCTGCATTTCCCGCAGCCTCTCATCCGCCGGCAGGTAATCCCCCACCTTCTGACCCAGTACGTCGTGGGGCGGCGTGAGCGGCACGACGCTTCCCTCCGCCCAGATCAGCAGGTGCCGGTAGCTGGTTCCCACATAGAAATGATAATTGTCATCCTCCAGCTCCGCCCGGACCGCGTCCAGCAGGACCGCCGCGTCCTCCGTGCTGATTTCTCCGGAGCTGTGGTCGAGAATCGTCTTTTCCTCATAAGGCTCATCCCCGTCCGACACCGTAATCAGGTTCGTCCGCAGGGCCACATCGTCAGGCTTCATGTCCACGCCGATGCTCAAAGCCTCCAGCGGGGAGCGCCCCGTATAATACTGCTTCGGGTCATAGCCCAGCACTGACAGGTTCGCCGTATCGCTTCCCGGGCTCATACCCTCCGGGATGGTCTGCGCAAGACCGATCTCCGAGACCGGCGCCATGGCGTCAAGGGCCGGCGTCTTCGCGTATTCCAGAGGCGTCAGGCCGCCCAGCGCCTCGATGGGCTCATCGGCCATGCCGTCTCCAAGCACAATCACATATTTCATAGCGCGCCTAGCCTTCCATGCGGATCATATGAAGGATCGCGTCCGTCTTTTCCGCCCGCTCCCTGTACTCGGCCTCGGTCAGCTTTCCGGTGACAAAGCCGTACTCGCCCTCCAGGTCCGCGTTCACCAGCTCGATGGGGCCGAACAGCTCCGCCATGGCGATGGCGTCCGTCTGCCCGTCGCCCTTCGCCCGGACGAAGAAACGCCGTTTCGCGTTGCTGATGTCCGTAAGCTCCAGCTTCTTCGTGCTCCAGAAGGTCATGATGCTCCGGTGCAGATGCTTGGCCGCGTCCACCACGTCGGCCACCACCGCGCTGGCAGTGGGCAGCTTGCCCGCTCCGCTTCCATAGAACATCACGTCGCCCAGCACGTTTCCCTTGGCGAAAATCGCGTTGAACACGCCGTTCACGCTGTAGAGCGGATGCATCTCGTTGATCAGGAAGGGCGCTACCATGGCGAAGAACTTTCCATCCTCCTTCTTGCTCATGGCCAGCAGCTTCACGGCCCGGCCCAGCTTTTTCGCGTACTTGATATCCTCCGCCGTGACCTTTGTGATGCCTTCCGTGTAAATATCCTCAAAATCTACCTGGCGGCCGCTGACCAGGGAGGTCAGGATGGCGATCTTCCGGCAGGCGTCGTAGCCTTCCACATCCGCCTCCGGATTGCGCTCCGCGTAGCCCTTTGCCTGGGCGTTCTTCAGCGCCGTGTCGAAATCAATGCCGCCGTAGCTCATTTTCGTCAGAATATAATTGGTCGTCCCATTTAAGATTCCGGTGATCTCCGTAATCTCGTCCGCTGTCAGGGAGGAATTCAAAGGCCGGATAATCGGGATGCCGCCTCCCACGCTGGCCTCAAAGAGGTAATTCAGGTTCCTCTCCCTGGCAATCTCCAGAAGCTCCGCCCCGTGCCGGGCCACCAGCTCCTTATTGGAGGTGCACACGCTCTTGCCCGCCTCCAGGCAGCGCTTCGTGAAGGTGTAGGCCGGCTCCACGCCTCCCATGACCTCCACCACAATCTTAATCTCCGGGTCGTTTACAATCGTCTCAAAATCATGAATCAGCTTCGACTCCACCGGATCCCCCGGGAATTCCCGCAGATCCAGCACATATTTGATGTTAATCTCATCGCCTGCGCGCTTGTTGATGCTGGCCTGGTTGGTATTCAGGACCTCCACCACGCCGGAACCTACCGTTCCGTAGCCCATTACCGCAATCTGAACCATCTTGCCCGTCTCCTTTGCTTTTCATTCCTGCCTCTTATTCCTGCGCCAGGATCTTCAGATAATGAATTCCCGGCTGGCTCTCAATGTGCTCGATCATAGAGGACACATCCTTCGTGATCGGAAGAAGATCCACCGTCAGCGTCAGGGACGCCACTCCGTTGATCGGAATCGTCTGGTGAATCGTCAGCACATTGCCCTTATATTCCGCAATCGTCTGCAGAACCATAGAAAGCAGGCCCGGCTCGTCGTCCATCTGCAAAATAAAGGTGATACTCTTCCCCTTGGAATTGTCATGAAAGGGAAAAATATCATCCTTATATTTATAGAAGGAACTCCGGCTGATGCCTACCCTCTCTGTGGCCTCCTGGACCGTCATCGCCTTCGACGAATCCAAAAGCCTCTTGGCCTCCACCACCTTCAGAAGCACCTCCGGCACAGCCTTCTGCTTTACCACAAAATACTTGCTTTTTTCTGACATTTTACTCCTCCGTGTTCGCCCTGCGAAAACATTTGTGCTTCCTGTGTGGATTCACACGAAAGATAGTAGCATATTTGGGGGGAGATTTCAAGAGAAAAATAAGATTTCAGACGGACGATTCGGATTTTCTTCTATCCCATGTTCGGCCCAGGCCGCCCTCTCTTGCCGCCCTGGGGTGTAACATTTGGATATGAAGAAAACCCGAATCTGTCTTGCCTTAAAGCGTATTTTTCAATATATTTTCCGCAAGCCTTTATTTCTGTTCAGAAATTCAGCTAGTTCTATCTGCTGTCCTCTACTCTTCCTCTGGCTTGACGGTGATCCATTTCAGGTATGCGTTGATGAAGGGATCGATGTTGCCGTCGAGGACGGAGTTGACGTTGCTGATCTCCTGGCCGGTGCGGTGATCCTTCACCAGGGTGTAGGGCTGCATGACGTAGGAACGGATCTGGCTGCCCCAGCCGATTTCCTTGACCTCGCCGCGGATGTCGGAAAGCTTCTCCGAATTCTTCTGTTGCTCCAGAAGATACAGCTTGGCCTTCAGCATCTGCATGGCCTTGTCTTTGTTCTGGAACTGGGAGCGCTCGTTCTGGCACTGCACCACGATACCCGTGGGCAGATGGGTGATACGGATAGCCGAGGAGGTCTTGTTGATATGCTGGCCGCCCGCGCCGCTGGAGCGGTAGGTGTCGATGCGCAGATCCTCGTCCCGGATCTCAATGTCGATGTCGTCGTTGATTTCGGGCATCACGTCCAGGGATACAAAGGAGGTCTGCCGTTTGCCCTGGGCGTTGAACGGGGAGATGCGGACCAGACGGTGCACGCCCTTCTCTGATTTGAGATAGCCATAGGCATTCTCTCCGTTCACCTGGAAGGTCACGGATTTGATGCCTGCCTCGTCGCCGTCCAGGTAATCCAGAACCTCCACGGAAAAGCCCTTGTGCTCGGCCCAGCGGGTGTACATCCGGTACAGCATACCGGCCCAGTCGCAGCTCTCGGTGCCGCCTGCGCCAGCGTTCAGCTTCAGGATCGCGTTGTTCCTGTCGTACTCGCCGGAAAGCAGGGTCCGGATCGTCATGGAATCCAGCTTCGCGGCGAAGCTCTCCAGCTCCTGCTGCACCTCCGGAACCAGGGACGGGTCGTTTTCCTCATTTCCCATCTCGATCAGGGTCTCAATGTCCTCGTACTGCTGCGCGAGGGCCGCATAGTCCTCTGCTTCATCCTTCAGATTCTTAAGCTCCTTCATGCCTGCCTGGGATTTCTCGGGATCGTCCCAGTAGCCCGGAGCCTCCATCTCTCTTTCTAATTCCTCGATTCGCCTTGCCTTGTTAGCCAGGTCAAAGTGAATCCCTCAATTCCACCAATGGTCCCTGATAGCCGTTCAGCGTGTATTTAAACTGATCCAGTTCTACCATTTTCCCACCTCTTTCTTTTATAAATTGCGCCTGTGAGTGGGGCGCTGTGAATAACAGCCGCCTGTCCTCTGCGCGTTTTTAAGTATAGCAAAGTTCCCCGGCAGGCGCAACCGCTTTCTTTCATCCCAAAGCCCCGCCTCTTCATTGTGTCCCGCGCCTTCCAGGCATTATTCCAGCGGATTCTCCGGCATAATAACCGCCGCGATAATATAGACCAAAGCCGCAGTTCCGCAGCTTCCGAATGCCGCCAGAATCCAGATCAGGCGTACAACCGTCGGATCAATATTCAGGTATTCCCCAAGCCCGCCGCATACGCCGCAGATGGTCTTGTTTACGGATGAACGGTATAATTTTTTCGGTTCCATATACTAGCTCTCCTTTTCTCCTGCTTCTTTTCAGCTTCTTTGCAGTTTCTTTTCCGCCTTTTTCAGGTTTTATTCAAAATCCAGCGAAATCATGCCGATTCCGCAGTCGGCAGTGATGGTTTTATCTGCTCCGTTGTCGATGGAGGCGCTCCGGTCCAGCCCGGAATAGCTCTGAGAGCCCAGGCGGATGGAGCCAATCCCACAGTCCAGCGTATAGTTATAATCCTTCTCGTTTCCCGCGGCAGTCACCTCCAGGGTCCCCACGCCGCAGTCCAGGTTCATACTGCCGCCCTTAAAATGCTTTACCGTCAGCTCCCCGGTTCCCACATCCAGCTCTGCCCAGCTGGAGGCCTCCAGCCGCTCCACCGTGCCGCTGCCGACCCCGGCGTCCAGCTCCAGCTCCTCCGCCTGCAGGCTGTCTGCCTTCAAAAGGCCCGCGCCCACATCGACCCGCATGCAGTCCGCATGAAGACGCTCAATGTAGGCGTCCGACGCGCCCAGCTCCAGCTCTATCTCCCGAAACTGCCGCGCGGGAACCACAAGCTCCAGCTCCAGAGCCTGCTCCCTCTGGCACTGGGCATGGGTGCGCGTATCCTCCAGCCGCAGCGTGCCTCCCTCCAGATCGCTTCGGAAATAGCTGCGGGCGTTGCGCCCCTTCAATTGGATATCGCTATCCTCCGGTCCGGCGGTAATCTGAAGTATCGCGTAATTCAGATCCATTTCCAACCGCTCCACATCTCCTGCCGCAAAGCTGTCTTCAAAGGTGTCGATATTCTCTCCGGAAGGCAGGACGAGCTGGCCTGCAGCCGACCCGCTCCAGCCCCGGTGCCCGCCGCCATGCTCCCACTCGTCCTCCCAGTGGTGCTCCCAGCCGTCAGCCCAGTCATCGACGCGGTCCTCCAGATCGCTGCTCCAGTCATCGATGTCATCCTCTAGATCCTCCGACCACTGCTCCGCGCGGTCCTCCACGCCGTCGGACCAGCTGTCCAGCCTGTCCTCCAGGCGGTCCGTCCGGTTTTCAAGCCAGTGGAAAATACTTCCGTCATAATGGGCCAGATTCAGGAACTGATAGGGCCTCGCTCCCATCGCCATGCCGACACCGACGCCGACCAGGCCGATGAAGCCCAGGCCCGCCGCCAGCATCAGACAGAATTTCATAAATCCTTTCATTTCTTCGCACCTGCCTTTCTGAAGGGATAGCGGAGCAGTCCTACAATGCCCCGGATAAGCCAGGGGATTACCTTAGCGCAGCACCAGAGGATGACAGCGGAAAGCAGCAGCCCCAGTGCGGCCAGAATGCAGCCTGTGCCGGCCAGCGCGATTCCTACCGCCGGCGTCGCGAAGGCCTGGGCGATGCCTACTCCGATGACGAAAATTCCTGAAATCAGAACCGCGATTCCAGATACCACGATCCCGGCGACCAGCGCCAGCAGGCCCACCGCCAGGCAGAGGACTACCGCCAGCAGCCCTATGCCAAGGGGAACGATGATCGGCGCCACCAGAATGCAGAGCAGCACGAGGGCCAGCACCTTCCAGAAATTCGTCTCCTGCTTCCGGGCTTTCGCCTGCCCCTGTCCGTTCCGGCCTGGTCCGGCATTCTGGCTGCCGTCCTGTCCGGCGGACAGCTCTGCGTCCCTGGGGTCGAACCGGGTATCCCGATACCCCTGCTCAGAAAATTCAGAAGCAGAATCCGAAAGGCCCGCCTTGATCTTCTGCGCCACCTGCTCAGGGCTTACCAGCTCCCGGATGACCTCCGCTTCATTTTCCTCTCCCGCGTCGTCGAAATAGTCATTATAATATTGCAAGGCTTCCTCCCGCTCGCTGTCGGAAATATTCCACAGCAGCTTCTCCAGCCTATCCATAAATTCCTTCCTGCTCATTTTTCCTCACTCCCCTCGAACAGCTTCGATATTTTTTCTGAATAAATTCTCCACTCGCTCTTATACAAATGGAGCTGGGCCGCTCCCGCCTCGGTAATCCGGTAATATCTGCGGTTCCTGCCTCCGTATTCCATGTCGTAGGTCTCAAGGCAGCCGTCTTTCTGCAGCCTTCTGAGCACCGGGTACAGCGTGGACTCCGATATCTCAATGGCCTGCCGGACGTCCTGGGTAATCTTATATCCATAGGTCCCTTCCGCGTCATGGGAGACGACGGCCAGCACAATGGCGTCCAAGAGCGCGGCTCCGGTGTTAAATACCATGCTATCCTCTCCTTATTTTCTGCTGGTATGCAGGAACTCCTTCCTGTCTACCGCAGTTTTATTTGCCTATATAATATTATATAATATATAGTATTATAAGTTGTTTATACTATATGTTATATAATATATGTTTGTCAATAGCATTCATAAATTCTTAAGAAACCGCATTTCTGACAAAATACCGGCAATGTCCAGTCCTGTAAGTCTGGCGTCTGCCCACCGGACATGCCAAAAACCGGCAGAGATACTACTCTGCCGGTCCTGCCTGAAATTTAAATTATTCTGCTGTCACTCCGTCTTCGTCGTTCCATTCGTGGTATTTGTCGTGCCATCGTCATTTCCGGTCACATCGTCCACCGCGTCTTCCGCTCCGTCCACCACGTCGTCTACGCCGTCCATGATGCCGTCGCCCACATCCTCCACGGCGTCGCCAGCGTCATCCGTCACATCATTTACCATACTGTCATTGCCGGTGTTATCCGAAGCGTCGTCCGTCGTGTTCTCCGTCGTATTTTCTGTGGCGTTCTCCTGATTCGTCGTGTTATTATCCTTGGCCGCGTCATCGGAATTCCCGCAGCCGGCCGCAGACACTACAAGCGCAGCCAGCAGAAGGCCTGCCGCCAGCTTTCTGAACTTTCTCATAACAGAAGTCTCCTTTCTTGCTTTATCCACATTATGAGCCGTTCAGAATAATTTTATACACATAAAATTCAGAATTTGCCACCTATCTGTTACGATTCACAGCCGATTCAGATAGAGCAGCAGAGGTGTTGTGCTTGCACGTAAGCATCTGCTGCCATATCTGAATCAGGACTTTGAAGCGTACCACCTGTCTGCCCGGATATCCGCTTTTTTGCTCAGCTTTTTTGCTCAGCTCTTTTTCTGAAATTCCGTATGGCACTTCGGGCAGGTGACGATGATGTTTCCTTTGCCTCTGGGCACGCGGATCTTCTGCCGGCAGGAGGGACAGCGGTAGATATGATAATATCTTCTCTGCTCCATCTCCCTTTTCCAGCTGGAAGGCTTCAGCCGCAGCCGGTTTCTCCAGGAAAGGAATTTCTGGTTTTCCGCATAGCGGCGGCTGTAATTCCTGGAAAACATCCGGTAATAGCAGTAAATCAAGATCGCCAGCACCAGATAAGACAGAAGCACGCTTCTGAAAAACAGATTTACCACAATCAAAATCAGTCCAACCATCGTCAGAAACCGGCTCAGCTCGTCGGCTCCGTATCTCCCCTGCATAAACCGCTGAAATTTCTCTCTCATATCTCCTCCTGCTGCTACTTCTTTTCTGCAATCGTCACGGGTAATCAGGACAGCTCAAAGGCTCCCGTGTAAAGCTGATAATATCTTCCCTTCTGCTCAATCAGCTGCTCATGGGTGCCGCGCTCGATAATGCGCCCCTGGTCCAGTACCATGATAACATCTGAATTCTGAACTGTCGAGAGCCTGTGGGCGATGACGAAGACTGTCCTGCCCTCCATCAGGCTGTCCATCCCCCGCTGCACGATGGCCTCGGTACGGGTATCGATGCTGGAGGTAGCCTCGTCAAGAATCAGCACCGGCGGATCGGCGATGGCCGCCCGGGCAATGGTCAGAAGCTGCCGCTGTCCCTGGGACAGGTTCGCCCCGTCGCCGGAGAGCATCGTATTATAGCCGTCAGGCAGGTGCCGGATAAAGGTGTCAGCGCCCGAGAGCATGGCCGCGCCCTTTACCTCCGTATCGGAAGCGTCCAGCTTTCCGTAGCGGATGTTGTCGGCCACCGTGCCGGTGAAAAGATGGCTGTCCTGCAGCACCATTCCCAGGGAGCGCCGCAGATCCGGCTTCTTTATTTTGTTGATGTTAATTCCGTCATAGCGGATCTTGCCGTCCTGGATATCGTAAAACCGGTTGATCAGATTCGTGATCGTCGTCTTTCCGGCTCCGGTCGCGCCCACGAAGGCCACCTTCTGGCCTGGCTTCGCGTAAAGCCGGATATCATGAAGAACGATCTTGTCTTCCGTATAGCCAAAGTCCACGCCGTTCATCACCACCTCGCCTTTCAGCTCCGTGTAGGTCAGGGTTCCGTCATGGTGGGGATGCTTCCAGGCCCAGAGACCAGTTCTCTCGGGAACCTCTTTCAGCTCTCCGTTCTCCCGGCGGACATTCACCAGGGTCACATAGCCGTTATCCTGCTCGGAAGGCTCATCCAGAAGGCCGAAGACGCGCTCCGCTCCGGCAAGGGCCATGATGATGGAGTTGAACTGCTGGGCGATCTGGGTGACGGGCTGGTTAAAGCTCCGGGTCAGCTGCAGGAAGGAGGCCAGGCCGCCCAGCGTCAGGCCGCCTACGTTTCCGATGGCAAGGAGCGCTCCCACAATGGTTGTCAGCACATAGTTGATATTTCCGATATTGGCCATCACGGGCATCAGGATATTGGCGAAGACGTTGGCATTGCTGGCGCTGTCGAACAGCTGATCGTTCAGCTCCTTGAACCGCGCCTTGGCCTCCTCCTCGTGGCAGAAGACCTTTACGACCTTCTGGCCGTCCATCATTTCCTCGATATAGCCGTTTACAATGCCGATGTCGCGCTGCTGGGCCATGAAATAGCGCCCCGACTGGCCGCCGATCTTTTTCGTCACCTGCGCCATGATAAATACCATCAGCAGCACCAGCACCGTCAGAATCGGACTGAGCATCAGCATGGAGACAAAGACGCTGACGATGGTAATCGACGAGGACAGAAGCTGCGGGATGCTCTGGCTTATCATCTGCCGCAGAGTGTCCGTATCATTGGTGTAAATGCTCATCAGATCCCCGTGAGCATGGGTGTCAAAAAACGGGATGGAGAGAGTCTCCATGTGCTCAAACACCTGATCCCGGATCTTCTTTAAGCTTCCCTGGGACACCACCACCATCAGGCGGTTATAAAGATAGGTAGAGCCTACGCCCACCAGATAAATCAGGGCCATCGTAGACAGCGCCTTGAAAAGCGGCCCGAAATCCGGGGAAGGAACGCCGATCATCGGCGTGATATAGTCGTCAATCAGTGTCCGCAGGAAAAGACTTCCGCGCACGTTGGCAAGCACGCTCACCACGATGCCAATCACGACAAACACGCAGTGCACCGGATAGCCCTTCAGCACAATGCCCAGGATCCGTTTCAGCGTCTGTATGGGATTTTTGGCCTTGGGGCCGCCTTTGATTCCTCTTGGCCCGCGCATGGCGGGGCCGGACTGTCTGCCTCCGCTCATTCTGCCTCCCCTCCTTCCTCGGAATGCTTCTGCTGGGATTCATAGACCTCCCGGTAAATTGCGTTGGTCTTTAAAAGCTCCTCGTGGGTGCCGATTCCATCGATCTGTCCGTCGTTTAACACCACGATCTTATCCGAATCCTGTACCGAAGACACGCGCTGGGCGATGATAATCTTCGTGGTATCGGGAATCTCTTCCCGGAAGGCCTTGCGGATCATGGCGTCCGTATGCGTATCCACCGCGCTGGTGGAGTCGTCGAGGATCAGGATTTTCGGCTTTTTCAGAAGAGCCCGGGCGATGCAGAGCCTCTGTTTTTGCCCGCCGGACACATTGCTGCCGCCCTGCTCGATCCAGGTGTCATATTTATCCGGGAAGCGCTCGATAAACTCATCCGCGCAGGCCAGCTTACAGACGCGCGCAAGCTCCTCGTCGGAAGCATTCTTATCGCCCCAGCGCAGGTTCTCCTTAATAGTTCCGGAAAACAGCACATTCTTCTGAAGCACCATGGAAACCTCGTTTCTCAGCGTCTCGATATCATAATCGCGCACGTCGATGCCCGCCACCTTTACGCTTCCCGAGGTCACGTCGTAGAGCCTCGGAATCAGCTGCACCAGGGTAGATTTGGCGCTGCCCGTGCCTCCGATGATTCCCACCGTTTCCCCGGAACGGATATCCAGGTTGATATGGGACAGGTGGAGGTTCTCCGGATCCCCGTGGTAGCTGAAGCAGACATCCTCGAAGGAAATGCTTCCGTTTTCCACGCTCATCACCGGATCCTTTTTATCCGCCAGGCTGCTGGTCTCATTCAGTACCTCGCAGATACGCTCCGCAGAGGATTTCGCCATGGACAGCATGACCGCGATCATCGCAATCATCATCAGGCTGATCAGAATATTCATCGTATATGTGAAGAGGCTCATCAGCTGGCCCGTCTTCATGCCTCCCACCACGATAATCTGCGCTCCCAGCCAGGAGATGGCAATGATGCAGGCGTACACCGTAAACTGCATGGTCGGCATCATGCTCACCATCAGCTTCTCCGCCCGGATCGCGAACCGGTACAAGGCTTCCGAAGCCTTTTTAAATTTCTTCGTCTCATGCTCCTCACGCACATAAGCCTTCACCACACGGATACCCGTCAGGTTCTCCTGCACGCTGGCATTCAGGGCATCATACTGATCAAACATCGCGCGGAAATACGGCCCCACGCGGGTCATCAGAAAAGCAATCACAAAGCCCAGGAAGACAAGCGCCACCAGAAAGATCACCGACAGCTCCGCATTCATCATAAACGCCATAAACATGGCCGCGATCAGAGTAATCGGCGCTCTCGTAAACATCCGCATCATCATCTGGAACGCCATCTGCACATTCGTCACGTCTGTCGTCAGGCGGGTCACCAGGCCGGCCGTAGAAAAACGGTCAATATTGGAAAACGAAAACTCCTGGATATGGTTGTACATTCCCTCCCGGACATTTTTCGCGAAGCCCGCAGACGCGATCGCCGCCTGCCGGGCCGCCATAGCTCCGCAGAACAGGGAAGCAAAAGATACCAAAAGCATGATAATGCCCATTTTCACCACATAATTCATATTGCCCGCGCCAAGGCCATTATCGATAATCTCCGCCATCAGCCATGGAATGAGCATTTCAAAAATAACCTCAAATATAATGAAAACCGGGGCGGCAATGGCTGTCTTTTTGTACTCGCCCACATAAGCCTTCAATGTGTTCAGCATATAGTTCCTCCTGCATGCTCCTTATTTTCTTCGGACAAGCTGTCAAGAATCCGATCCAGGAATCCGGAAAGCCGGCCAAGCTCCTCCTCAGAGAAGCCGCTGTAGATCTTATTCTCCATGCCTCTGGCCTCCTCCCACATCTGGCTCAGAAGCTCCCCGCCCTTTTCCGTCAGCTCCACAACCCGGTAACGCCGATCCTTGGGGTTCGGCCTGCGGGTGAGAAAGCCTTTTTCCTCCAGGCGGTTCAGAAGCCCTGTAACGGTCGGGTTCTTCAGCTGGAACCATTCCTCGATCTGCCGCTGGTGGATCTCCTCCTCCCCGCTGCATTTCAGATAGACCAGGATCTCCAGCTGGGCCGCCGTCAGGTTATATTTCTGAAGGTTTCGGTCCGCCACCTCCCGGAATTTGTTGTGGATCATCCGCAGCTTTTTCCCGATAGGACTGGGCTGCTCCATGCTCTCTCACTCCTTCCTCCTTCTGCCGGACTGCCGTCCCCGTCCGGCCGGCGCCGCGGATGGCTTTCCAGG
>CALWBB010000063.1 GCA_944375885.1 uncultured Merdimonas sp.
CATAGGCCGCGTCCTTCACCGGGTACAGGTCATAATCCTCCGCCAGCTCCTCCGGGCCAAGCTGTGCGAGTCCCTCCTCGTCGTCATTTCCCATCAGGCGGAAATCAAAGGGCGTATAGATCGCCTCGTCCGCCGGCATCAGAAAGGTAAAGGGATACCCCTGCTCCTTCATATCGCGAAGGGCACGAGTCAGAAGAGCCCGCATCAGCCCCCGGTGCCGGAAAGCTACCCTGGTCGCCACCGCCACCAGATAATCTGCCGGGATCTGTACTCCCCTCAGCCAAAAGGTATAGGGATTGCGGTGCAGCATGGAGACAATCTCTCCATCCTCCTCCGCCACAAGAATCTCATTGTCCGCCGCCTTAATCTGATAGTAGGCGTCCACAAAGGCCTGCTCGTCCTCCACAAACACTTCTTCATACAGAGCTCTGGAGCGTCCATGCTCCTGCCTGTCCAGATAACGAACCTCCATCTTAATCCCTCTCTTCTCACACCAGAAGGCAGACTGCCTGGGAGGAGATTCCCTCGCCGGTTCCGGTAAATCCCAGGCCCTCCTCCGTCGTCGCCTTGATGTTCACCTGGTTTTCCTCTATTCCAAGCGTCCTGGCTATATTCTCACGCATAGCCGGAATGTGAGGCGCCATCTTCGGCCTCTGGGCGATGATGGTCGCGTCAATATTCCCCACCGCGTACCCCTCTTTTTTGAGGAGCTCTCCCACATGCTCCAGAAGCCTGATGCTTGAAATTCCTTTATAGGCCGGATCTGTATCCGGAAAATGCTTCCCGATATCTCCCAGGGCCGCAGCTCCCAACATCGCGTCCATGATGGCATGCAGCAGCACATCCGCGTCTGAATGCCCCAGAAGCCCCTTTTCGTACGGAATCTTCACACCGCCGAGAATCAGATCCCGCCCCTCTGTCAGTCTGTGCACATCGTAACCCATTCCTATCCGCATTTTCGCACCTCTTCTCTTATTTAAGCCATCTCTCGATTACGCTCCACTGCTCCGTGAGCGCCTCCAGGGAGCAGCCCGCGTTCGCCGGGCTGGTGGATGGCAGGCGCACCGCTTCTCTGCCGGTCATCGGGTACAGATATCTCTGGTACAGCCGGTAAGCCGTGCCGCCGTTGGCGTAGATCTGCCGGATATCCGCCGCTTCCAGAATCCTGCACACATCATTGGGTTCCACATCCCGGATGCTGCTGTCGCTGGAACCTTCGATCTCGCAGCTTTTTATCACATCCCAGAGGGCAATCCGGTTCTGCAGGAGAAATTCCTTTTTTTCTGGAATGCTATCCGGCGTCTCCCGTCCCGTCACAGCCGCCAGGACACGCCAAAACCGGTTCTGGGGATGTCCGTAGAAAAACTGTGTCTCCCGGGACTTCACGGATGGAAAGCTCCCAAGAATCAGAATCCGGGAACGGGCGTCATAGACCGGTTCGATTCCATGCTGTTCCCTTGCCATTCGTCCTCCACCTCCGTACCCTGCGCCCGCTTGCGCCCGCGTTTTATCCGCAAAAAGCAGTCCACTCCCCCCCCCGGCGCACCGCCGCTACCCTCAGTTTACAGGGGCGCACTGCCTTTGTCAACGAAAAACAAAAAGCTCAAAAACATTGCTTCCACAACGCCTTTGAGCTCTTCGTCAGTAGCGAGGAAGGGACTTGAACCCCCGACACTGCGGGTATGAACCGCATGCTCTAGCCAGCTGAGCTACCTCGCCGTAATGGAACCTATAGGGCTCGAACCTATGACCCTCTACTTGTAAGGCAGATGCTCTCCCAGCTGAGCTAAGATTCCATTCCTGCGGACCGTTATCTCCGGCCCGCTTTGCTATTATACTATTAAGTTCCGACAAAAGTCAAGTACTTTTTTTATTTTTTTATTTACCTGTTATTATCCCGTTACTTTCACTCTGTCCGCGTCTGGTTTTGTCGTTTTCCGTCCTTTTTCTGCACATTATGTTAAAAATATCCATTTCCGTATATAATTTCATATATATAACTATTTTTGTAATATGCAAAAGAGGGGGGTTCCACATGAGACGCAGCATCCAGCTTTTGCTCCACACAACGGGGGTTTTCAGTTATTATTACGGCTACCAATATTTTATACGTGCTGTAGAGCTGGCTGCACAGGATCCGGAAAGGCTTCAGAGTATCCGAAAGGAAATCTACATCACGATCGCTTTTGAATTTAAAACGAGCATTACAAGCGTGGAACGAGATTTGAGGACTGTCCGGGATATCATGATGAGAAATGGGGGCGGACAGCTTTTGGTCCAAATGACCGGTAATCCGGCCTGGCTCTGCAGGCTTCCTTATCCCAGAGATTTGATAGCCATTTTTTCACAATACCTGCGCGAGACAGCTCTCCTAAAGGAAGCTGCTATCCTTTAGAAATAAAATCCGTGCAATTATTCCCTGCCAATGCTATACTGGATAAAATGATACCGATATTTTCCGAGGACAGGGAGGCACAGCCATGGCAGCATTGACTGGACGTTTATACTATGAAGACAGCCACCGAAAAGAATTTCTGGCGTCTGTCACCGCCTGCGAAAAAGTAAAGGATTACTGGCGCGTCAGCCTTGACAGAACCGCTTTCTTTCCGGAGGGCGGCGGACAAGGCGGCGATTCTGGGTTTTTAAATGATGTGGAGATTTTTGACACCCACGAAAAGGACGGCGTCGTATGGCACTACGCGCGCGGGCCCCTAAAGCCTGGCACAGAGGTAACTGGGCGCCTGGACTGGAGGAAGCGGTTCTCACGTATGCAGCAGCATACCGGCGAGCATATCGTCTCCGGCCTGGTGCACGCCCGCTTCGGTTATCGCAATGTGGGTTTTCACCTGGGAGATCAGGACGTGACCCTGGATTTCGACGGCCCCATCAGCAGGGACGAGCTGGCCCAGATCGAGGCTGCGGCCAACGAGGCCGTATTCGCCAATCTTCCTGTGCAGATTTCCTATCCTGCCCGGGAGGAGCTGGCCTCTCTCTCCTACCGCAGCAAAATCGAGATCGAGGGCCAGGTGCGCATCGTCACGATCCCCGGCGTGGACGTCTGCGCCTGCTGCGCCCCCCATGTGGAGCGCACCGGGGAAATCGGCCTGATTAAGCTTACGGGCGTACAGAGCCACCGGGGCGGCGTCCGGGTAAATCTGCTGGCCGGGGACCGGGCCCTGGCGGATTACCGGGAAAAGGAGGGCAGCGTCCGGACCGTCTCTGTCCTTCTCTCCGCAAAGGAAAACCGGATTTCCGAGGCCGTAGAGCGGCTAAAGCAGGAAGCTTACGATCTGCGCGGCCAGCTGATGCGCCTGAACCAGGCCCGGATCCGGGAAATGGCAGCCTCCGTGCCGGAAGGGAGCGAAAACCCTGTGTATTTTGAGCCAGACCTTGACATGGATACCTGCCGGGACTTCGTCAATCTCCTGACCGCCCGCTGCGGGGGAATCGTCTGCGTCTTCACCGGAGGCGGCGAAAACAGCTGGCGCTATATTTTCGGAAGCCGCACGGAGGATACCCGGCCCCTATGCAGGGCCTTGAACGGGCGTTTCCAGGGAAAGGGCGGCGGGAAGCCGGAAATGGTGCAGGGATCGCTTGCCGGAGGGCCGGAAGAGATCCGGGCGGCGGTAAAAGACTTTCTGGCAAAAGACTTTTTTTGAAAGCATAAACGGAAAAAGATTTTAGTTTTTCATAAAAAGGGGCGTCTTTTCAGACGCCCTCTTCTCAGACCCTTATGAACCTGTTCCGGCTGTCAGCCGTCTTTACTCCTCCACCTCGAACTCGTCCTTGCCTACGCCGCAGATGGGGCAGGTCCAGTCGTCGGGCAGATCCTCAAAGGCTGTGCCGGGAGCGATTCCGTTATCCGGATCGCCAATCTCCGGATCGTATACATAACCACAGGGTGTGCAGACATACTTCTTCATGATTTTCTTCCTCCTAATCTTTTTGATACCGTTTCATTCTTTTAAAAGAAGATTCTCTCTTCTTTCCTTTGTATACTTAGTTTATAACAGAAGTTTTCCATATATTCTGTTGCTTTTGCAACCTTTTTGTGCCATACTGAAGAAAAAGCAGGAAAGGAAGCGTATATTCCATGGATTACTCCGAAACTCTCCTTTTTCAATGCGTAAGCGCCCATGACTGCAGCCGTATGCTGGAGTGCATGAAGGCCCAGAAGCGCAGCTTCTACGCCGGCGAGGAAATCTACTCCTTCGACACAGCACGCAAGTCCGTAGGCATCCTGCTGAACGGGCAGGCTGCCGTCGTCCGCTACGAATACAACGGCACCCGCAGCATTCTGGAAAACCTCTCCCCGAAAAGCATCTTCGGAGAGGATCTGTCCTTCATCCCCAGCGGCGACTCCTGCATCGCTGTGGTCTGCCAGACGGACTGCCAGGTGCTTTTTATCGACTACCAGCGGCTGACCCGGACCTGCCAGAACGCCTGCTCCTGCCACACCCAGCTGATCCGCAACCTGCTGCAGCTCCTCTCAGACAAGACCCGGGCCCTAAGCGAGCGGGTGGAGGTCCTAAGCCAGCGCAGCATCCGGGAAAAGCTGATGTGCTATTTCATGCAGCTGGCCGCCGGAAAGAACAGCAATACCTTCGAGCTCCCCTTTACCATGATCGATTTCGCGGATTTCCTGTCGGTGAACCGAAGCGCCATGATCCGGGAGCTGGGGAAAATGAAAAAGGACGGACTGATTCAGATCTCCCGGCGGACCATCACCCTTCTGTAGACAGCCGCTCTATCTCTCTGCGGATTTCCCGGTCGCCCTCCCCGAAAAGCAGGCTCCTGTTGTACTGCTGGTAGCGCTCACAGCCGCAGGAGCGAAGGAAGGCCAGCGCGTCCTCCGAGCGGTTCAGCCCGGTCACAAAGACCACCAGCTCCTGGCTGTTCCCGAAGGCAGCCTCCAGGAAATCAAAGGCATGCTCCAGCATCCCGCTGCCTTCCTTCAAAAGCTCCTCGTAACGCTCCCGCTCTCCGGCGAAAAGCTCCCGCAGGATATCGAAGGCCGCCGGGCCGCTCTCCGGGCGGCGCTCCGCCAGCGCCGCTCCATAGCGCTGCAGGGTCTCCTCCAGGCGGAGCAGCCGTTTTTCTTCCTCCCGCTCCAGAAGCTCCGCTTTTTTGCGGCTCTCCCGTTCTTCCCGGGCCTCTTCTTTAAGCTTTGCGAGCACTCCGGCAATCCCTTCCGTAGGAAGCGTCTCATCGTTTAACGCTCTTCCGGCCTCCTTCATCTTTCCATACAGCGCTTCGGTAAAGAGTTCCTGTACCCGCACCCTGTGAAATTTTGTCAGGCAGCCGGACAAGAGAAGGCTGACAACGCTTAAGCGCTCGTCAAAGGAGGCGTGGGACAGTTTTTTCAGCGTTCCCTCCCGGATCTCTCCTCTTAAGATCCCGTCGATTTCGTAATCGCTTTCATATTTCCGGTACAGTTCCAGATAGGCGGCGAATTCCCCCGCGATCCGGTCGTGCTGGATATACTGGCGCACCACCTCTTTATCCACAGGCTTGCCCAGCTTCTCGTAGACCTCCAGAAGCCGGGACAGATCCTCCCAGCCCCGGGGCGTCGCAAAGCACCTGCCATCCACCGTGGTCTCCATCTGATAAAAGCTCGCGGGGCGGGCGTCCAGATAGGAAACGACCGCCGGATGGATCCGGGCCTTTACCGCGTACTCCCGGAACGCCTCGTAATCCGGCTCCACCTCGATCTTCTTGACCCGGTCCAGAGTCACCACGTCAAAATCCCGGACGGATTTGTTGTATTCCGGCGGATTTCCCGCGGCCACGATCACCCAGCCCTCGGGAATGGGATGATTTCCGAAGGTCTTGCACTGCAGGAACTGCAGCATGGCCGGGGCCAGCGTCTCGGACACGCAGTTGATCTCGTCGATAAAAAGGATGCCCTCCCGCAGGCCCGTCTTTTTCATCTTTTCATAGATCGAGGCCACGATCTCGCTCATGGTGTACTCTGTGACCGCTTTTTTCTCTCCCCCGTATTCCCTCTCAGAGATGAAGGGAAGGCCGATGGCGCTCTGGCGCGTATGGTGGGTGATGGTGTAGGATACCAGGCCGATACCGCATTCCCTTGCGATCTGCTCCATGATCTGCGTCTTGCCGATGCCCGGAGCTCCCAAAAGCAATATGGGCCTCTGCCGGATGACCGGGATCTCATAAGCGCCGTACGCATCCTTCAAAAGATAGGCTTCCACCGCGTCTTTGATTTCCTGTTTCGCCCGCTTAATATTCATAATCTGTCTTCTCCTCCTCTGTCAGGTCGTTTTCCCCTAAAATAAGCTTGATCGCCCAGGGCGGCACGTCCACGTCCCGGTACTGGTTCTGCAAAAAGACGAAGGCCGTCTCAAAGGGCGGCATTTTCACCGGGAAAATCCCGTACCCGTCTGTAAAATACAGAAGGCCCCGGAGCCGCCCCCAGCTTCTCTGCGCCATCCGCTCCTCCACGTACGCGAAAGCCGGGCGGAAATCCGTGCCCCCTCCGCCCTTCAGGGTGAAATGCTCCATGTACCGCTTCAGCTCCTCCGCGCTTTTCAGGCACACGTCCGACTGCACCCGCTCGTCGCACTGCAGAATGTGGATCCTCGCGTTCCTAAAAAAGCTCTCCGTCTCCGAAAGCACCTGGTACGTCTCCTCCAGGAAGCGCCGCACCAGATCGCCCCGGCAGGACATGGAGGTGTCGATGACAATCACAAACTCCTCGATGCGCCGCACTTCCCGGGTCTCCTGGGGCTCGATCAGCGGCATATTTCCATAAAGCCGCATCCCGTAGCTGTAGAAAATATAGTCGAAGCTGTCCGGATCCACCTGCAGCTCCTCCCGAAGCGCCGAGAATTTCCGCAGGAACTCCCGGTAATCATAGCGGGGACGGCTGCTGACCTGCAGCTGCTCCAGCAGATCGCCCTCCCCTTCCGACGCTTCCCGGGAAAAGAGGGCGATCTCCGTCTGCATCCGTTCCCGGATATCGTCCCAGCGCTGCCGGTTCGGGTTCGGCGCTCCCGGCCTTCTGCCCTCCTCCCAGAGGCTGTGATCGTCCCTGTGGAATTCCCGGCTCCACCTTCCAAGCGCCTTTTCCGAAAGCGCGTACCCCTCCAGCTCCTGGTAAATCCCCTCCGCCGTCAGGACGGGAAGCGTCCCGGACAGCCTGGCGGTACAGCTTTTCCCAAAGGCTCCCCTGGACACGTGGGCGCACCTTAGGTGCAGGCTGTCGATCAGCGCCTCCACAGCCACGTCGCAGGCCAGATCCCACAATGTCTTCTGCCTTTCTCTCCGGTCGAAGGGGTGGGCGAACAGGCAGTGGAGCAGCGTGTGGAGATAGAGGCGCAGCACGCCCGCCCGGCTTCCCTGATAGAGCCTCATCAGACTGCCCGGCGTGAAATACAGGACGCCGCCGTCCGTCCCGGCCGGGTCTGCCCTTCCCGGTGAAAAGGGCAGGCTTCCCAGAGCCAGGTCGAGGTATTTCAGCTTCAGGTACAACTCGTTCCTTACGCTTCCCAGGATCCGCCGTCCCAGCTCTTCCCTTTCCAGCTGTTTTTTCTGTTCCTCCAGAATCGGGCTTTTTATCATCTCTTTCATAATAAGTCAGTCTCTCCCCGGCCTTCTGCCAGCCTTCTCAAATCCTACAATTCGAACCGGCCCTTCCTTTCCGGGACGGCTCCGGCTTTCTTCTCTTCTTTTTCTCTTTCCTCCGCCGCCTTTGTCTGCCGGAGGCTGCGCCGGTGAAGGGCGTCCATCAGAAAGGACACGCCCTCCGGGAAATCCCGGGAGGCCGCCAGGGAAACCGCCCGTCCCAGGGCCCGCTCCGCTTCCGCGCCGGTATCTGCGCCCGCGTAAACTCCGGCGTCCGTTCCGGCATCCGTTTCAGAGTCCGCTCTTTGCAAAAAGCTCTCTGTCAGAAATTCCAGTCCTTCCATATCCCGGCCGGATACCATCTTTTCCAGAGCCTGCTCCCTGTGTGCCCACAGCCAGTTCTCATACTCTTTTCGAGCCTCCGAAAGAAGCCCCGCAGGGTACTGGAGCCGCCCCAGCGCCATCTCCAGCACCGTCTCAAAATCCTCCTCCGCCTTCGCGTGGAAAAAGCAGGCGTCGTAAGCGTGGAAGTCAAACCGCCGGTCATAAAAGCAGTTCCGGTAATTCATGCCGCTCCCATGGGTCTTTACGACCAGGATCCGCGCCGGGGTATTCTCCACGCTTTCCTCAAAAAATTCCGGGAAGACCAGCTTCGCCCGCACTGCCCCTTCCAGGGACACTTTAAGCTTCTCCGGCACCTCGATCAGGATTTCCCGCAGGCAGGATTTCTCCCCGCCGTCCAGACGCAGGACCAGCTCCCGGATGGCGTGGCAGCCCGTGAAAAGACCTGCTCCCAGATCCATAAGACCGCCATGCAGGCGGAGCGTATGAAGGCGGCTGCAGTTATAAAAGGCATAGGCGCCGATTTTCCGAAGGGACGGCGGCAGGCTGACGGATGTAAGAGCCGCGCCTGTAAGCGGCGGCGGGAGCTCTGCATCTTCCCAAGACAGAGCTGAGGAAGCCGGATTGTCCGAATCCCACAGCCTCAGCCTCCCTTCCCGAACCCCCTTCTCCAGAAGCCCTTCGTCCATATGGGCGGAAAAAGCATAGGGCGCAAGCTCCGCCACCGGAAGCCCTTCGACCGTCTCAGGGAGCTCCGCCTCGGAGCCATAATCATAGCAGCGCCAGACGACGGCGCCGCCTTCCATTCTCTCATAAGCAGTCAGCACACAGTTCCCCTCCGAATCCTTTCTCTAAATCTATTCGTCAAATCCAGTCTCTGTATCCGTCAGATGCTCTCCACGCATCCTGTGCCAGATACCTTTCCCCACATTGTATACCATCCCGCGGCATCCTGCAATGCGTGTCCCGGTATTTTGCATATAGTTGCTATTCACAGCCGCATGTGGGTGGGGCGGCTGTGAATCGTAACTGCATATATTTTTGTGGAACTATATCTAGTAATTTCCCATTGACATTGCTACTACATATTGTTAAAATAAAACCCGCTGACTGCCATATACGAATTCTCAGACGGCAATTGTACAAGCATAAGAGGAGAATATTGACATGAAAATCATCAAGCGCAGCGGAGCCGAAGCTGACTTCGACCCGCGTAAAATCGTAACCGCAGTGACAAAAGCCAATGAAAGCGTCGTTCCCAGCGCCCGCATGTCCGCCGTCCAGATCCGGCGGATCGCGGAGGACGTGGAGAGCGCCGCCCAGAATATAAACCGTTCCTTAAGCGTGGAGGAAATCCAGGATATGGTGGAGGACCAGATTATGAACCAGCGGGCCTTCGACGTGGCGAGGCGCTACATCACCTACCGCTACCGCCGCGCCCTGGTGCGCAAGTCCAACACCACCGACGAGCAGATTTTAAGCCTCATCGAATGCAATAACGAGGAGGTCAAGCAGGAAAATTCCAACAAGAACCCCACGGTCAACAGCGTGCAGCGCGACTACATGGCCGGGGAGGTCAGCAAGGACATCACCCGGCGCCTCCTGCTGCCGCCGGACATCGTGAACGCCCACGAGCAGGGCGTCATCCACTTCCACGACGCGGATTATTTCGCCCAGCACATGCACAACTGCGATCTGGTGAATCTGGAGGACATGCTCCAGAACGGCACCGTCATCAGCGGCACCCTCATCGAGAAGCCCCACAGCTTCTCCACGGCCTGCAACATCGCCACCCAGATCATCGCCCAGGTGGCCTCCTGCCAGTACGGCGGCCAGAGCATTTCCCTGACCCATCTGGCCCCCTTCGTGGACGTGAGCCGCCAGAAAATCCGCCGCCAGGTGGCCGAGGAGCTCCGCTCCATCCGGGAGGAGGTGACCGAGGACGAGATTTCCGCCATCACCGAAAAGCGCCTCCGGGAGGAGGTCAAAAACGGCGTCCAGATGATCCAGTACCAGGTGGTGACTCTGATGACCACCAACGGCCAGGCCCCCTTCGTGACTGTCTTCATGTACCTGAACGAGGCCAAAAATGAGCAGGAGAAGCAGGATCTGGCGCTCATCATCGAGGAAACCCTGCGCCAGCGCTACCAGGGCGTCAAAAACGAAAAGGGCGTGTGGATCACCCCGGCCTTCCCGAAGCTCATCTATGTGCTGGAGGAGGACAATATCCACGAGGACAGCCGTTTCTACTACCTGACGAAGCTGGCGGCCAAATGCACCGCCAAGCGCCTGGTGCCGGACTATATTTCCGAAAAAATCATGCTCCAGAATAAGATCGACAAAAACGGCCAGGGCCACTGCTACACCTGCATGGGCTGCCGCAGCTTCCTGACTCCTTACGTGGACGAGGACGGAAAGCCCAAATACTACGGCCGCTTCAACCAGGGCGTCGTCACCGTGAACCTGGTGGACATCGGCCTGTCCGCAGGCGGCGATATGGATAAGTTCTGGGAAATCTTCGACGAGCGCATGGAGCTCTGCCACCGAGCCCTCCAGTGCCGCCATGAGCGCCTGACCGGAACCCTGTCCGACGCCGCGCCCATTCTCTGGCAGCACGGAGCCCTGCTGCGCCTGAAAAAGGGAGAGACGATCGACAAATACCTCCACGGAGGCTACTCCACCCTGTCCCTGGGCTACGCAGGCCTCTGGGAATGCGTCTACAGCCTGAACGGCAAAAAGCTCACCGAGCCGGAGGGCGAGGCCCTGGGACTGGAGATTATGAAAAAACTCAATGAATACACGGCGAAATGGAAGGCCGCAGAAGACATCGATTACTCCCTTTACGGCACGCCCCTGGAAAGCACCACCTACAAATTCGCCAAATGCCTGCAGAAGCGTTTCGGCATCGTAAAGGGCGTGACCGATCGAAACTACATCACGAACAGCTACCATGTCCATGTGACGGAACACATCGACGCCTTCGACAAGCTGGCCCTGGAAGCCCGGTTCCAGGCCCTCTCACCGGGAGGAGCCATCTCCTACGTGGAGGTGCCGGACATGCAGCACAATCTGGAGGCCGTGCTTGCCGTGATGAAATTTATCTACGATCACATCATGTACGCGGAGCTGAACACCAAGAGCGATTACTGCCAGGTCTGCGGCTGGGACGGGGAAATCGAGATTAAGGAGGACGGGCACGGAAAGCTCATCTGGCAGTGCCCGAACTGTGGAAATACGGATCAGAATAAGATGAATGTGGCCCGGCGGACCTGCGGCTACATCGGCACCCAGTTCTGGAACCAGGGCCGGACCCAGGAAATCCGGGAGCGCGTGCTGCATCTGTAAACCGGTTCCTATTTACAGCCGATTCAGACGAGTGCGCATGTGGGTGGGGCGGCTGTAAATAGGAACGTAAGCCGCCGTACCAGTCCATCTCATGAGGTAAGCCTATGAATTACGCAGCAATTAAGAAAAATGACATCGCCAACGGCCCTGGCGTGCGCGTCTCCCTCTTCGTGAGCGGCTGCCGCCACCACTGCCGGGGCTGCTTCAACCGGGAGGCCTGGGACTTCTCTTACGGACAGCTCTTCACCCAGGGTACCATAGAAGAACTCCTAAGCGCCCTCGCCCCCTCCTATGTAGCGGGCCTGTCGCTTCTGGGCGGCGAACCGCTGGAGCCGGAAAACCAGGCTCCCCTCCTCTCCCTCGCCCGCCAGTTCAAAGCGCGTTTTCCGGAGAAGACGCTCTGGTGCTACACCGGCTTCTCCTTTGAGGCGGATCTGCTGTCGCTCTCCGTGGGCGGCCCGGAAATCCTTCGGGAGTTTCTCTCTTATATAGACGTGCTGGTGGACGGCAGGTTTATGGAAGAGAAAAAGGACTTAAGCCTGATCTTCCGGGGCTCCTCCAACCAGAACATCATCGACGTGCCAAAATCTCTGGAAGCCGGGCGCATGATCCTGCTGGAGGGAACCTGGCGGCGCACGATGGGAAACGGGGACATCAGCGGCAGCTGAAGTCCCCGTTTCTCCAGTTCAGATCTCACTCTCAAGTCCAGCAAAGCATAATCATATTCCATATAAAAGGATTCCAAGGCAGGCCGATACGGCAATCAGCGCCAGCGGTGACACCTTCCTTTTCAGGACAGGCTTCGCTCCCCACATGACCGCAGCAAGAATGGCCGTGATGGCTGCCGGACGCAGATCAAGGCCAGGCTTCCCCATCCCGGAAATGCCGTTATGAACCGTCATATAGACGCCGGTTGCCAGGATAATCCCAATGACACAGGGCTTCAGCCCTCCCAGGACAGCCTTCACATATCGGTTTTCCAGCAGGTTCTTTAATACTGCGGCAGCAAGAAGAATCACAAGAAACGACGGAAGCACGACGGCCAGCGTGGCAAGAACCGCGCCCCCAAGCCCAGCCTGGCTGCTCCCCACATAAGTCGCGAGATTGACCATGATCGGCCCGGGCGTGCTCTCGCTGACCGCAATCATATAGGCCAGCGTCTCGTCGTCCAGCCATCCATAGGAGAGCGCCACGTCACGGATCAGCGGGATCGCCCCGTACGCGCCGCCAAAGGAGAAGCAGCCCACCTTCAGGAACCCGAGAAACAAATCCAGATAAATCATGTTCCCTCACCCTCCTTTCGCTTCGCGCCGCTTGCGAAAGAAGCCGCAAGGCTGACCGCCGCCGCGATGAGCATCAGGCTGAT
The DNA here is from genome assembly GCA_944375885.1 of uncultured Merdimonas sp. Lineage (GTDB taxonomy): Bacteria > Bacillota > Clostridia > Lachnospirales > Lachnospiraceae > Laedolimicola. The sequence continues at coordinate 12,638 of CALWBB010000063.1, forward strand.
CGTCGAAAAGCTCCAGGAAAAAATGTTGATAAGGAGCATAGCCGCAAATGAGCAGAGCATGATCATCCTGGGAAAGGCTCCCCTTTTCATTTTCTTCACCATCTTCACTGCCGCGTCAAGGATCAGGATGCCCACGGCAAGCTTGATCCCTTTGAATGCGTTTGCAATCACCGTAATCTCCAAAAAATTGTCCAAAAACATTGAAATGATAAAAATCACAAGAAATGACGGAAGGATGATCCCTGCAGTCGCAGCCAGGGAGCCAAAGAAACCCGCCTGCCGGTAACCGGTAAAGGTAGCGCAGTTAATCGCCATCGGCCCGGGCGTACTCTCCGCAATCACAGCAATATTCATCATATCATCGTGGGAAAGCCATTTTTTCTTTTCCACGCAGGTATCCTCTATGATAGGAATCATTGCATACCCGCCGCCAAACGTGAAAAATCCGATTTTCATAAAAGTAAGGAACAAATCCATCCGTATCTTCAAACTCTTTCTCCCTCTGCCGCTCGCGGTTCTCCGCGCTAAACCGCCTGAATATCCAGCTCCAGGCCCTCCACGACTCCGGAAACCAGCCTTTCTGTAAACGGGTAAATCACAGGCTCCTCGCCCTTCTCCATCCGGCAGATCACCACAACCTCCCGCGCAGGATCGACAATCCAGTATTCCCGCACTCCAGCTTCCGCATATTTTCCGGCCTTTCTGTAATAATCCATGGTTCTGCTGGAGGGCGACACAATTTCAATCACCCAGTCCGGCGCTCCATGGCAGCCTGCCTCATCCAGCTTGTCCGGATCGCAGACTACCAGAAATACATCTTCCCATCGATAAGCTCTGCCCTTACGCCTTCCGGCAGGGCCAAAATATCATCTGTCGTATACTCTCTTTTCTCCTGATCAGACATCCACCCATCCTCTTTTCGTAAAACCAAAATGATTTCTGTTACAATTTCACTATAGAGAGCAGCACACAGCTTGTCAACCATCATTACCCAATTCCAGATTCTTCTCCACCCTCGCCAGGATCTCGTACAGCCGTTCCATATCTGCTTCCGGGATCTCACCCCAGATCTGCTCATCCAGCTCCTGGAAAATCTGCCGCACCTTCCGCGCCTTCTCTTCTCCCTCCTTCGTCAGACAAATCAGAAAAGAGCGCCTGGACTCAGGATTATTCTCCCGGGTCAAAAGGCCCGCCCTCTCAAGCTTATCCAGATTCCGGGACACGG
>CALWBB010000064.1 GCA_944375885.1 uncultured Merdimonas sp.
GCCGGCGACGACGTAAAGGCTGCTGCTCAGGAATGGCTTGACACCTACAATGTAGGAGCCACCAACGGCGCTGCCACAGACAAGCTGGTAGCTGCTCTTGAGGCATGCGGCTGCGACGCTGCGAAGGAGATTCTGAAGGATAAGGACTTCCTGGCTAAGAAGTCTCAGTGGATCTTCGGCGGCGACGGCTGGGCATATGATATCGGATTCGGCGGTGTAGACCATGTTCTGGCAAGCGGACAGGATGTAAACGTAATGGTATTCGATACCGAGGTTTACTCCAACACAGGCGGACAGTCCTCCAAGGCTACTCCGACCGGCGCGGTTGCACAGTTCGCTGCAGGCGGCAAGGATGTGAAGAAGAAAGACCTGGCTTCCATCGCCATGAGCTACGGCTACGTATATGTGGCTCAGATCGCCATGGGCGCTGACTTCAATCAGTGCGTAAAGGCCATTGCAGAGGCTGAGGCTTATCCGGGACCGTCCCTGATCATCGCTTACGCTCCGTGTATCAACCACGGCATCAAGAAGGGCATGAGCAAGGCTCAGACCGAGGAAGAGCTGGCTGTAAAGGCTGGATACTGGCACTGCTTCCGCTTCAACCCGGCTGCTCCGGCAGAGGGCAAGAGCGCGTTCACGCTGGACAGCAAGGAGCCCACTGGAGATTATCAGGAGTTCCTGGACGGCGAGGTACGTTACAACTCCCTGAAGCGCGCGAATCCGGAAAGAGCAGCGAAGCTGTTCGCGCAGTCCGAGGCTTCCGCAAAGGCACGTTACGAGTACCTGAAGAAGCTGGGCGATCTGTATATGCCGGTTCAGACAGAGGAATAAAAATCAGATATAGATTCAAAGGAATCTAAGACAGGGCAGGGAAACTGCTGCAGGACAGAAGATAGTTCTGCGTCGGTTTCCCTGCTTTTTTTGATATTTTAAGAACTATTTATGTATTTGTGTTGAATTGTATGAAAAAATAATTGACTAATTATATCCATATTGGATATAATAATATAGAAACTATCCAATATGGATATGTCGGAATAAAAGAGGTGTTTATATGCGCTATGATATAAAAGAACTCAGGGAATCTACAGGTATGACACAAATAGCTTTTTCAGAAGCATATGGCATACCGGTCAGCACTTTGCGTAAATGGGAACAAAAAGAGGCGGCTCCAGCTCCGTATGTGATAAATTTACTGGCGAGAGCTTTGCCGATTGCAGATGCTTCTTTAAAAAAAATTCAGGGAAAAAATGAAAAGGTATATTATTATGATAATGTCCGAAGGTTTGTATCAGATATGCGGGGAAACAGAATTTATATCCAGGAAGATCTGGAAGATGTAAAGGAGCAGAATCTTGTTTTGTATCTGGAGGAGCTGTTTGAACGGTTTTATGAAATCCAGGAGAAATTTAATCAGGACTGTAAATATGATAAGGAAGAAGATATCTTGTGGATTTGAATGGGAGGTGATATATTTTGCAGAGGCATGCAAGAGAATACTTTTTGATGCATAAGGATATCCCGGTTTGCCTGATGGAGATTTCTGATGACGGCACATTGGGAAGCGTCAGACGCAATGAAGCCGCTTCAGCACATTTTCCATTGGGCGGCCAAATGAATAACATGAAATTTCACGAGTGGTGGAGAGATCGGGCAATACCCAAGACGAGACACGGAGCCAGGAGCGCTCTTCAGAGACTGGGGTATTCTTCAACCAACAGCGCAAAGCCTGAATGAAATTTTTGCCGCAAAGCTGCATGAACAGCAGGTTTTTTCTGAATACACACACTATTCGCTGGTTCGACTGCAGGTGGATGGGAATGTAGAAGGCCTGGGATGTATGTGCTATGATTTTTGCAGCGAGGATGTAGAATGCATCAGCGCCTGGGAATTACTTCAGACGATAAAAATAAAACAGAATGAATCTTATTACTATCCTTTGAAAAAAGTCTGTTTGAAGCTTGGAATGTCGGAAGAAAAATTTTCAGATTTTATAGATTATCAGATTATGACAGATTATCTCATAACCAATACAGACAGACATATGAATAACATTGCCATTGTAAGAAACCCGGATACTCTGCAGGTATTGGGCTTTGCACCGATTTATGATTCAGGAAATTCTATGTTTTATAATATTCCATATGAAAAATTGTCACAGGTGAGGCTGGATGATATTAGGACACATTCTTTTATAGAAAAAGAGATTAAATTACTGCAATATGTCAGAAACCGTTCTCTTGTGGACATCGATAAGGCAGAGATGGATTTTTCAATTTACGAAAAGGATGTGCTGGAGCGTCATATCAGAATACCAAAACTGAAAGAGTTGTATGAAAGAAAATTAGAGAAATTGCGGGCGTTTCAGAAGGGAAAGGACATTTGGAAAAACAGAAGCTCATTGTGATAAAATTTTCACCTAAAATCCAAGAAAAACAACTGTAAAAACACAAAAAACCATGCTACAATACAGATAAATAATCTGCCGCGTTGCAGGGCATCTACCAAGGAGGCCGTGTCAGCGCCGTTTCCAGGATGGATGAATGGGGAACAGGAGGGAAAGAGGATGCTGGCAATCGAACGAAAGAATGAAATACTGGCAATTTTGCAGAAAGAACAGAGGGTTCTGGTTTCCGAGCTGAGCAGACGGTATGAGGTGACGGACGAGACGATCCGCCGGGATCTGGAGAAGCTGGAAAAGGAAGGTTTTGTCAAGCGCACATACGGCGGCGCGGTGCTGAATAAGAGAAAGGACCTGGATATGCCCCTGCGGATCCGGGAAAAGACGAACCGGGGGGAGAAACAGATCATCGCGGGTCTGGTAAAGGATCTGATCGAGGAAGGGGACCGCATTATGCTGGATGCCTCCTCCACTTCTCTGATGATTTCCAAGGAGCTGAAGGAGATGGAGAAGCTTACGGTCATCACCAATTCTGTGGAGGTGCTGATCGAGCTTGCCGGCCACGATGGGATCCAGGTGATTTCCACCGGAGGAAATTTAAACGAGACCTCACTTTCGCTGGTGGGGAACGCTGCCCAGAAGGTGCTGAACGGGTATCATGTGGACAAGGCTGTATTTTCCTGCAAGGGCATCGATATGAAGGACGGCATCACAGACTCCAATGAGCTGGACAGCGATATCAAGAACGCCATGTACGCCTGCGCGGATACGGCGATCCTGGCTGTGGACAGCAGCAAGTTCGACCACGTGTCCTTTGTCAAATCCATGCGTCTGAAAAAAGGCGATATTCTGGTGACGGACCGGAAGCCGTCGGAGGACTGGCAGAATTACCTGCAGGAGCAGGGCGTGCGGCTGGTGACGCCGTAGCAGAAAAAGAGCGAAAACCAAAGGGGTTTCGGGTGCCCCTGATATCCTCGGCAGAACGGGGTAAATCACCTGAAATATCATGCAAGGGGAAGGATGAATATGGGAGAGGTTTTTTACAATCTGGCGTTTGACTTTGGGGCGTCCAGCGGGCGCATGGTACTCTGTAAGCTGGAGGATGGAAAGCTGGAGCTGGAGGAGCTGCACCGCTTTCCGAATCCGGAGGTGCGGATCGGGGGGCACATTTACTGGGATCTGTTCCGGCTTTATTATGAGATGAAGCAGGGGCTTAAGAAGGCCGCGGCGAAAAAGGTGCCGATTCAGAGCCTGGCAGTGGACACCTGGGGCGTGGATTACGGCCTTTTCGACAAGGACGGCAACCTGATAGGAACGCCGGTGAATTACCGGGATTCCAGAACGGACGGCGTCATCGACGAGATCGCGAAGGTGATTCCCCTGGAGGAGCTTTACGATCGGACCGGAATCGAGTTCATGTATTTCAATACGATTTTCCAGCTGTGGGCGGAGAAAAAGATGCGTCCGGTAATTCTGGACAATGCGGACAGGCTTTTGTTCATGCCGGAGCTGTTCGGCTATTTCCTGACGGGAATCATGTATACGGAATATACCTTTGCCAGCACCTCCCAGCTTCTGGACGCCAGAAAGCGGGAGTGGGATTTTGATTTGATTGAGAAGCTGGGGCTTAAGAAGGAGCTGTTCGGCGATATCGTGATGCCGGGCACCGTCATCGGAGATCTGCTTCCCGAGGTGGAAGAGGAGACGGGCCTCCACGGCGTGAAGGTGATTGCGGTGGGAAGCCACGACACAGCCTCCGCGGTGGCGGGAGCGCCTCTTGAGTCGGACGACGCGGCTTTCTTAAGCTGCGGCACCTGGTCCCTGCTTGGCATGGTGCTGGACGAGCCGGTACTCAACGAAGCTTCCTATAAATATAATTACACAAACGAGGGCAGCATCGACGGAAAGATTCAGTTCCTGAAGAATATCAACGGCCTGTGGATTATGCAGAACCTGCGCCGCAACTGGTGTGAGTTTGAAAAAGAGGTATCCTTCCCGGATATCATCCGTGAGGCACGGGCGGCGAAGAGAAAGGATTTCACGATCAAGGTCAAGGATCCGCGTTTCACCGCGCCGCTGAATATGATGAAAGAAATCGTGGCTTACTGTGAGGAGACCGGACAGGGCAGACCGGAGGGCCTGGGCGAGATGGCCATGGCTGTCTACAACGGCCTGACCGACGAGTACCGCAAATCCATCCAGTACATGGAGGAGATCACCGGAAAGACCGTCTCCTGCATCAATATGGTGGGCGGCGGCATTCAGGATGAGCTGCTCTGTGAGCTGACTGCGAAGGCCACCGGAAAGCGCGTGATGGCAGGCCCCACGGAAGGCTCCGTGCTTGGCAACAGCGTCGTGCAGTTCGTGGCTATGGGAGCTATTGAGAGCGTGCAGGCAGGACGCAGGATTATCGAAAAATCCTTTGACGTGAAGATTTACGAACCATGAGTGACAGAAAGAAAGAGTACAGGGCCGGAATCCTGGACGGAGTTCCCATCGGTCTGGGATATCTGGCCGTCTCCTTTACCTTTGGAATCATGGCCGCGGACGCGGGGCTGACCGTGCTGCAGGCCACGATTCTTTCCTTAACCAATCTGACAAGCGCGGGCCAGTTCGCTGGCCTGGGCGTCATCCAGGCGGGCGCTTCCTTTGCGGAGATGGCCCTGACGGAACTGATTATCAATCTGCGGTACTGCCTGATGTCCTGCTCCCTGTCCCAGAAGCTGGCCCGGAATATGCCGTTTTTCCACCGCTTTTTTATGGCGTATGGAGTGACGGACGAGATATTCGGGGTCTCTGTCTGCCGGGAAGGAATTTTGAGTCCCTGGTATAGCTACGGCCTGATCAGCGCAGCGGTGCCGGGCTGGACGTTTGGCACCCTGCTTGGCGCTGTGTCCGGGAGCATCCTGCCCCAGCGGCTTTTGAGCGCTCTGGGCGTGGCCCTTTACGGCATGTTCCTGGCTGTGATTCTGCCCCCGGCCCGGAAAAATAAGATTCTGATGGGAATTATCCTTGTTTCCATGGGAGCGAGCCTGCTGTTTTCCATGCTTCCGGTTGTAAGCGGGATCTCTTCGGGCTTTAAGATTATCATTCTGACCGTCCTGATTGCGGGAGGGGCGGCCTTCCTGTTCCCGGTAAAGGAGGAGACGGAAAATGAGTAACGTGTTCGGGTATATTGCGGTGATGGCGCTGGTGACTTATCTGATCCGCATGGTTCCGCTGGTGCTGCTGAAAAAAGAGATTACGAATACCTGGGTGAAATCCTTTCTGTACTATGTGCCCTATGTGACGCTGGCAGTGATGACCTTCCCGGCGATTCTGGAGGCGACGGATTCTCCTGCCTCCGGGGCGGCCGCTCTCGCCGCGGCGGTGATTCTGGCCTACCGGGGAAAGAGCCTGATCCAGGTGGCGGCTGCCGCCTGCGCGGTGGTATTTGTGCTGGAGCTGTTTCTGGTGCGGTAGATTCCGGACGGAAAAAAGAAAAAAGTCCTTGAAGTGCCCCTAATCTTATAGTATAATGAATCAGATTTAGGGGCATAAAGGACAACGCGTGTGCAAAGAGGCAGGAACTGTCTTTTTTTTTTGAAAAAATAAGTTGCAGTGTGAGCTGCAGCCGAAATTTAAAAGCGCGGGAAGAAAGAAAGGAACGGGTGGACTATGAAAGCTTTTCTGATACTGGAAGACGGACATGTGTTTACGGGCACCAGCATAGGGGCGCAGCGCGAGGTGATAAGCGAGATCGTATTTAATACCTCTATGACAGGATATCTGGAGGTGCTGACCGATCCGTCCTATGCGGGACAGGCCGTGGTCATGACTTATCCGCTGATTGGCAATTACGGCGTCTGCTATGAGGACATGGAATCGGAGCGGCCCTGGCCGGACGGCTATATCGTGCGGGAGCTTTCCAGAATCTCCAGCAATTTCCGCAGCCAGGATACGATTCAGCATTTCCTGGAGAAATATGAGATTCCGGGGATCGCCGGCATCGACACCCGCGCGCTGACGAAGATTTTGCGGGAAAGCGGCACCATGAACGGTATGATTACCACGAAGGAGTACGCTTCCCTGGACGAGGTGCTTCCAAGAATCAAGGCCTACGCCACGGGCAAGGTGGTGGAGCGGGTGACCTGTAAGGAGAAGAAGGTGCTGGAAAACGACGGCCTGAAGGTGGCCCTTCTCGATCTGGGCGCGAAGAAAAACATCGCCCGCTCTCTTCATGAGAGAGGCTGTGAAGTGACCATTTATCCGGCCCATACGAAGGCGGAGGAGATCATCGCGGCCCGTCCCGACGGAATCATGCTTTCCAACGGCCCTGGAGACCCCAAGGACTGTGGCCCGGTGATCGACGAGATCCGCAAGCTTTACGAGACGGATATCCCGATCTTTGCCATCTGCCTGGGCCACCAGCTCATGGCGCTGGCCACCGGGGCGGATACCTACAAGCTGAAATACGGCCACCGGGGCGGCAACCATCCGGTGCGGGATCTGGAGACGGGAAAGGTCTACATTTCCTCCCAGAACCACGGCTACGCAGTGGATGCGAAGAGCCTCGACCCGGCTGTGGCTGTGCCGGCCTTTGAAAATGTGAACGACCATACCAACGAGGGACTGCGCTATACGGGCAAGAACATCTTTACCGTACAGTTCCATCCGGAGGCCTGCCCGGGCCCCCAGGATTCCAGCTATCTGTTTGACCGTTTTATCAAGAGCATGGAGGTGAAGAAGAATGCCTAAGAATCCTTCGATTAAAAAAGTTCTCGTCATCGGCTCCGGCCCCATCGTCATCGGCCAGGCGGCGGAGTTCGACTACGCAGGCACCCAGGCCTGCCGTTCCTTAAAGGAGGAGGGCGTCGAGGTCGTTCTTCTCAACTCCAACCCGGCCACGATCATGACGGATAAGGATATCGCTGATCATGTATACATCGAGCCGCTGACCGCAGAGGTGGTGGAGCAGCTGATCTTAAAAGAACAGCCTGACAGCGTGCTGCCGACCCTGGGCGGCCAGGCGGGACTGAACCTTGCCATGGAGCTGGAGGAGTGCGGCTTCTTAAGAGAGCATAACGTGCGCCTCATCGGGACCACCTCCGAGACGATTAAGAAGGCGGAGGACCGTCTGGAATTTAAGAGCACCATGGAAAAGATCGGCGAGCCGGTGGCTGCCTCCCTGGTGGTGGAGAGCGTGGAGGATGGAATTGCCTTCGCAAATAAAATCGGCTACCCGGTGGTGCTGCGCCCGGCCTACACCCTGGGCGGAAGCGGCGGCGGCATCGCCCATAACCAGGAGGAGCTGGAAGAAATTCTGGCCAACGGCCTGAGACTTTCCCGCGTGGGCCAGGTGCTGGTGGAGCGCTGCATCGCCGGCTGGAAGGAAATCGAGTACGAGGTGATGCGCGACAGCGCAGGCAACTGCATCACCGTATGTAATATGGAAAATATCGATCCGGTGGGCGTGCATACCGGAGACAGCATCGTGGTGGCCCCCTCCCAGACGCTGGGGGACAAGGAGTACCAGATGCTGCGTACCTCCGCCCTGAACATCATCACAGAGCTTGGCATCACCGGAGGCTGCAACGTGCAGTACGCCCTCCATCCGGAGAGCTTTGAGTACTGCGTCATCGAGGTCAACCCCCGTGTGAGCCGGTCTTCCGCCCTGGCCTCCAAGGCGACGGGTTATCCCATTGCCAAGGTGGCGGCCAAGATCGCCCTGGGCTATACCCTGGACGAGATTCCAAACGCCATTACCGGACAGACCATGGCAAGCTTCGAGCCCATGCTGGATTACTGCGTGGTGAAGCTGCCCCGCCTGCCCTTCGATAAATTCATCAGCGCCAAGCGGACCCTGACCACCCAGATGAAGGCCACCGGCGAGGTCATGGCCATCTGCGACAATTTCGAGGGCGCCCTGATGAAGGCCATCCGTTCCCTGGAGCAGCATGTGGACAGCCTGCTGTCCTATGATTTCACGGCTCTTTCCAGAGAGGAGCTTCTGCGGCAGCTTGAGGTGGTGGACGACCGCCGGATCTGGGTCATCGCGGAAGCCGTCCGCCGGGGCATCTCCTATGAGGAGATCCACGCCATCACGAAGATTGACCTGTGGTTCATCGACAAGATCGCGATCCTGACCGAGATGGAAGAGGCCCTGAAAAAGCAGGAGCTGACGGCAGAACTCTTAAAAGAGGCGAAGCGCATCGAGTTTCCGGACAGCGTGATTGCCCGTCTGACCGGAAGGACGGAGGAGGAGATCCGGGAGCTGCGCTATGAAAACGGCATCACCGCCTCCTATAAGATGGTGGATACCTGCGCGGCGGAGTTCGCGGCCAGCACGCCCTACTATTATTCGGTATTCGGAAGTGAGAACGAGGCGGAGAGCTCCGGCGATCGGAAAAAGGTGCTGGTGCTGGGCAGCGGCCCCATCCGCATCGGCCAGGGCATCGAGTTCGACTTCTGCTCGGTACACTGTACCTGGGCCTTCTCCAAAGAAGGCTACGAGACCATTATCATCAACAACAACCCGGAGACGGTCAGCACGGACTTCGATATCGCGGATAAGCTGTATTTCGAACCGCTGACCCCGGAGGATGTGGAAAACGTGGTGCGGCTTGAGAAGCCGGACGGAGCTGTGGTGCAGTTTGGCGGCCAGACAGCCATCAAGCTGACGGAAGCCCTGATGAAGATGGGTGTGCCCATTCTGGGAACCTCGGCGGAAAACGTGGACGCGGCAGAGGACCGGGAGCTTTTCGATGAGATCCTGGAGCAGTGCGGCATCCCCAGACCCAAGGGACACACGGTATTTACGGCAGAAGAGGCTAAGAAGGCCGCAGGTGAGCTTGGCTATCCGGTGCTGGTGCGCCCCTCCTATGTGCTGGGCGGCCAGGGCATGCAGATCGCCATTAACGACAAGGATGTGGAGGAGTTCATCGGCATCATCAACCGCTACACCCAGGAGCATCCGATTCTGGTGGACAAGTATCTCCAGGGCAAGGAGATCGAGGTGGACGCGGTCTGCGACGGAGAGGACATCCTGATTCCGGGAATCATGGAGCATATTGAGCGGGCCGGCATCCATTCCGGCGACAGCATCTCCGTGTATCCGGCCAGAAGCATCAGCGCGAAGGTAAAAAAGACGATCGAGGAGTATACGAGGCGGCTGGCCCGTTCCCTCCATGTCATCGGTCTTATCAATATTCAGTTTATCGCGGTGGGCGACGAGGTATATGTCATCGAGGTAAATCCCCGATCCAGCCGTACCGTGCCTTATATCAGCAAGGTGACTGGCATTCCCATCGTGCCGCTGGCCACCCGGGTGATTCTGGGCCATAAGATCCGGGAGCTTGGCTATGAGCCGGGACTGCAGCCGGAGGCGGATTATTACGCCATTAAGATGCCGGTCTTCTCCTTTGAGAAGATCCGGGGCGCGGATATCAGCCTGGGGCCGGAGATGAAGTCCACCGGCGAGTGCCTTGGCATCGCGAAGACCTTCAATGAGGCTCTTTATAAAGCTTTCCTGGGAGCGGGCATCCGGCTGCCGAAATACAAGAACATGATTATCACAGTCCGGGATGAGGATAAGGCGGAGGCAGTGGAGATCGCGAAGCGCTTTGAAGCCCTGGGCTACCGCATCTATGCCACCAAGGGGACGGCGAGGGCTCTTCTGGAGGCGGATGTGTCTGTGCGCCTGACCAGAAAGCTGGAGCAGGAGTCGCCGAACATTCTGGATCTGATCCTGGGGCACCAGATCGATCTGGTCATCGACACGCCCTCCCAGGGTGTGGAGCACAGCCATGACGGCTTTATCATCCGGCGCAACGCCATCGAGACCGGCGTCAATGTGCTGACAGCCATCGATACGGCGAAGGCCCTGGTGACCAGCCTGGAGAACACGGACGCGAAAGATCTGACGCTGATTGATATAGCGAAGATCTGACGGAGATAGAAAAGCAAAGAAAAAGGGGGCAGAAAAAAGAAAGGAGGCAGCGGCGTGAGACTGTCTACGGCAGCGCAGATGAAGGAGATGGACAGACGGGCCATCGAGGAGAGAGGGATTCCATCCCCGGTTTTGATGGAAAGGGCGGCGCGCCACGTGGCGGAGGAAGCGGTCCGGTATCTGGAAAAGGAGAACTGCTCTTGCGTCAGGCGGCCTTACCGGGCCGCAGTCTTCTGCGGCCCGGGCAACAACGGAGGCGACGGCGCAGCCGCCGCCCGCTTTCTGGCGGAAAGAGGGCTGGAGGTGAGGGCCTTTCTGGTGGGAAGCCGGGAACGGATGACGGCGGACATGCGCCTGATGGAGGAGCGCCTTGCGCAGGCCGGGTTTGCGCTGGAGGATTGGCAGACAGAGGAGCAAAAGGACTGGTGCGCCTGTGCGGATCTGATCCTGGACGCCCTTCTGGGCGTCGGCCTGAAGGGCGGGGTGCGCCCGGGCGTGAAGGAGACGATTCTCTGGCTGGATTCTCTGGACAAGCCGGTGCTGGCTGTGGACATCGCCAGTGGAATCCACTCGGATACCGGAGAGGCGATGGGAGCCGCCCTGCACGCGGCGGTGACCGTGACCTTTACCCTTCCGAAATTCGGGCATCTCGAGGGACAGGGAGGCTATTATACGGGAGAGCTTAAGACGGCTGACATCGGGATTCCGGAAGACATCGTGGAGCGGGTGCTGGCAGAGAAAGACGATGAGGGAAATGCCGCGGTCTTTGAAGCCTGTGATGGGGCCTGCGCCGAAAGGCTTCTCCCCAGGCGCCGTCCGGACGGCCATAAGGGAACTTTTGGAAGGGTGTCCATTACGGGCGGAAGCGTAGGCCTTACGGGGGCTCCCGTGCTGGCCTCGCGGGGAGCGGCACGCTGCGGAAGCGGCCTGGTTTTCCTTGGCGTTCCAGAGCGCATTTACCCGGTTACGGCGGCTTCCTGCCTGGAGGTGATGCCGTCTCCGCTTCCGGATCAGAATGGCCGGATCTCCCTGGGAGCGTTTTTTCAGATTCTGGAGCGGCTGAATTCCTGTGACGCGGGCCTGATTGGGCCTGGGCTTGGAAGGAGCCAGGAGCTGTCTTTACTGGTCTGCAAGCTGCTGGAGCAGACCGCGACTCCCCTGGTGCTGGACGCGGACGGCCTGTACGCGGTGAAGGACAGAAAGGAGCTTCTGCGGCAGAGGCAGGAGAAGGGGCTTGTGACGATCCTCACGCCCCACGAAGGCGAGTTCGCCTATCTGGGCGGGGATCTGTCCCCAGGACGCAGGAGGGCGGCGCTTCGCTTCGCGGAAAAGTACGGCTGCATCCTGGTGCTGAAAGGGCCCGCCACCGTCACGGCGTCGCCGGATGGGAGGGCTTATATCAATACGACGGGCAACAACGGAATGGCCAAGGGCGGAAGCGGCGACGTGCTGGCCGGCATGGTGCTTTCCTTCCTGGGACAGGGAATGGAGCCTGTGGAGGCGGCCGCCCTGGCGGTCTATGTCCATGGCCTGGCGGGAGACCTGTGCCGGGACCGGCTGGGGGAATACGGCATGCTGCCAGGGGATCTGGCTGAGGAGATTCCTGCCGCCATTCTAAGACTTCAGGGAAAGGCCGGCTGCCGGTACCGGACGATTTCCCAGGGACGGATTTCACAAGGACGAGGGATATAAGGCTATGGTAGATATGAAGAGCCTGCTGACGATGCAGGGCATGATGTTTCTGATGATCCTGATCGGCGCGGGAATGCGGAAAATCCAGATTGTGACGACGGAAGGGCGCAGAAGCATGACGAACCTGGTGGTGAACCTGATTCTCCCCAGCAATATCCTCTACGCCTTTTCCAAAGCGGACGCTTCGGCCTTCCGTTCCATGCTGGTGGTGGTGGCGATGGCCTTTCTGATTCAGCTGGCCTGGTACCTCTTAAGCAGAGTACTCTGGAGAGGGATGGACGAGAGCCGCAGAGGCGTGATGCGCTACGCCTTTCAGTTTTCCAACTGCGGATATCTGGGAAATCCGGTGATCGAAGGGCTTTACGGAGCGCCGGGGCTCGTCTACGCCTCTGTCTTTTTGCTGCCAGTCCGGCTCTTTATGTGGAGTGTCGGCCTGGAATGCTTTCAGAAGGGGGCGGGAAGCCTTCGGAAAACCATCGAGAGGGCGCTGACGCACCCCTGCGTTGTGGCTACGATTCTCGGCGTGGTGTGGATGTTTTTCCCGGTCGGGCTGCCTGATTTCCTCTACAATACGATTTCCGGCTTTAACCAGTGCCTGACGCCGATGACCATGCTGGTCATCGGCTTTATCATGGCGGAGACAGACCTGAAGAAAATGTTCTGTAAGGATCTGTTTGTCATCACGGTTCTGCGCCTTCTGATCCAGCCTCTGGCGGTGCTGGCGGCCTGCAGGCTTCTGAACCTGGAAACTCTGGTGGCGGAGGTGGTCACGGTTCTGGTGTCCATGCCGGTGGCGAATACCACGGCTCTTCTGGCCTCCCAGCACGACTGCGATTATACCTTTGCCAGCAATGTGGTAGTGTTTACGACCCTGGTATCCATGATTACCATTCCGCTGTACAGCCTGCTGGTGGGGGATGTCTTTGCCTAGGAGGCGGCGCTGCTGCTGTCTGGATGGCGGCGCGGGCACTTGCCGGGGCTTTTGATTTATGATAAGATGTGCAGAGAAAAGGAGAGAACGGCATTGAAATGGAATAAATATACTCTGAAGACGAGGACGGAGGCCGAGGATCTGATTAGCTCCATGATGCAGGACGCAGGGATCGAGGGCATCGAGATCGAGGATAAGGTGCCCTTAAGCCAGCGGGATAAGGAGCAGATGTTCGTGGACATCCTGCCGGACGCGCCGGAGGACGACGGCGTGGCGTATATCAGCTTTTACCTGGAGCCGGAGAGCGATCAGGCGGAAATGCTGGAACGAGTGAGAAAGGGCCTGGATGAGATCCGAAGCTGGGGCGTGGATGTGGGCGAAGGGACGATCACAGCGTCCGAGACGGAGGACAAGGACTGGATCAACAACTGGAAGGAATTTTTTCATCAGTTCTATGTGGACGACATCCTGATCAAGCCCTCCTGGGAAGAGGTGCAGCCGGAGGATCGGGATAAGCTTTTGATCCAGATTGATCCGGGCACAGCCTTTGGCACGGGCATGCACGAGACGACCCAGCTGTGCATCCGCCAGCTTCGCAAATACCTGACGCCGGAGACGGTGCTGCTGGACGTGGGTACGGGCAGCGGCATTCTGTCCATCATCAGCCTGAAGCTGGGGGCGAAGCACGCGGTGGGAACGGATCTGGACCCCTGCGCGCTGGAGGCCGTGAAGGAGAACATGGAGGTCAACGGCATCGATCCCTCCTCCTTTGAGATGCTGATTGGAAATATCATCAGCGAGAAGGAGGTTCAGGACCGGGTGGGTTACGGCTGCTACGACATTGTCGTGGCGAATATCCTGGCGGAGGTGCTGGTGCCC
>CALWBB010000065.1 GCA_944375885.1 uncultured Merdimonas sp.
ACTGCTGCCGGGAGAGAATTTTTATGATTTTAACTGTCACGATGAACCCCTGTATCGACAAAACCATTTATCTGGACGCGCTGGAGGCAGGGGCCTATAACCGGGTGAAAAATACAAGAATCGATGTGTCTGGGAAGGGGCTCAATGTGAGTACCGTCCTGAACCGGCTGGGCGAGGACACCCTGTGTATGGGCATCAATTTCCGGAACAATGGGAGCCTGCTGGAACAGGCCATGAACAGCCGCGGGCTGAAGCACCATTTTGTCTACGCCGACGGCTCCATCCGTACAAATATCAAGCTTTTTGAACAGAATTCCCATATCATGACTGAGATCAATGAAGCCGGGCCCACGGTGTCTTCTTCTCTCATAGACAGGCTGATTGACGAGATCGATGCCCGCCTGGAGCACACGCATATCCTGGTCTTAAGCGGCAGTATTCCGCCCGGAGTGCCCGCCGATATCTACCAGCGCCTGATCCGCATGGCCCACAGAAAGGATGTCAAGACTGTGCTGGATACCGCCGGCGAACCCTTCGCCCTGGGCCTGGAGGAAAAGCCCTTCCTGGTCAAGCCAAACAGCCTGGAATTCGAGCAGGCCTTTAAAAAAGAACTCAAAGCCGGAAAGGGCCCTCTGGAGGTGGCCCGCAGCGTGATAGACAGCGGAGTGTCTTATCTGTGCATTTCCATGGGAGCAGACGGTGCCCTCCTCCTGGATCGGGAGCGCACCTACCGGGCGAAAGCCCTTCCCATCGAGGCCAAAGGCCTGACCGGGGCCGGAGACTCCATGGTCGCAGGCATGTGCTATGCCCTGCGCAAGCACCTTGGCTCCGAGGATATGCTCCGGTATGCCATGGCCTGCTCCGCCGGTTCCGTCCGCCAGGAGGGCACACTGCTGGCCCGGGAAAGCGACGTGAGGGAGCTGCTGCCGCAGGTAGAGATCGAAGTGATCGACTGAGCTGTTTAGAAAAAATAGGACTGCAAAAAAGGTATGCCAAAGAACCTCTTTCCGTTCCCGGCATACCTTTTCTTACTTTTCAAAATCTTTTTCCAGAAGGATCAGATGGCCGGACTCATCGAGGCGGCTCTTTTTCGTCCTGCCAAAAAGACCTTTCTTGCCGCGCTTCTCGATGGCCTCGTCTATCATCTCTTTCACCTCCGCCACATTGACCAGGTGATCGCTGGTCTGGTTTCTGCCAATCCGGTTATAAAGGGCCAGCACTGCCATCTCATCCAGTACACAGTCATTTTCCAGAGCATAGGATTCGCCAAAGGCTACCAATTCCTTGTTCGTGAACACCGGGATTTCGATGGTGCGCGTGAACTTGGCTCCAAGGCTCTCGCAGCGCACGAAAAGCTTTTGGATCTCTTCCTTGTCATCCTCCAGGATCACCAGCAGGCCCCCTGTATTCCTCGTCATAGCATGGGAGAGGCGCACTGCTGTCTGTGACTTCATATTCCCGGCGCGCTCAATCAAAAGCGCTCCGCCGCCAAGCTTCGCGATAATTTCTGAGATATCCTTGCCGTTGAGGCTTTCCGCCGGGATTTTCGCCATCTTCGCCCCTTTGACGCGGCGCTGCTTCTGAAGAGCCTTTACAATGTCGGCTGCCAGAGTGGATTTTCCATTGCCGCGCTCACCGGTGATGACGATATTTCCCACCAGGGAATCTGACCGCCGGTCTCCCCGCATCCGGTCTTCCTCCAAAAGCTCCGCCAGCTGTCTGTTCATGCCGCGCACAGAGGTAAAGTAAGCAAAGAGCTTCTTCTGCTCCTCTGAGAGCTGTCCGGGCGGCAGGGAGGAAATCGTCTCTTCCAGAGATTTTTCCAGGTTCTCCAGCATGGGGGAAGCCGGCTCCTCTGTCCGTTTCTCCTGCTTCTGTGCGTTTTCCGCCTTTCCAGGCTTCTCTATTTTTTCTGCTTTCCCAGCCTTTTCTGCCTTCTTAACGTCTGTCCTCTTAGCTTCTGTCTCCAGCCGTTTCTCCTGCGCAGCCGGGGCTTTCTGCCTTTCCTCACGAAGGGAAGGCTCTCCCAGAATATCCAGGATCTCCTGCGGGCCTCCCACAGGCGCCTCCAAAATATCCAGGATCTCCTGCGGTTCTTTTCCCTCGGCCGCTTCTTCCTGAATCTTGGCAGAGGTTCCCTCCGCTCCGGCTGCCTGTCCCGCGCCAGCGGTCTCTTTTTCCCTGTCCGGCTTCTTTGGCCCGATCGGCTCCAGTTCCACGCGAACTGGATATCTTCCTTCTATCTCCTCGATCAGCCGCTGGATTTCCTCGGGAACTGTGGTCTTTACCTCCACCTTCAGATCCGGAAGCTGGCCCGTGGCGCGCAGGCGCTCCCGTTCCCTGCGGCGCTCCTCATCTCTTTTGGCTGCCTCGGCAATCGCGGCTTTTGCCTCGCGCTTCTTAGCCTCCCAGTCATTCAAGATGTCTTCTATGCTGAGCTGTCCTGTAATCTGCCGATCCAGCACGTTCTCTTCCATATCGAAAGTCAGCTGGCCGCTCTCATCCTGTCCGATAAATTTGGGAAGCTGTACCGTATCCGGGGAGGCTCCTGACCAGGAGGCCCGGGAAGCCTGTCCCCCTTTGGATTCTTCCTCCCTGTCTTCTGCGTCCTCTTGTGCGTCTTTGTCCGGCTCCTTTGCGGCTCCTTTTTCTTCCTCTGTCTTCTCCGGCGCTTCCGCTTCCAGCTCTTTTATGGCTTCTTTTTCTGCTTCTTCCTTCTCCGGCGCTTCCGCTTCCAGCTCTTTTATGGCTTCTTTTTCCGCTTCTTCCTTCTCCGGCGCTTTTTCTTCCGGCTTCTTATCCGCCGCCGTGCTCTCCAAAGAGCTCTCTGCGTCCTGCTCTGTCTCTTTTCGCATCAGATCCTGCAGACCCTCTGCTACCGCCGCCTGGAGATTCGAGGTGTTGAACCGATCCAGATTCACCGGCTGCACCTTGATCTCACCCTCCGCCGGAACCTTCACCATATGCCGGTACTTTTCCTCCTGGGAAGCTGTCAGCGGCTGGATCCGCATCTTCAGTTCCAAGGCCTTCGCGACAAATTCTCCTTCGCTGAACCACAGGATCAGATCATCGCACTCTTCCACACATTTGGAATACATGCCTGCTTTATAATAAAGCTCTGCCAGCTCATAGGCCCACTCTTCCTGATACTCCCGGCTTTTGTACTCCTCAAGAATCGCAATCTGATCCTCCAGGGAGGAACCGCGCCCCTTGTAAATCTCATATTTCAGCACATACCGCGCCAAATCATGGGGAGCAATCCTGACGAATTCCTTGTAGAGCTCCACTGCCTCGTCGAAATCCTTCAGCTTCACCGCAATCTCCGCCATCTTATAGACGATCATGCGGCCGATGGGCGCGCAGTCATACGCGATATTCAGAATCTCGTAGCAGTCCTCATACCGTTCCGTCTTTTCATAAGCCTCCGCAGCCTGCAAAAGCAGGCCCACGTTCCTCACCTTACGCCAGTCTACGGAGTCCGCAATCTTTGCCGCAGTCCTGCAGTCTCCTTTTTTGAGCAGCTTTCCCAGCTGCTCTGTCTTTATCTGAAACTCATATTTATCCAACGATCTCCACCTCAGCCATCCTGCCAGACCATCATATTTTGCGCAGCAATCCAGCCATGCGGAATCTGTCCAATCATGAACGGCAGGGCTGAACTGTCATGTTCTGCTGCATTTTTGCTCGTCTTATCAAAATATGATATAGTTAGGTTTAGTTTATCACAGGGTACTTTCCTTGTCAAAAAAATTTGTCCTCCACGACGGCATGCCCCAGCGTTCAAAAAAGGCTTTCCGCAGACCCTTCAAAATCTGCCGAAAGCCTTCTTTGCCGCCACTTTTCCAAGCCGTCACGGCCATGGCAGTCTGCATCTGTATCACGTTTA
The DNA here is from genome assembly GCA_944375885.1 of uncultured Merdimonas sp. GTDB lineage: Bacteria > Bacillota > Clostridia > Lachnospirales > Lachnospiraceae > Laedolimicola. The sequence goes on from CALWBB010000065.1 coordinate 3,887, forward strand.
GCTGCCCAGGATTTCTGTGGCCGCCAGGGCCAGGGCGCCGTCGCCGATATGGCAGGATACGCTCAAAGACAGCGCGTCCACGAAGCCTACCTGATATCCAGGAAAAGCCTCTTCTACTTCCGCTTTAAAATCCTGCGCCTCTTCATAGTTATTCGTATGGGCGATGTCCAGGTACACTTTATGGGCGTCCAGACCTCCGAAGCGCTTTTCCATGTCGTTCCTGATGGCGTCGATCATGGTCTGCCGGGCCTGGCGCATAGTCCGGGCCTTGGAAAAGGAATCCAGCCTCTCGCCCTGGATAGTCAGCACAGGCTTTAAGCGGAGCATGGTTCCGATAGCCGCCACTGCAGGCGTAATGCGGCCGCCTTTTTTCAGATATTTCAGCGTCGCTACAGTAATGTAAATGCTGGAGTTAAGCTTCGTCTCCTCCAGAATCGCGCGGATCTCCCCCGCGCTCTTTCCTTCCCTAGCCAGACGGACCGCGTCCTCCACGGAGCGCCTCTGGGTGATGGATATGCGATGGTTATTCACCACCTGAACACGGCCGCCGAAATCATCTGCCAAAGCAATGGCAGTCTGACAGGAGCCGGAAAGTCCGCTGGACATGGGAATATGAACCACCTCGTCGTATTCCTTCAGAAGCTCTTTCCAGAGATTCAGCACGGATTCCGGCGAAGGCTGGGATGTGGCGATATCCGCATCCTTTTTCAGATATTCATAAAACTCTTCCTGAGTCAGACTGATTCCTTCAAAATATTCTCTCCCATCGATCGTAAAAGGCATAGGCAGAACCGAAATCCCCATCTCTTCCGCAAGCTTCTGGGAAATTCCGCTGTTGCTGTCTGTTACAACCGCTACTTTGCTCACAAAAACCTCTCCTTCCGTATCTTTCTGCGGTTAATTGGTCTGCGGCTTTCAGGGCGCATTCCCTGCGAAACCGCCGAGGCTAAGTATAGCAGTTCGGGGAAGAAAAGGCAAGCATTCTGTCTTCTATTTCTTCATCTTTGGCCGAAACAGGAGGCTGGCAAGATACCCGAACACCAAAGCAGCGCAGATTCCCGCCGCGCTTGCCGCAAAGCCGCCCTTGAAAATGCCAAGAAAACCATCCGTATCCACCGCCTCCTTCACCCCCTTCCACAGGGTATTCCCAAAGCCTAAAAGCGGCACCGACGCCCCAGCCCCGGCAAGCTCCTGAAAGGGGCCATAAAGTCCCAGCGCTCCTAAGACTGCCCCGCTGCAGACCAGAAGCACCATGATGCGCCCAGGCATCATTTTTGTCTTTTCCATCAGGATCTGCACCAGCGCGCAGATGGCCCCTCCAATCAGAAACGCTTTCAGATAATCCATGCTCGTTCCCTCCTGTCTTCTGCCAGCAATATTCTGTCAGCAGCATGATTCTGTCAGCAATGCTCTATCACCACCGCATGGGCGATGCCCGGCACGCTCTGGCCCTCGTTGCAGCTTACCGTGGACAGGAGCGCCCCTGTCGGCACAAAGAGGATCCGCCTCCACTCACCGCTCTCTATCTTCGGCAGCAGACAAGCCGCCAGGACTACCGCGGAGCAGGCGCAGCCGCTCCCTCCTGCATGTGTATCCTGGGCTTCTGGATCAAAAATCAGCATACCGCAGTCCAGATGCCTTCCCTCCAGGGAAAATCCCCTCTTCCCGGCAAGCTCCAGCAGGATCGTCTGCCCCACGCTTCCCAGATCCCCGGTGATAATGAAATCGTAATCCTCCGGCGTCCGCCCGAAGTCTTCCAGATGGGTGCAGATCGTATCGCAGGCTGCCGGGGCCATGCAGGCTCCCATGTTCATAGAATCCTTCAGCCCATAGTCCACCACTCTTCCCGGCGTGGCGCCTGTGACGCAGGCGCTTCCTCCCGAACGCGCCAGCACAAAGGCCCCGCTTCCTGTCACCGTCCAGGTCGCGGAAAGCGGGCGCTGCCCCCCGTACGCCAGAGGGAAGCGGAACTGCTTTTCCGCACTGCCAAAGTGGCTGGAGGTCAGAGCCAGCACTGCGTCACAATAACCTCCCTGCACCGTCATAGCCGCCAGCATCAGCGCCTCCCCTATCGTCGAACAAGCTCCGTACAGGCCAAATAGGGGCAGCTTTAAGTCCATGACCCCAAAGGAGGTGGCAATCAGCTGGCCCAGAAGATCGCCGGAAAAGAGGTAACGGACTGGCGGCACGCCGGGGCCGGCCTTCTCCATGGCCAGCCTGGCTGCCTGCTTCTGGAGGGCGCTTTCTGCTTCCTCCCAGGAGGCCTGTCCCACCATGGGATCCTCCTCTACTCTGTCAAACATTTTCCCAAGCGGCCCTTCGCCTTCCTTTTTTCCCACAATAGAAGCCCTGCTCACAATGTGCGGCGCCTCTTGAAAGCAGATGCTCTGTTTTCCTCGGATTGTCTCTGCGCTCAATCTTTCTTTCCGTCCTTTCTGCAGACCCTGGCCGTGTCTGCTGTTAGTTTCTCCGGGCGCATCGATTTTATGCCCGGTTTTTATTTTATGAGCGCGGGACAGAAAATATGACAGGCTTATTGCGCAAGAAAACGCGCGCCGCACAGCTGCACAGCACGCGTTTCCCCGCGATTTCATTCATTTCAGTCATCCACCACCGGGACCGACTCCTCGTCCCAGGCATCCAGATCCTTTATATATTTCTTCGTCTCTCTGGCGATTACATTTGAGAGCAAAAGGACGGCAATCAGATTGGGAATCGCCATCAGAGCGTTCAGGATATCCGCAATATCCCAGACAATATCCAGCGCCACTACCGGGGCGATCGCCGCCACCAGCACATAAAGCGCGCGATAAGGAATCAGTCCCTTCTTTCCCGCGAAGTATTCCACCGCACGCTCTCCATAATAAGCCCAGCCAAGCACTGTAGAAAAAGCGAAGCATATGATACCCAAGGTCAGTACGACAGGGCCGAAATACGGAATCTGGCCGAAAGCCAGGGTCGTCAGGATGCCTCCATCCGTGATATCGCCCATATTGACAGCCGGGTTTTTCATGATCGTAGTCACCAGCACAAGGCCCGTCATCAGGCAGACCACCACCGTATCCCAGAAGGTTCCCGTAGAAGATACGAGCGCCTGGCGCACCGGATTCCTGGTCTGAGCCGCCGCCGCCGCGATAGGGGCAGAGCCCATGCCGGATTCATTGGAAAACAGTCCTCTGGCTGTTCCATAGCGCATGGCTGTCATGATTCCTGTTCCCACCAGTCCGCCTGCCGCCGCGCCCGGCTGGAACGCCAGCCGGAGAATCGTCTGAATGGCCGGAATGATAAAATCATAATTGATACCCAGGATAATCACACAGCCTGCCACATAGAAGACCGCCATAAAGGGCACCAGCTTCTCACAGACATTGGCGATTGACTTGATACCGCCAAAGATTACCACTGCCGTCAGCGCCGCGCAGATAAGGCCCACGACCCAGCCCTGGATTCCCACATTTTCCTGTACAATATTAGCAATGGCGTTTACCTGGGTCGCGCATCCGATCCCAAAGGAAGCCACACCTGCGAAAACAGCAAAGAGCATACCTAAGACCGCGCCAAGTTTTTTCCACTTCAAGCCTCTGGAAAGGGCGTACATGGCTCCGCCCTGCATCCGGCCATCCTTTTTCTTTACCCTGTATTTTACAGCGATCAGAGATTCCGCATACTTGGTCGCAATGCCGAAGACGCCGGAGATCCAGCACCAGAACACCGCTCCCGGGCCGCCCAGGGCCACCGCCGTTCCTACGCCTACGATATTCCCTGTGCCAATGGTCGCCGCCAGCGCTGTGGTCAGGGCTCCAAAATTCGATACCTCGCCCTCCGCGTCCGGATCCTTTGTCACGGACAGCTTAATTCCCTTCGTGATGGATTTCCACTGGATAAAACCTGTCCGAAAGGTCATGAAAACGTGCGTCCCCAGAAGCAGAATGATCAGCCACCAGCCCCAGACCGCGTCGTCTATGGCTGTAATGACATTTCCGATTGTCTCTAACATATGTACTCCCTCTCTTTTCTCCCGGCATCCGCCAGGGACGCCGCTTTTTCTTATAAAAAGGGAGCATCGGCAAACTGTCGATGCTCCCTCTCCGCTTTACCATGATATCAGTTTAATGCAGCGTACGGAAAAATGCAATCTTTTTCTGTCACTTTTTACAACACTCCCACAGCTTTCAGCAGCCAGTAGATCAGGCCCAGCAGCCAGCTCGCCACCGTGCCGTACAGGAGTACCGGGCCTGCTATCGTAAAAATCTTACACCCGATGCCAAAAACCTGTCCTTCTTTCTGGTACTCGATGGCCGGAGCCGCTACACTGTTGGCAAAGCCAGTAATTGGCACCAGGGCTCCCGCCCCGCCCCATTTGGCAATCCGCGTAAAAAGATTCAGGCCTGTCAGAATGACGCTGGCCAGCACCAGAAGGATGGAACACCAGGCGCCGGCCGCGTCATTTCCAAGCCCCTGGGCTTTGGCGTAATTCAGGATTCCCTGTCCGGCGCAGCAGATAAGGCCTCCCGTCAAGAATGCCCTCAGCATCTGTATCCACAGCCTGTGGACGGGCGTCGCCTCCTTTACAAGTCTGCTGTATGCCTGTTTTTCCTGTTCTGAAACATCGCTCATTTTTCTGCCTTCCTCTCTTCCTGCCGCTAAAATCGAAAATAATAAAAAAGAAGGGAGCCCGCAGTACGCCCCAGAGCCATGCATAATACCAGGAACTCCAGGCCTCTGCGCAAATCCAGGCGCCTTGCAAAGATCGGGATGATGTTGATGATCTCCGTAAGCGCCATAGACCAGGCCCCCACAAAAATACCCGAAAAGATTCCGAAAATTCCTGCTCCCAGACTGCCCAGCGGAAGGGAAACAGAATATACGCTCAGCAAGTTCCCGAGGATGCCTCCCGCTGCCACCGCGTCCTCATACCAGAAAATATAGCGGGCTGTATGGGTTCGGCCTGCGAAGTCCGCCACTACCCCCAGAGCAATAATCAGTGCAAACAGGCCGCCTGCCACTGCCAGACCGCTGCAAAAACCTGTCACACCCAGCAGCAGTTCTTTCCACCAGATCATCTTCCCTAAGGCTCCCTTTCTCTGTTTTCGCTGTTTTCTCTGTCTTTCTCATTTCCTGTTTCCGTTTCTCCCCTGTGCGCTCCGTTCCTGCCAGCCGTCTGAATCAAGGCTGTATCGACATCATCCTCATAGAGGCGCATCTCTACTTCGATAGGCGTAGGTTCTTTCGACAGCCGCCTGCCGCCGATATGATTGAAGAAAGAAATGATGCCTGCAGAAAGACCCAGGGAATAGGTCAGTTCCAGAATCGTAAATCCGTCCGATTCCTGGCCTGTCACCAACGTATAAAAGCTGCCAAACAGGGCCACTGTAGACACATCATTATTAAAAGCCATAATCGAAAACGCGGAACCGAAAAAACAGATCAAGCAGACCAAAAAGACTTTTCCAAAGGTGAGCAGGGGATTTTCCCCCTGTTTTGTGGAATATTCCACCACAAAATCCTCTTCCCCCAGGTTTTCAATTTTAAGCTCTGGATACACTGCCTGGATTTTCTCAATCACATCCAGGACAGAGAGCACTGTACGGGCCGCGCATGCCCGTCTTCCCGGGCGGGCATGATCAAAGGTGTACAGCTTTTCCGCCTTCAGCCTGCTTACGATTTTCGGATCTGCGCACCGCATCTGCGCGGCCTCGCCCAGCGTCAGGGTACGGCTGTATGTCCGGATATTTTTTTCCAGCTTCAGATACAGAATCTCACTCATATCCCGCGCCTTCCAAAGGCTTCTCCCATCCGGCTGTAAATGGCTGCCACCCAGGCGCCCCATATCCGTCCGTCTTGTTCCAGGTACTCTCGTTCCAGACCAGAGTCCCATCTGTAATCGTCTTCTCCTCCTCCCGGCCAAAGACATACCAGATGGCTCCGATAATCACTCCTGCCAGGACAAGGCAAAGCAGCCACACGCCATATTTTGCACGATTCATCCCGCTTCCTCCTTCTTCCTCCAGTATGTCCCGGATTGTCTGTAATTATGCCCCATTAAATCTTTTCTTTTAAATCTTTTCCTTCAGCGCCTGAAGAATCTTTTTTTCAAGACGGGAAACCTGTACCTGTGACATGCCCAGATCCTCCGCCACCTGCGTCTGTGTCAGATCGCCGAAAAAGCGCAGGACGATCAGACGGCGTTCCTTTGGCTCCAGGGAAGACAAAAGTTCCTCCAAAAGCATCCGGCGAAGCAGCTCCTCCTGCTCATCCCTTCCCTGTTCCACCCGCTCCATCAGGCTCGTCCCGTCACTGTCTCCCTGGGAGATCACTTTTTGCAGCGATTCCACCTCTGTACAGCTGTCCATAGCCTGCACCAGCTCCTCCGGCTCCACGCCAAGACTTGAAGCCAGCTCCTCCACTCCCGGCTCCGCGCCGCGCTCCATCAGCAGCTGCTCCCGGAGACGGGCCGCCTTCATTGCCAGCTCTTTCAGGGAACGGCTGACCTTAATCATACTGTCGTCCCGCAGAAAGCGCCGGATTTCCCCAGCTATCATGGGAACCGCATACGTAGAGAAGCGGACGCCAAAGCCTAAATCAAACCGGTCTACGGCCTTTAAGAGTCCAATCGCGCCTATCTGAAACAGGTCTTCTGCCTCTACTCCCCTGCCCAGAAAACGTTTTGCCACATGGTGTATCAATCCCATATTTTCCTCTATCAGTGCATCGCGGGCCGCTTTATCTCCGTCCTGTGACCTTTGAACCAGCTCCTCCGTGCGATCCATCGCTTATGCCTCCTGACAGCCGATCCGCTTTTTCATAAAAACACGGGTTCCTTTTCCCGGCTCGGATTCTACCCGGATCTCATCCATGAAGGCTTCCATGAAAAGAAAACCCATGCCGGAGCGCTCCAGTTCCGGCCGTGAGGTGTACAGCGGCTCCATCGCTTTCTTAATATCAGCGATGCCCACTCCCTGATCTTCTACGGTCAGCATCAGCCAGTCGTCCTCAATCTCTCCCGTAAGGATAATCTTATGTACCCCGCCTCCGTACCCATGGATGATAGCGTTCGTCACTGCCTCCGATACCGCTGTCTTGACATCCGCCACTTCCTCCATGCTGGGATTCATCTGTGTCATGAAAGCGGCCGCCGCCACCCGCGCGAAAGCCTCGTTGGCTGAAATACTGTCAAACTCCAGACGCATCTGATTTTTCATGTTCTCTCCTCCCTGTATCCTTTCTCTATATCCTTTCCCTATACCCTTTCTACCGGAATCACTTTCATCACGCCGGACAGCAGCAGAATCCTTTCCACCCTGTCCTGCACCTTCACGGCACGCACGCTCCCTCCGAGAGCCTGCATGATTTTATAGCGCCCCATAAGCATACCGATCCCGGAGCTGTCGCAAAACATTGTCCCGGAAAAATCAAAAACCACCTCCCGGACATCCTGCCTGCGGATCATTTCATCCGCCTGCGCCGAAATCTGCGCCGCGCTGTGATGGTCGAGCTCCTCCGGAACCCGGATGAGAAGGGTTCCGTTCTCCAGCGCCATGGCGGCATTCTGTCCGCCTGCAGCCGCTGCCGTCCCAGCGCCCTGCCTGCTCCGCCTGTTTCTTTTCTTTCTGTCTTCCCTCATCTTGTCACTCCTCCATTCCTTCCAAAATATCGGACAGGGAAAATCATTTCCGCTGTCCGCCGCCGGCAAATATCCGCTCGCGCCCCAGGGCGTTCTCCCGCCCTGACGGGCGCGCCTTTTTTGCTCTGGCGGCGTGCCCGCCAGACCAAAAAAGGGACATACCTTTCGGTATGTCCCTCACTTCAGGGTTTCTCTTTTATGTACCTTTTATGTATCTTCTATGTACCGCTTCTGCCGCTCTTACTGGGCCGGGGCGCTATCCTGGCCTTCTGGCTGCGTCTGATCCTGCGCATCCGCGGCCCCGTCCTGACTCTCTGCCTCTGCCTGTGCCTGCTCCACCAAGGGCTGCAGCCTGGCTATGGCTCCGTTTGAATAGGATGCCCGCTGGGTTCCGGGATACCCTTCTGCGAATCTCTGGAAAAGCTCCAGAGCTTCCGCGTTCTGCCCCAGGCCCTCGTAGGAACGGGCCAGATAATACAGGGCATAGCCGTCGCTGTAGCGCTCGTCGTAATCCACCACTCTCTGCAGGTTCGTGACAGCCTCCTCATAATTCTGCGCATTATAGGCAGCCTCACCCGCGTCGAAGAGCGCCTGGATCTCATCGGCGTGTACATTCCCATAGATCTGGTTGTAAATGCTTCTCGCGTTCTCAGACAGCTCCTCTGGATCCACCTGGTCGAGGGCTGACATGGCTCCCTCCAGATCCTCCGCCTGGAAGCTCGTATAGGCGTCTATCAGAAGCTCGTAATTATTTCCTGCCTCTTCCTGGGCCTCCTCCTGTGCCTCCGGATCTCCCTGCAGGGCGTCGAGCTGGCTCTGCAGCTCATTGACCTCTGCCTGCCGGGCCGCCAGCTGATCGCTGTACTCCCGGATTTGCTCCGCCGCCTGGCTGCGGACAGACTGCACCTTGGCCGGAACTGCCAGGAACCACATCAGGGCTACGCCCACCACCAGGCCGATGAAAATGTTCAGAATCACGTTCACGCCCGTATTTTCCTTATAGGCAGCCGGCATGATGATCGTCTCATTTCCGCTGGTATAGGAGATAATATCCGGTTTCTTCGTCTCCTTTTCTTTCTCCGGCTTTCGCTCCCGGCCTGCGGGCTTTCCGGTCAGCTCCTCCAGCTCCGCCTGATAACGCAGAGAAAGATTGTCTGTCCTGTCGATGGCCAGCGCCCGCCGAAGCTCCCGGCCCGCCCGCTCGTATTCCTCCGTCTTGATATAGAGGAGGGCCAGCAGCTGATGGGCCTTCACCAGCTTCGGATTTAAGGAAAGCACCTTCTTCAGCTGGATGATCGCCAGATCCTCACTGCCCTGCTGGCAGTACAAAAGGGACTGGTTATATTTCTTAATCGTCTGATTGATCGTCTCAAGTCTCGCCGGATTGGCCTGGATCGCGTTGATGTACTCGTCCGCGATATTCTTCTCCGGCTCCAGGTTCTTGCTGATGATCCACTCGGTCAGGGCCGACACCACGTCGCCCACCTCAAAGCAGATCAGGCCCAGCAGGTTCCTGGCCTGTATATGGTTTTTATTCAGCTCAAGGCTGTAGCGAAGGTCACTCACAGCCCCGGAAAGATTCCGTGCCTTCGCCTTTTCCAGACCCATGTTGTAATAGGTGTTGGACAGCCGGATGAGCCTCTCATAGATCTTAATCTCTGTTCCGCAGGAGCTGCAGTAGCCGGGATCGGTCAGCACTGCTCCACATTTTATACAACGCATAGGTTCCTCCTCTGACAAAATCCTGTTCCCCGGTCCTCATCTTCTGATTTTCCAGTACCGCGTCCGCCAAACTAGTAGCGGCTTGTGCCTTTTAGCTCCCTCACCATCTCGTCCAGAAGATCCGTCATATCCTTCGGCTTATTCTTATACACATTCTCTTCTACCTGCTCTACCTCAAGGCTCGGATGAAATTTCTTCAGCTCTTCTTCAAAATCAATCATGTGCGGACCTCCTTGTCTCCAAAATACTCTTTATATTTCCTACCAGATACAGGGAACCGACGCAGAATAAAATGCCGTCTCCCTGCTCCCTCAACGCCTCGTCAAACGCTTCCTCCACATCCGGAATGGCTGTGACCTTTTTCGCTCCGAACTGCCGGAACAGCTCCTCGGGCACCTTCAC
>CALWBB010000066.1 GCA_944375885.1 uncultured Merdimonas sp.
GCCAGGTTCATTTCCTTTGAAAAGGGCCCCTGCATGCAGATCAGGTTCCGGCCCGGGAACCCAAGCTCCACGCACTGGCGCACCACCTCCGGGGTAGCCAGGACCCTGGCCGTCACGCGCTCCTGGTAATCCGGAAGGACCGTAAATTTTGAAAGCTCCTTGCTTCCGGTCGTGACGAGGATTCTGCCCTCCCGCCTGGAAAGCCACTCCACCGCCTCCTCCACGCTTCCTGTCACCTGAATGCTTTCTTCCCCTTCCAGGCTGGCAGAGGAGCGGATGAGGCGCAAGTATCTGCAGTCCGCCTTCCTGCAGGCCTCATGAATATTTTCAGAAACCACGGAGGCGTAAGGATGGGTGGCGTCCAGAACCAGAGGACTGCCCTCCTTCCTGAAAAGCTCTTCCATCTCCTCCTCCGAAAGCCGTCCCTCCAGCACCTTTAGCCCAGGCTCCGGCTTCATCAGCTCTCTTCCATATTCCGTGGCCACGCAGCAGAGCGTCTCTACTCCCTCCGCCGCCAGCCATTCTCCGAGAATCCTTCCCTCTGTCGTCCCCGCAAATACGATTACCTGCTTCATCCTGTCTCTTCCTTTTCCCATGTCTACCCAAAATTCACCGTATATTCTTCCAGCGCCAGGGCCACCGTCACCCCGTCCCCTGCCGTCTTCCCCTGCAGAAGCCGTTTTCTGCCGGAAGCCAAAAGGGCGCTGCGCTCGCACACGTTTCCCACGCCCACCGTCTGTCTTACAAACTCCGATTCCGCAAGCTCCTCCTCCGGTTCCACGGACAAAAGCTCCTCCGCCGTATAGGTCATAAGCGGGATCTGCCGCCGCCTGCAGAATTCCAGAAGGCCAGGCTCCTCCTTTTTCACGTCGATGGAGGCCGCCCTGGCCAGGCTGTTCATGGAAATCTGGTTCTGATCCAGCACCCGTTTCACCGCCGCCTCGATCTGCTCCGCCGACGCGCCCCGCCTGCAGCCGATCCCAAGAACCGTGATCCGGGGCACCAGATGGAGGGTCCTGGGAAAGGGGTTGTACGCCTCATCCAGGGAAATGCTGACGCCAAGCTCTCCTTTTTTCTGCATGGAAAGCTCCGGCGGGATCTGGCCGCACCATTCAAAATCACTGTAAAGGCCGATGGGCCGCTCCTCCAGCACCGCCGCCGCCACCTCCTTTGCCAGCTTCAGATCATCCAGATACAGGTTCTCCCGGCGGGCAAAGTCATCTACGGAAAAACGGCCCCCCGCGTCCGTGGCCGTGGTGATGACCGGGACGGCTCCTGTCAGGGCCGCGATCTCTCTTGTCAGCTCATTGGCCCCTCCCAGGTGGCCGGACAGGAGGGAAATCACAAAGCGCCCCTGCTCATCCATGCAGAGTACCGCCGGATCCGAAGCCTTGCTCACCACAAAGGGGGCGACGGCCCGGACCGCGATCCCGGCCGCTCCGATAAAAATCAGCCCGGCGCACTCCTGAAAGGCCCGCCTGGCCCACTCCCCAAGAGGCTCCTCCACCGGCCGCGTGCCCCACTGCCCGGCCTCCTTTCCCTTTCCATAAGCCGCGCAGACGGCTCCCCGTTCCTCAAGCGCCCTGGCAATGCGGAGCGCATGCCGGCTGCCCGCCCTCGTAAAGGCAATCACCGCATATTTTTTCTCTTCCATCCGGTTCTCCTTTTCCCAGCTCCTCTTACAGCTTTCCCAGCTCCTCCTGCAGGCAGGAAAGGATCCGCCGGGCATCCCCCGACTCTCCCAGGGTTCCCTCCCTCTGGGAAAAGACCAGGATTCCTCTCTCCAAGCTGTGGCCGCTTCTGTGATCCACATAGAACTCCATCCGTTTCAGCAGACGCTCCATCACGCCCTCCAGAAGCCCTTTTCTTTTCAGGATCTCCAGCGCCTCGTCCGTCGTAATGCAGTCCATCAGGGCCTTCGCCGTCTCCTGTTCTGCCCCCAGCACCGCCGCATGGGCCGTCAGAATCTCCATCCGGCTGTCCGCGTTCCGGGAGTGGGTGTTCATGATGCCTCCGGCCAGCTTCACCAGCTTCCCGATATGGCCTGCCAGCAGAATCCCTTTCGCCCCGTATTCCACCGCCGCGTCGATGGCGTCACCCAGAAAATTGCTGTACTTCACGGAGGTTTTCAGAAGCTGCGGGTGAAATTCGTTCAGGTAATCCAGCCCGTAATTGCCCGGAACCAAAACCAGATACTTCCTTCCCCCGGCCAGCTGCATTTTGATATCGATCCGGATCGTCTCGATCAGCGCCTCTTCACTCATGGGCTCCACGATCCCGCTGGTTCCCAACACAGAGATTCCGCCCTCGATGCCCAGGCGGGGATTGAAGGTCTTCGCCGCCAGCTCTTCCCCGCCGGGAATGGAAATGGTCACGGAGATTCCGCCCCCATATCCAAACCTTCCGCAGACCTCCTCCACGCCCTCGCGGATCATCTGCCTGGGGACCTTGTTGATGGCCGCCGCCCCCACAGGCTGCTCCAGCCCGGGCCGCGTCACGCGGCCCACGCCCGCGCCGCCGTCGATCTGCACGCCTGCCCCTTCCATCCTCCGGACCGCCGCGTAAATCTTCAGTCCATCCGTCACATCCGGGTCATCCCCGGCGTCCTTTCGGATCGCGCAGGAGGCCTCCCCCGCCGTAAGCTTCGGATCCAGCACCTCCAGCCGAAGGGCAATGCCCTTCGGCGTCATCAGCTCCACCTCCGGCGGCACGCCGCCCCCAAGAAGCATCCAGGCCGCGGCCTTTGCGGCTGCAGCCGCGCAGGAACCAGTGGTGTAGCCCATACGCATTTTTTTGTTGTTTTTATATATATACCTATCTAGCATATCGCACTCTTCTTTCTCGAAGGGAACACACTTTCGCTCCTCTCGGACGCAGCGGATGCGTAAGGCGCCCGGAAAAAGACCGCCCCGGCCGCCTAAGCACCGGCGTCCTCAAAGGGTTCCCTGCGGGAAAGGCTTCGATCCGCAGAGACACATGCTGTACGTTTTCCCTGGCCGCTGTCTCATTTCACCTAACCTCTACTTCCGTGCTGGTGGGGCTGGTCATCCCTCTTCTAAGATTGAGATTTTAGAAATGGGACGACTATCTGCAGCCACTCGCCGGGTAGATAGACGGAGAGGTATCCGTGTCCATAGCCCTTTGCCTCGTATATGCGGCAGGAGAGATGAAGCGACTGGAAGAGCCGCGCGGATTTCTTCACACACTTCATTTCCTTCTCCCCATAGCAGTACAGGACCTCCGCATGGCTTTCTCTTACGCCTTCCTTTAGATAGTATGCCATATAAGTCCGATACATTGTGTACAGGGTTTCCCTTGGAAGTCTGGGCATGTCCTGGAGATAATAAGCCTGGATCTCCGCTGGGTAGCGCATCTTTTCCGGCAGCCAGAGATCCATAAGCTTTAGCTGAAAGCGGCAGGCCTTTTCACTGAACATCAGCCTTCCAAAAAGGCGCACCGTCAGGATGCAAAAGTCTGCCAGCCCCGGATTCGGATAGCACAGGCTTCCGTCTATGACCGCTTTCTCTGCCAAATCCGGCCTGCGCGCCAGAAGCTCCATGACAATCTGCCCTCCAAGAGACACCCCGCACAGGGCAAAAAGGCGTCCATTACAGCAATCGTCCAAGTATTTCAAAAGCTTATCGGCACTCTCTTCCGTTGAGCGATAGGGTATCTTATACTCTTCCCCGTGCCCGTCCAGGGTCGGCAGTATCACATGGTAACGCTCCGACAAAGCCCTCGCCTGCCGCAGAAAGTTCCACCAGGCGTTCCCGCCGCCGTGAATCAGCATCACATGGGGCAGATCACGGCTCCCAAATTCATGAATTTTCATCTTCGTATTATCCCTTTATCCCCAACTCTCCGGCAGACTCGGCAAAGTGCATTCTCTCTTTGGCCTCCGGCAAATCCGACAAAATATCCTCTTCCCCTGGCCTGACAAAGTGCATTCTTCCCCTGGCCCGCCGCTTACCTGCACTTCCGTGATGCCTGCATTCTTAGTCGGCCTGAAGGAGCCTTACGCCAGCGATCTTACGTGGAGCTTTCTGGAATCCATGTGTACGGCCTCTTTGCGGCAGATGTGTGCTCCGGGGCGGACTGCTTTTTAGTCCGTCTCCGGGCACACAGATGTACGAAAAGGGACGGACACAGGATCCAGAAAGCTCATGCAAGATGCTGGTACTGCTCCACCTTCGCCTCCCCAAAGCTTGGCAGCCCATTGTACAGCGCCAGGGCGTATTTGTACAGGCTGTAGGCGGTCACGGCCCCGGTGCCCTCGCCCAGATGCATCCCGGCCTGGATCGGCGCTTTCATGCCCAGGGCATCCAGCATCATCTGGCCTGCGGGCTCGGCGGAGCAGTGGGTCGCCACCATGTAGGGCCTGCAGGCGGGCGAAAGCTTCGCCGCGCAGTAGGCCGCGATGGAGGAAATGAAGCCGTCGATGAGGACGGGTACGCCCATGACGGCCCCGCCGATATAGCAGCCGATCATGCCTGCGATGTCCAGGCTTCCCACCTTGGAGACCACATCGAGGATGTCGTCCTTGTCCGGCTGGTTGACGGCGATGGCCTGGCGGATCACTTCGATCTTATGCTCCAGGGCCTGGCTGGAAAGGCCGGCTCCCCGTCCAGTCACCTCTGCCGGGTCTTTGGAAAGCAGGACGGAGGCGATGGCGGAGCTGGGCGTCGTGTTGCCGATTCCCATTTCCCCGGTGATGATCATGCGGTACCCCTGTCCGCAGAGCTCCTTTACCACCTCGATTCCGGTGACAATGGCGCGATCTGCCTCCTCTCTTGTCATGGCAGGCTCCTTCGCGATATTTCCGGTGCCGTAGCGCACCGGGCGGTTCCAGATCCGGGGATGCTTTCCGTCGGTAAACATGCCGATATTTACCGGGATGACCTCGAGTCCCTCCACCCGGGACATGATGCAGACGGAGGAGATGCGATCTCCCATGTTTTCCAGCACCTGGGCGGTCACCTCGCTTCCGGTCTGGCTGACGCCCTCAGCTACCACGCCGTTGTCCGCACCCATGATGACCACCACGGGGTTTAGGCTGTCGATTTTTTCTGTCCCGTAGATCCCCGCCAGCTGGACGATCATCTCCTCCAGCATCCCCATGCCGCGCAGGGGCTTGCAGAGGGAATCCCACCAGTCCCAGGCTGCGTCCGCGGCCTTCTGGTCGAAGGGGCGGATCTGTCCGATGTACTCTTCTAGTTTCATGCTTTATCTACCTCCCTGGTACAGCATGGCGTTGCAGATGGCTGCCGCGATATTGCTGCCGCCCTTCCGCCCTCTCGGGACGATATAAGGCACGCCTGCCGTCATAATCAGTTCCTTTGCCTCCACCACGTTTACGAAGCCCACCGGGGCGCCGATGATCAGGGCCGGGCGGATCCTGCCCTCCTGAATCAGCTCATAGAGGCGGATCAGGGCCGTGGGCGCGTTGCCCACCGCGATGATAAGAGTTTCTTTCAGCTCTGCGGCCTTTTCCATGCAGACTGCCGCCCGGGTGCAGCCCCGCTCCTTCGCGGCCCTGGCCACATCTGGGTCGGACATAAAGCAGTAAACTTCCCCGCCGCACTCCGCCATACGCTTTTTGCTAATGCCGGAGGCCGCCATCTTCGTGTCCGTCACGATGGAAGCTCCCGCATTCAGCGCGTCGATTCCTGCCTGCACCGCGCGCTCGGAGAAGCAGAGATTGTCCGCGTAGTCAAAATCCGCCGAGGTGTGGATGCAGCGCTTCACCACCGAGAACTCCGGCTCCGGCCAGGTGCGCCCATGGAGCTCCTTTGTGATGATCTCCATGCTCCTCTTTTCGATTTCCATGGGTTTTACGATTTCTATCTTTTCTAACATGCTATATCCCTGCCTCTAATATCTCATAAATTCGTTTCATATCCAGCGAGCTTCGCACCAGGGCCGCCAGCCTGTCATATTCCCGGCGTTTATGCTCCTCGGGATCGAAATGCCAGTTTTTCGGGTCGATGCCTTTCCTGCGCATCAGGCGGCTGACCGCCATGGCCGCCAGATCCCCGTAATCGAAAATGCCGTGGAGATAGGTGCCAAATACGGTTCCCTCCGGGTTGGAAAGGCCGTCCAGCCGTCCGTCCTCCAGCAGGATCATTTCCCGGCAGGGGCCCGTCTTTTCGGTTCGGCCCATGTGGATCTCGTAGCCCTGCACGGTTTTCCCGGCGAATTCCTGGAAGGCTTCGCCGCAGCGCCCGGCGTCTGTCACCTGTCCCTGAATCTGGGTTCTGGTTTTTGCTTTGGAAAATACGGTTTTCGTGTGGAGAAGCCCCATGCCCCGCATGGTTCCTCCGTGCTCCACCCCGTCCGGATCCTCCAGAAGCTCTCCCAGCATCTGGTAGCCGCCGCAGATTCCCACCACCGGGATCTTCTGGGCGGAGCACCTGAGAACCGCCGCCTCCAGGCCGGATTCCCGCAGCCAGGCCAGGTCGTCCATGGTATTCTTGGTGCCCGGAAGGAAGATCAGATCCGGGACGCCCAGCTCCTCTGTGCTTCCCACATAGCGAAGAGACACGCCCTCCATGCGCTCGAAGACGTTGAAATCCGTGAAATTGGAAATGTGGGGCAGGCGGATCACCGCCAGATCGATGCCGCCCTTTTTCCCTGTGTGGGTCAGGCGGTCTGAAAGGCTGTCCTCGTCGTCGAGATCCAGGGGCGTCATGGGCACCACGCCCACCACCGGAATCCCGGTTTTCTCCTCGATCATCGAAAGACCGGGCTTTAGGATCTCCACGTCGCCCCGGAATTTGTTGATGACAAGGCCTTTGATCATGGCCTGCTCTTCTTCCGTGAGAAGCTTCACCGTGCCGTACAGGGACGCGAAGACGCCGCCCCGGTCGATGTCGCCGCAGAGCAGCACCGGAGCCTTCGCGATCCGGGCCATGCCCATATTTACGATGTCGTTTTCCTTCAGATTGATCTCCGCCGGGCTGCCCGCCCCCTCGATCACGATGACGTCGTACTCGTCGGACAACTTCTGGAAGGCCTTCTCGATCTCGGGAATCAGCTGGGTTTTATTCGCGTAATAGTCCATAGCCTTCATATTACCCAAGACCTCGCCGTTTACGATCACCTGGCTTCCCACATTGCTGGTGGGCTTTAACAGGATCGGGTTCATCTCCACAGTGGGCTCGATTCCCGCCGCCTCCGCCTGCATGGCCTGGGCCCGGCCGATCTCCAGCCCGTCCCTTGTGATATAGGAGTTGAGGGCCATGTTCTGGGACTTAAAGGGCGCCGTCCGGTACCCGTCCTGCATAAATACACGGCAAAGTCCCGCCACCAGGAAGCTTTTCCCGGCGTTGGACATGGTTCCCTGTACCATAATGACCTTTGCTTTGCGTTTTGTTTCACTCATATTTTCCGCACACCTTTCCAAGGGCCGCCAGCAGCCGTTCATTTTCCTTCCGGGCGCGGACTGCCGCCCGGTAATAGTCCCTTCCCATTCCCCGGTAATTGGCGCAGGAACGAAGAAGGATGCCTTCTGAAAGCAGCCTGTCTGTCAGCCCTTCCTCTCCCGGAGCCCGGAAGCACAGGTAATTGGCCTGTCCGTCCAGGACGAGGAAGCCCAGCTCCTCCAGCCCCTTCTTCAGATAAGCCCGCTCCTCTGCCACAAAGGCCGCCGTCCTTTCCCGGAAGCCGTCCCGCTCCGCCAAAAGCGCCGCGATCCCCGCCGCCTGGGCCGGCTCTGATACCGCCCAGGGCTGTCCGGCCTTCCGCATCCATTTCAAAAGCCAGGTGTCGGAAGACAGTACGTAGCCCAGCCGCAGGCCCGGCATGGCGTAAAGCTTGGTAAAGGATTTGAGGATCACAAGCTTCGGGTACTCCTCCAAGAGATCGGAGACGGAGTAAGTTTTGGGATCCGGGACAAATTCCAGGAAACATTCGTCCAGGCAGACCCAGATATCCAGCTCCCGCGCTCTTTCCAGAATCCTGCAAAGAAGACTTTTATCCGTCAAAAGGCCCGTGGGGTTATTGGGGTTGCACAGGAACATCAGATCCAGATCCCGCGTCAGTTTTTCCAGCACGGCTTCCGTAAGCCCAAAGCCTTCCCCCAGCCCGTGGAACACGATTTCCGTGCCGACGGCGTTCAGGGCCTCCTCGTATTCCGCGAAAGCCGGGGCTGTCACAAGGGCCTTTTTCGGGCCAAGGGCGTACACCAGGCGGTAAATCAGATCCGCGCCGCCGTTCCCGCAGAGGATGTAATCCTCCTTCCAGCCCGTATACTCTGCCAGAGCGGCCCGGAGCCGCCTGCAGAAGGGATCCGGGTAAAAGACCGCCCGGTCGAGGCTTTCTGCGGCGGCCTCCCGGACGCCGGGAGGCATCCCCAGCGGATTGATATTCGCCGAAAAATCAAGAAGCTCTGACGCGGATCGCCCGCTTTTTTCCGCCGCCCCCTCCAGATCTCCTCCGTGGAGAAATGCGGGGCCCTCTTTATACTCTTCCATATTTTCTGTCCTTCCTCAGCACGTCCCGCATCCCTTCCGCCGTATAGGTTACGGCGCTGGCATAGACGGGAATGCCCGCCTTTTTCGCGGCTTTTTCTGTCACCGGGCCGATGCAGACGGCCTTTGCCTCCATTTTTTCCGGCTCCGGGATCATGGCCGCGAAAGCCTTCACCGCCGAGGCGCTGGCGAAGGTGACGTAGTCTGCCTCTGGCAGAAGACGGTTCAGCTCCTCTGCCTTTCTTTCATCCCGGACTGTCCGGTAGAGAGGAAGATCCCGATAGGAAATCCCGGCCTCCGAAAGGGCGTCCGGAAGCTCAGAGGAAGCCTCCTGGGCCCGCAGCAGCAGCACCTTATCCGCCGCCGTCAGCGTGGGGATCCACTCGGCCGCCAGGTCCGCGCTGGAATACCGGGAGGGCACAAAATCCGCATAGATGCCAGCCTCCGAAAGCGCCGCCTTCGTTCCCTCTCCAATCACCGCGAAGCGCAGAGACGAGAGCCTGCGAAGATCGATCCGGAGCCTTCTGAGCGCTTTTTGGAACAGCTCCACGCCGTTCCGGCTGGTGAAGACCGCCCAGGTGCAGCCTCCTGCCTCCAGCTCTTTCTCAAGTTCCGGCGTCTCCAGCTCCTCCGTGTAAATCAGGCTGAAGGGAAGCGCCTCCGCGCCGTCCTCCTCCAGCACGCTTTTCTGCTTCCCGCACATGGACGGGGTGCCTGTCAGCAGCACCCGCGCTCCGGACAGCGGTTTCCCGCCAGACCAGGAAAGCTCTCTTCCAAGCTCTGCCACACCGCCGATGACGGTGAGGGCAGGCGTCTGGATCCCTGCCTCCCTGGCCTTCTGCGCGATATTTTCCAGGCAGCCGAAGGCTTCCTTCTGATGTCCCGTCGTCCCCTCCTGAACCACAGCCGCAGGGGTCTTCGGATCCTTACCGTGCTCCATCAGCTGAGAGGCGATATGGGGCAGATTGCGAAGCCCCATCAGGAACACCAGGGTTCCCTCCTCCTTCGCCAGCGTTTTGTAATCCAGCACGGTTCCTTCCTTGTCCGCGCTCTCATGCCCGGTAATCACGTGGAAGGAGGAAGCGTAATCCCGGTGGGTGACGGGGATCCCCGCGTAGGCAGGGGCCGCGTAAGAGGAGGATACGCCGGGAATGATTTCAAATTCCACGCCGGCTTTGCGAAGCTCCTGGGCTTCCTCGCCGCCGCGCCCGAAGATAAAGGGGTCGCCGCCCTTGACCCGGGCCACGTTCTTTCCCTCCAGCGCCTTCTCCACCAGAAGGGCGTTCGTCTCGAACTGGCGCAGATGGTGCTTATCCGCCCGCTTGCCCGCGTAGATCAGCTCCGCGTCTCTCTTTGCTTCATTTAAGACTGCCGCGGAGGCCAGATTGTCGTAGACCAGCACGTCGGCCCTGCGGATACACTCCAGGGCCTTTACCGTAAGAAGCCCTGTGTCTCCGGGGCCCGCTCCCAGAAGCCAGACCTTTCCCTGCTTGACCCGCCGGGCCAGGCTTTCTCCCAGGGCGCGGGCCTTTTCACAGGCGTCCCCGTCCGGATTCCCTGCCTGCGCCGCTTTGCTTTCTTCTGGCTTCTCTGTCAGAGTGCAGCTTCCCTCTGCCTTTCGGATCCGCTCCCCATCCGGGGCGAACAGCACCTTCATGTGAAGCGCTCCGCCCTCCAGGCGGCTTAAGGCCGCCGCAGGCGCGTTGCAGCTTCCGCCGATGGCCCTTAAGAACGCCCGTTCCGCCATAAGCTCCAGGGCCGCCTCCGGGCAGTGGATGGCCTGCAGCACCTCAGAGAGCCTGCCCTCCTTGGCTTCCACCGCCAGAATCCCCTGGCCTGCCGCTGGAAGAAAGGTCTCCGGATCCAGGTATTCCAGCCGGACGCCCTCCTCCTCTGTCAATCCAAGGCGCTCTAAGCCCGCCGCCGCCAGAAGAATCGCGTCATACTGGCCTTCCTTCAGCTTTCGCAGCCGCGTCTGTACATTTCCCCGCAGAAGCCTTACCTGCACCAGAGGATTCAACGCCTTGATCTGCAGCTCCCGGCGCAGGGAGCTGGTTCCCACAACGCTGCCCGGCGCAAGCTCTGCGGCGGCCGTCCCGTCTTTTGTGACCAGCACGTCCCTTGCGTCTGCCCGGGAAAGCACGGCGCCGATCCCCAGGCCCTCCGGAAACTCCATGGGCATATCCTTGGCGCTGTGCACGGCCAGATCGATCTCCTCCCGCAAAAGAGCCTCCTCCAGCTCCCTGGTAAATACGCCCTTTCCCCCGAAGGAAGTCAGGGAGCGGTCCAGAAGCTCGTCCCCCTTCGTGGACATTTCCACGATCTCGATCTCCGCCTCCGGGAACGCCGCTTCGATGCTCTGCCGCACCAGATCCGTCTGAATCAGGGCCAGCCTGCTTTTTCTGCTTCCTATCCGAATTTTCATAGCCTCTCCTTACTTTTCCAGCACGTAGCCCCGGGGCGTGATCATGCGTCCCCCGCTCACATAGGTCTGAGAATTTCCAATCAGCACCACGCTGAACATATCGATCTCCGCGTTTTTAAGCTCCCCGAGAGTGGTAATCTGGCTGCTCTCCCCCTTGCGGCCCGCATGGCGCACGATCCCCACCGGAGTCTTCGGATCCCGGTATTTCATCAGGATGTCCGCCGCCTGCTCCACATAGCCGGTGCGCTTTTTGCTCTTGGGATTGTACAGGCAGACGATGAGATCGCTCTGTCCCGCGCAGTCCACCCGCTTCATAATCAAATCCAGGGGCGTCATCAGATCGCTTAAGCTGATCACCGCGAAATCATGCATCAGCGGCGCTCCCAGGACGGAGGCTGCCGCGCTGGCCGCCGTCACGCCCGGCACCGTCTCGATCTCGATCTCCGCGCCCATTTCCTCCGCCACCTGGTAAATGATGCCTGCCATGCCGTAGATGCCGCTGTCTCCGGAGCTTACCATCGCCACGGTCTGATCCTTCATGGCTTCTTCCACCGCCATCCGGCAGCGCTTGACCTCCTGCATCATCGGCGTCGCCAGATATTTTTTGTCCGGAAAGAATTCCTTCAGCATCTCCACGTAGGTCGTGTAGCCTGTGACGATGTCTGCCTCTTTAATCACCTCGACGCATTTGACGGTCATATGCTCATAGCCGCCCGGGCCGAAGCCCACCACGTATAATTTCCCCATCCTATTTTCCTCCTGCTTCCTCCGGCCGGATACAGCGCAAAAAAGCTCTCAGCTCTTCCGGATCCGCGTTTTCCCGGATCCGGTAAAAGAGCTTGTCAATGGCCCGGCCAAGCCCCTTTTTCTCCGCTTCCTCCTCCATCCAGGCCTTGACCGCCTGAAGCTGCGGCACCGCCTGCTGGAAGATCATCCAGCACATAAAATCCTTCTGATATTCCTCAAGAATCTCGCCGGCCTGGCGGACCGCCTGCTTTTTCGCCTGGTTGTTGGCCCGGGCCAGCTCCTCGAAATCATCCATGTTGTAAAAAAACGTCCGCGGCAGCCCCGCGATGCTCTCCTCGATATCCACCGGCACCGCCAGATCCACAAAGACCCGGGGCTTGTCCGTCACGAGCTTTTCCTTCACCCGGGCGCAGGTCAGCGTATAATGGGGGCTGGCTGTGGCGCTGATCACCACGTCCATCTGATCCAGGTACTCATACCGTTCCTTATAGTCAATCAAGGTATTGGATTCGCTCTTCATGTGGGCGTCGTGGGTCAGGGTCACATTGCGGATGGTGCTGTAGATATGCAGGCCCTTCATGCTGTACAGGTTCTTCAGGACGATGCCTCCGATCTGGCCGGTGCCTCCAATGACCATCACATGCTTTCCCGCCAGGCCGCCCAGGGCCTCGTCCGCCGCCTTGACCGCCAGGGTCGCCGTGGAGACCGCCGTCTTGGACAAATCTGTCTCCGTCTTAATCTTTTTGGAGCAGGTGATCGCGTAGCGGAACAGGGTATTCAGATACTTGCCGGCAATCCCTGCCTCCTGGGCCTGTTCCTGGGCCTTCTTGACCTGGCCGAGGATCTGATCCTCACCCACTACCATGGAATCCAGCCCCGCCGCCACGGAAAACAGGTGAGCTACCGCCTTCTCATCCTGATAAAACCGCAGATAATCCGCCACGTCCTGGCGGCTTCCCGCTCCCGCCTCCCGCAAAATCAGCTGCTGCTGAAGCGTGAAGAGATTCTTTCTCTGCCCCTCTCCTGCCTCATAATAAGTATAGATCTCCGTCCGGTTACAGGTGGCGATGACGACGCTCTCCGCCGCTCCTCCTTCGGAAATCAGCGCCCGCATCAGCTCCTCCTGCTGCTCCTTCGTAAAGGCGAACAGCTCCCGGATCTCCAGCGGGGCCGTCTTATGGCTGATGCTGACAAGCCGGATACTCATGACGCGTCTACTCCCTTTCTGAACTCGTGCGTAAAGGTCTTATCATAAAGCTTCGACAGCTCGTATTCGTCTCCCAGGAAATCGCCCACCACTGTGAGGGCTGTCTTTCGGATGCCTGCCTCGCGTACCTTGTCCGCAATGTCCAGGAGGGTGCCCCGCACAATCTTCTGGTCCTCCCAGGTGGCCTTATAGACCACGGCCACAGGGGTCTCCGGCCGGTATTCCTCCCGCAGGGTGGCGGCCAGCTCGTCCATCATACCTGCGCTTAAAAAAATCACCATAGTGGCGTGGTGCTTCGCCAAATCCTTAAGCTTTTCGCCCTCCGGCATGGGGGTGCGCCCTTCCATCCGGGTCAGGATCACTGTCTGGCTCACGCCCGGCAGGGTATATTCCTTTTTCAGCACCGCCGCCGTCGCCAGAAACGAGCTGACGCCGGGAATGACCTCATACGCGATCCCCATGCGCTCCAGGGCGTCCATCTGCTCCCGGTGCGCTCCGAACACCGCCGGATCCCCGGTATGTACCCGGACTGTCTTGAGGCCCTTTTCCTCGGCATCCTTCATGACTGCCAGCACTTCCTCCAGCGTCATGCCCGCGCTGTTGTAAATGGCCGCGCCCGGCTTGGCGTCCGCCAGTACCTGCGGATTCACCAGAGAACCCGCGTAGATGATCACGTCCGCGCTGTCGATCAGTTTCTTTCCCTTGATGGTCAGAAGCTCCGGATCTCCCGGGCCCGCCCCGATAAATGATACCAT
>CALWBB010000067.1 GCA_944375885.1 uncultured Merdimonas sp.
CGCCGACTGAGGATAACGCAGAAAACAGGCGAATTTACAGGGCTGAGGCGTATTGCCCCTTGTACACCGACGCTATGAAAAAGCGCTGCCCTAAGCTGGCAGGGGGCCTGCCCCTGCCAGCTTAGGGCAGCTGATGAGGAGACGATGGACAGCAATGATAGCGTATGTCAGGGGACGGCTGGAGTATGTGGAGCCGGAGGAAGGGACGGCGGTTCTGGAGGCCGGCGGGATCGGATACCGGATTTATCTGTCAGGAAGAGATTTGGAACTGCTTCCAGAAGCCGGGGAGGAAGTGCGTCTTTACACCTATCTGCAGGTGCGTGAGGACGCTTTTGTTCTCTACGGATTTTTTACCCGTGAGGACAGGAAATTATTCGGACAGCTTCTGGGGGTCAGCGGCATCGGGCCGAAGGGGGCTTTGGGGATTCTGTCGGCTTTGTCTTCCGATGATCTGCGTTTCGCGGTGCTGGCGGACGATGCAAAGGCTATCTCGAAGGCGCCCGGCATCGGGCTTAAGACGGCGAAGAAGCTGATATTGGAGCTGCGGGACAAGCTGAGCCTGGAGGAAGCCTTCGAGGCCCGTCTGGCAGGGGAGAAGCTGCGGGATCAGGCGGCGCCCTCTGCGGGACTTACCGAGGCTAAAAACGAGGCAGTGGAGGCGCTGACCGCTCTTGGCTACTCCTCGTCGGAAGCCCTTAAGGCGGTGCGCCAGGTGGAGACGGCAGATGGCATGGATGTGGAGGACATTCTGAAGGCAGCCCTCAAATTTATGAGTTTTTAGGCGGCTTTGGCTTACTTCGCCGCATTTTGGAGTGACAGGACATGGGAAAACGGATTATTACGACAGAGATTCAGGAAGAGGATATCCGCACAGAATATAGTCTGCGTCCCCAGACGCTGAAGGAGTATATCGGCCAGGAAAAGGCAAAGGAGAATCTGAAGGTCTATATCGAGGCGGCTTTGGCCCGGGGCGAGGCCCTGGATCACGTGCTGTTCTATGGCCCGCCGGGACTTGGGAAGACGACGCTTGCGGGCATCATCGCCAACGAGATGGGGGTACGCATGAAGGTGACTTCCGGACCGGCCATCGAGAAGCCCGGGGAGCTGGCGGCTATCCTCAATAATCTTTCGGAGGGAGACGTGCTTTTTGTGGATGAGATCCACAGGCTGAGCCGGCAGGTGGAGGAGGTGCTCTACCCGGCCATGGAGGATTTCGCCATTGATATTGTCATTGGGAAAGGGGCCTCAGCCCGTTCCATCCGCCTGGATCTGCCTCATTTTACTTTGATTGGGGCGACTACCCGGGCCGGCCTTCTGACGGCTCCTCTGCGGGATCGCTTTGGCGTGGTGCATCATCTGGAATTTTATACAGAAGAAGAATTACAGACCATTGTACTGCGCTCTGCGGAGGTGCTGGAGGTGGAGATCGAACCCTTGGGAGCCCTGGAAATCGCCCGCCGCTCCAGGGGGACGCCGCGTCTGGCAAACCGGCTTTTGAAGCGGGTGAGGGATTTTGCCCAGGTGAAGTATGATGGAAGGATCACGGCGGAGATCGCGGATTTTGCCCTGGATCTTTTGGAGGTGGACCGCTATGGGCTGGATCAGACGGATCGCCTGATTTTGAATACGATGCTGGAGAAATTTACCGGAGGCCCGGTAGGGCTTGACACTTTGGCGGCGGCCATTGGCGAGGACGCGGGCACCATAGAGGACGTATACGAGCCCTACCTTATCAAGAGAGGGTTTATCAACCGGACGCCCCGGGGCCGGGTCGTCACAGAGCTGGGATACCGCCATCTCGGAGTTGTGCAGGGCGGCTGAATGTGCTACAATGATGGAAAATGGGAGTGAGCAGTAT
Organism: uncultured Merdimonas sp.; assembly: GCA_944375885.1. Classification (GTDB taxonomy): domain Bacteria; phylum Bacillota; class Clostridia; order Lachnospirales; family Lachnospiraceae; genus Laedolimicola. The sequence goes on from CALWBB010000067.1 coordinate 1,859, forward strand.
GGCTATGAAGAATACCGCAGAGGTAGTGATCGCCGGGCGGGTGTATAAGATCAGCGGGTATGAAAGCCCGGAATATCTGCATCAGATAGCAGTCTATCTGAATGACAAGATGTCAGAGCTTCAGAAGACGGACGGCTACCGGAAGCAGAATACCGATCAGAAGCAGCTTCTGCTGAATATGAATCTTGCTGACGACTTTTTCAAATCCAGGCGTCAGGCGGAGAAGCTGTCTGCGGATTTGGAAAAGAAGGACAGGGAGCTCTACAGTGTACGCCACGATCTCATAGAGGCCCAGCTGGCTTTGGAGAATCAGAAGAAGGCTCTGGACGACCTGCGTGAGAAAGAAAAGGCGCTGAAAAAGGAAGTGGAGGCGCAGAAAAAGCGCCTGAAGGAGCTGGAGGACGCGAAGGCTTCCGGGAAAGACGCAGCCTTGGACGGAGACGGCGGGGCGGTTTTGGCGCCCTCCTCTGGCTCTGTACATGCGCAGACAGCGCAGAACCAGGGCCAGGCTCAAAATCAGGTTCCAAACCAGAACCAGAATCCGTCCCGGCAGAATCATGGCCAGGGCCGGCGGAGATAGCAGGGGCACCATTTGAACAACAAATGAGAAGACAGAAGCGTCAGATGCAGTTTCAGGGCTTTGACGCTTTGTTTTATCCTGTGAGAGGGCTGTTTGCCTTTAGGAGGAGTTATGAGACATCAGACAGAACTTCTGGCGCCTGCCGGATCTTTGGAAAGCCTGCGGGCTGCGGTGAACGCGGGCGCGGACGCGGTGTATATCGGAGGCAGCCGGTTCGGGGCCAGGGCTTACGCGGATAATCCTGATGAAAAGAGCCTCTGTGATGGGATACGCTTTGCCCATCTTCATGGCTGCGATCTGTATCTTACGGTCAATACGCTTTTAAAAGAGGAAGAGCTGGAGGAACTGGGCGTCTATCTGAAGCCGTACTATGAGAGCGGGCTGGATGGAGTGATTGTGCAGGATCTGGGCGTATTCGCCTATTTGAGAGAGGTTTTTCCAGATCTGCCTCTTCACGCGAGCACCCAGATGACAGTGCTGGGCGCGGACGGCGCTGCCTTTTTGAAGGAACAGGGAGCAGCCCGTGTGGTGACGGCACGGGAGCTGTCACTGGAGGAGATCCGCAAGATCCACGATACGGTAGATGTTGAAATCGAAAGTTTTGTCCACGGAGCCCTCTGTTACTGTTATTCCGGCCAGTGCCTGTTCAGCAGCATGCTGGGCGGACGAAGCGGTAACCGGGGACGCTGCGCCCAGCCCTGCCGCCTGCCCTATCAGTGGAAGGATGGGAAGCGCGTGCTAAATAGCCCGAAGGAAAGCTATCTATTAAGCCCGAAGGACATGTGTACCATAGAGATTCTGCCTGAGATACTGGAAGCGGGCGTCTGCTCCCTGAAGATCGAAGGACGTATGAAGCGGCCGGAATATACGGCAGGCGTGGTACGCATTTACCGCAAATACCTGGATCGGTATCTGGAATACGGAAAGGAGCGCTGTCGGGTGGAGCCGCAGGACTACGCCGAGCTTCTGGCGCTTTACAACCGGGGAGGCTTTTCCAGGGGGTATTATCAGACGCATAACGGGCGGGAACTGATGTCTCTTGCAAAGCCTGGCCATTTTGGGGAGAAGGACCGCCGGGCGGTGCGGGAAAAGCAGGAGTACGAAGCGCTTTTAGGGCGGCTCCATAAACAATACCTGGAAAAGGACCGCAAAGAAAAAATTCAGGGAATCTTCAGGATTTCTGAGGGATTTCCTGTGGAATTTGCAGTAAAATATAAAGATACGGAGGTCTGTGTCACAGGCGCCAGCGCGCAGAAGGCCAGAAAGCAGCCGATGACAAGAGAAGATCTGGAGAGGCAGCTTGGAAAGACAGGAGATACCCCCTTTGTCTTTGATAAGCTGGAGATCCGGCTGGAGGGCGGAGTTTTCTGTCCGGTGGGCGAGCTGAACCGCGTCCGCAGAGAGGCCCTGGAAAAACTGGAGGAAGCCTGTCTTTTAAAGAGCTTCCGGGACAAAAAAGACGTTATCGCGCCGTTGGAAAGGGAAGGAAAGGACGTAAAGGAGGCTCCTTTGGAAAAGCGCAGGGAGAGTTTCCCACTTCGGGTTTCGCTGGAAAATCCGGAGCTTTTGCCGGAAGCTTTGGCGTATCCGGAGGTAAAGAGCGTGTATCTGACCAGCGAAAGGCTGGATTTCTCAAGGCTTGGGGAATATGCGGCTGCCTGCCATCAGGCGGGGAAGGAGTGCGTCCTGGTGCTTCCCTATATCTTCCGGCTGGAAGCCAGGAATTACTTTCTGGAACGGCTGGAGCTTTTGAAGAACGCGGGCCTTGACGCGGCCGTGGTGAAAAATATCGACGAACTGGGTTTCCTAAAGGCTTGCGGCTGGGAGATTCCGCTGATTGCGGATCACAGCCTCTATGCCTGGAACCAGGAAGCAAGGCGGTTCTGGAACAGCCAGAAAATCCTGCGGGACACCCTGCCCCTGGAGCTTAACGGGCGGGAGCTTTCGCGGCTTGGCTGCAGGGAAAGCGAGCTTATCGCGTACGGCCGCCTGCCCCTCATGACGACGGCGGGCTGCCTTTACAAGACCGTGGAAGGCTGTGACCGGCGCCCGGTCCGCCGGACGCTTGCGGATCGGTACCAGAAGGAATTTCCAGTGGCAAACTACTGCCGGTTCTGTTATAACGTCATCTATAACTGTGAGCCCCTCTGCCTCCTGTACAGCCAGGAAGAGGTAAAAAGACTGTCCCCGGACAGCCTGCGGCTTTGCTTTACCATAGAAAGCAGGAAAGAGACGCGCCGGATTCTTGCGGATTTTGTACAGGTCTTCTGCCGGGGCGGCCAGGCCGGGAAGCCGGAGGGCGGATATACGAAAGGACACTTGAAACGGGGAGTTCAATAGACAGCTATGATCAATCTGATTGTGGAATTATCCAGATATGTATTCATCCTCCTCATAGCGATGTATACCTTTCTGTGTTATTCTGTACTTCGCAAAAAAAACCAGGAGGAGATCAATCATGGATGGAGGGTGCAGAACCTGCTCACCTTCCTGATACATCTGCTCGCTTTTGGCGTCATTTTCATCCAGACCTGGCAGGTAGAGATTCTGATCTTTTATCTGCTGCAGGTTTTTCTGCTGCAGGCTGTGCTGGTGTTTACCCGGCTGATTTATCCGCAGATTAACCGGCTGGTGCTGAACAATATGTGTTTCCTTTTGATGGTGGGCTTCGTGATCCTGACCCGGCTTTCCTTTGACCGGGCGGTGCGCCAGTTCCAGATCGCGGCTGCGGCTCTGATCCTGTCCCTGGTTGTCCCGGTGCTGATCCGCAGGTGCGCGTTCCTGCAAAGGCTCCCCTGGCTTTATGGGACGGCGGGCCTTTTGCTTTTGCTGGCAGTGGCCTTTGTGGGGACAGAGGATTCCGGAGCAAACCTGTCTCTGGTGATCGGAAATTTCAGCTTTCAGCCTACAGAAGCTGTCAAGCTTACGTTTGTATTTTTTATCGCTGCGCGGCTGTCAAAAAGCACTGAATTCCGGGACGTGGCGCTGACGACAGCGCTGGCGGCCCTCCATGTGCTGGTGCTGGTCTTTTCCCGGGATTTGGGAGGAGCCCTTTTGTTCTTTGTCACCTACCTGATTGTTCTGTACGTGGCGTCGAAAAAGAGACGGTATTTCCTGGCCGGCCTGGGAGCAGGCGTGGCCGCGGCCTTTGCCGGTTATCAGCTGTTTTATCATGTGCGGGCCCGGGTGCTTGCCTGGACAGATCCCTTCAGCGTCATTGACAATGAGGGATATCAGATTACCCAGTCACTCTTTGCCATCGGAACGGGGGGCTGGCTGGGTATGGGGCTTTTCCAGGGCATGCCGAACAAGATCCCTGTGGTGGAGGAGGATTTTGTGTTCTCAGCCATCGCCGAGGAGCTGGGAGGGATTTTCGCCATCTGCCTGATTCTGATCTGCATGAGCTGTTTTATTATGTTTGTGAACATCGCCATGCAGATTAAAAATAATTTTTACAAATATACGGCTTTGGGCTTTGGGACGCTCTATGGCTTCCAGGTGTTTCTGACTATCGGCGGAGCCATACGCTTTATTCCCTCCACGGGAGTGACGCTGCCGCTGGTAAGCTGCGGGGGCAGTTCCATTGTGTCGAGCGTTATGATGTTTGCGGTTATACAGGGCATGTATCTTTTAAAGGAAGACGAGGAGCTGGAGATTGAAAAAGAACGGGAACGGGCAGCAAGGGCGAGAGCCAGAAAAGCGAAACAGGAAGAACGCAGGCGGTCTAAAACAACGGGGGAAGGAAGCGCCCGGCCAGGGAACGCAGGCAGTCCAAAAGGGCGGAAAAAAGAAAAACCATGAGCTGGCTGTGGTTACTTATATGTTTATTGGCCTGTTCACCCTGATGATCGGGTATTTTGTCTATTTTGAGGCGGTTTTGAGCGAGGACGTCATCAATAATCCCTATAATTCCAGGCAGGATGCTTTTGCTGAGAAAGTGATCCGCGGCAGCATCCTGGCAGATGACGGAACGGTGCTGGCTGAGACGAAGCTTGCTGAGGATGGGACAGAGACGCGGGTCTATCCATACGCGGAGCGGTTCGCCCATGTGGTGGGCTATTCTACGAGAGGAAGAACCGGAATCGAAAATTTGGCGAATTTCAGCCTTCTGACCTCGGATATTTCTGCGTTTGAACAGATTCAGAATGACATCCGCGAGCAAAAGGATCAGGGCAACAATGTGGTGACGACCCTGAATGTAGAGCTTCAGGAGGCGGCCTACTCCGCTTTGGGGAACAGCCGGGGGGCGGTGGTGGTACTGGAGGCCAGGACAGGAAAGCTTCTGGCCATGGTGTCGAAACCGGATTTTGATCCGGGAAGCATCAATGAGGACTGGGACAGGCTGACCGCAGAGGACGATACGGACAGCGCCCTCTATAACAGGGCTGCCCAGGGCCTCTACCCGCCGGGATCGACCTTTAAGATTGTGACGCTTCTGGAATATATGCGGGAGAATCAAGATTATGAGAATTTCAGCTTCCGCTGCGGCGGCAGCCTGACGGAAGGAAATTATACAATCCGGTGTTACGGAGGGACATCCCACGGGCAGGAGGATTTGACGACAGCCTTTGCGAAATCCTGCAATTCCGCCTTTGCGTCCATCGGCCTGTCGCTGGACGAGACAGCTTTTGCGGATACCTGCGAAAGTCTTCTTTTTAACAAGGAGCTTCCGTTCGACCTGACGTATTCCAAAAGCTCCTTTACCCTGGACGGCGCAGCGACCCCTGCGGAGCGGATGATGACGGCTATCGGCCAGGGTGAGACGGTGGCTTCTCCCCTTCACATGGCGATGCTTGTACAGTGCATCGCCAATGACGGGGTGCTGATGAAGCCCTATGTGCTGGATCGCGTAGAGAACTACAGCGGAGGTACCGTGGATTCCTACAGCCCGCAAAGATATGGGACTTTGATGACGGAGGATGAGGCTGAGACGCTCACGCAGTACATGAAGGCTGTGGTGGAGGATGGAACAGGGAGAAAATTAAACGATCTGGGCTTTCCCGTAGCGGGAAAGACGGGTACGGCTGAGTACACCAGCGATAAGAGCAAGAGCCATGCCTGGTTCGTGGGCTTTTCGGATACCGGCGATTCGGATATCGCGGTCTGCGTGCTGGTGGAGGAAAAGGGTTCCGGAAGCGAGTACGCGGTGCCCATCGCCCGTCAGGTATTTTCTGCCTGGTATTCACAGCAGGCTTCCTGACGGCAGCTTTCGTCCCTGCGCAGACAGGCAAAAGGATGGTTCCGCCGCAGGACTTTAAACGGCACACGCGGAGTGGATGACAGGAGAGGTAAGTATGGCAGACAAACGAAGAAGAAGGAGAAGAAAACGCAATAGGAGAGGCAGGAGAATTTTTCTTTGGAACGTGCTGTTGGTTTTTTGCTGCCTTCTCCTGTGCGCGGGAGCGGCGGCAGGCCTGTTTTTCCTGCTGCGCCCGTCAAAAGAACAGCAGGCAGGAGCAGTGCCGGGCATGAATGAAAAACTGCAGGAGATTCTTAGAAGCCAGGAAGCTTCGCGGCAGCATTCCCGGGACGGTGCGCAAGAGTCCGAGCAGGAGGAAGAGGACTTCGCGGAGGAAAAACTGCTGGAGGCGAGGGCGGGGGAGATTCTGGAGGAAATGACTCTGGAAGAAAAGGTGGGGCAGATGTTCATTGCCCGCTGCCCGGCAGGGGAGGCAGCGTCAGAAGCCCGGCAGTACCATCTGGGCGGGTACATCCTGTTTGCCCGGGATTTTGAAGGGAAGACTCCGGAGGCTGTGCAGGCAGATATCGAATCTTATCAGAGCGTCTCAAAAATTCCCATGCTGATTGGCGTAGACGAGGAAGGCGGGACGGTGACGCGGATCAGCCGTTATCCGGCCTTTCGGGCTGAGCCATTTCCATCGCCCCAGGAGCTTTACCAGGCGGGCGGCTTTGAGGCTGTCGCGCGGGACACGGAAGAAAAGTGTGAGCTTTTAGAGGGCCTTGGCGTCAATGTGAACTTCGCCCCCGTCTGTGATGTCTCGGAGAATCCAGCCGACTTTATCTATGAGCGTAGCTTCGGACAGGACGCGCAGCTGACGGCGAAGTATGTGAGAACTGTGGTGGAGAAGATGCGGGAGCGGGGGATGCTCTGTGTGCTGAAGCATTTTCCAGGCTATGGGAACAATGCGGATACACACACAGGGATCGCCTATGACAGCCGCCCTTATGAGACCTTTGAGACTTCGGATTTTCTGCCTTTTGAAGCCGGGATCGAGAGCGGGGCCCAGATGGTTCTGGTGTCCCACAACATCGTCTCCTGCATGGACGGGGAACGGCCGGCCTCCCTGTCCCCGCGCGTGCATGAAATCCTGCGGGAGGAGCTGGGCTTTACCGGCGTCATCGTGACGGATGATCTGGCCATGGATGGGGTGCGGGATTTCACAGACGACGGAAACGCTGCCGTGCTTGCGGTGCAGGCTGGGAACGATCTGCTCTGCTGCACGGATTTTAAGACCCAGATCCCCGCAGTGCTGGAGGCGGTGGAAAGCGGGGAGATCACGGAGGAGCGGATAGAGGAGTCCGTCTTACGGATTCTGGAGATGAAGCTTGCGGTCTCAGACCTCTTTCAGTAAAAATGCCATATATAAGGGGAAAGGACAGAAAAAGCGGAGCCCCGAGGGGCTCCGCTGCCGATTTACAGATAGATGGTTCTGCCGGGCTTATTCTTCTTCCTGCTTCTTTTCCCCAATGGAGAGGAGGGCGTTCAGCAGGATTCCGAAGATGGCCGCGCCCGCGATGCAGGGAACGTTCAGTCCGAAGAAGGGAATGTTCCCGCCGAAGGCATAATTTCCGCCGATGCCGATGACCATGACGGAGGCGATGACGGCAATGTTCTTGGAGGAGAACATATCCACCTTTTTGTCAATCATGATGGCCATTCCCTGGGCGGCGATGGCGCCGAAGAGATAGACCTCCAGGCCGCCGATGACGGCCAGCGGGATGCCGTAGATGATGCGGATGAGCGGCGTGAACATGGAGACGATCATGGCGATGACGCCGGCCGCTGTCAGCACGGATACGGAAAAGATTTTCGTGATGGCCATGGTGCTGATGTTTTCTCCGTAGTTGGTGCCTGCCGGGCCGCCCACCACAGCGGAAATCATGTCGCAGATGCCGTCTCCGATCAGGTTCTTGTCAAGCAGGCTGGCCATGTGGTAGTGTTTTTTGCCCTTTTTGCGGGCCAGCTCGTTGATGTAGATATCAAGCTGGTAAATATGGGCCGTGGACTCCGGGATCGTAGCGATGGCGATGGGCATGATAGCCGCCACAGCCGGCCAGGATACCTTTGGCAGGGAAAAGGCCGGCAGGGCAAACAGCGAGCCGTCGCCAAGCTTCCAGGCGGAAGCGGCCAGCGCCTCTGCAGGCATCTGCCGGAACAGGTTCAGCTCCGGCCCGCCGATGAGAAAGAGCAGGGCGGCGGCGACGCAGCCGGTCAGAGCGCCCAGAAGAAGGGGCAGCTGTCCAAGCACGCCTTTCAGATAGCGGGAAAAGAGGATAGTGGACAAAAGCGTAATCAGTGATATCACCCATACCCAGCTGCTTCCGCTTACGCCCTCCATAGCCTGGGGCGCTGCGTCGGAAAGGGCGTTCCCGGCCAGGGTCAGGCCGATGATCATGGCGACCGGGCCGGTGATGGAGGCCGGAAGGATCCGCTCTACCGCCTTGTGGCCGCAGAAGCGCACCAGAAGTCCGGCGGCGATGGACACCAGGCCAGACAGCATGATTCCGAACTGCGCGTAGGAAATAAGCTCTGTGGGAAGAATTCCCGTAGCCTCAAAGGAAGCGATCTGCTCCGCCGTACCTTCTGCCGCCACCATACTGGAGATGGCTGTCAGATAGGCGAAGGAAGAACCGTAGTACATAGGGATTTTCCGGCCGGTGATCAGAATGAAGCAGACAGTGGCAAGGCCGCTGGCGAAAATGGTCGTGGAGACCTGAAAGCCAGTGATCAGCGCCACGGTAACTGTGGCAGGAAACATAACGATAACCTGCTGAACCGCGTACAGCAAAAGCTTGATGAAGGTGGGCCGCTCATCGGGCAGATAGCCCACAGCGGTCTGTGTGTTGGTATTCATTGGGTTGTGCTCCCCCTCCTTAAAAATAGCATATTCGACGCCCCGCTTCCCGCAGGAGACAGGGCATAGATTCCAGCTAACTTTATCACGTTTCCCGGCGTTTGTAAATAGAAGAGAGAGGAAGGAACGATAAGTTAGGCTTGCCAAACCAAAAGATAAGGGGTATACTGAGTACAAGTATATTCAAGACACACCAGGACAGGAGGTTTTGCAATGATCGAGGCAACCAGTTGTGGAGGTGTGGTAATATTTCGTGGCAAGATCCTGCTTTTGTACAAGAATTACAAGAACCGGTACGAGGGCTGGGTTCTGCCGAAGGGGACTGTCGAGCCGGGAGAGGAGTTTAAGGAGACGGCAGTGCGCGAGGTACGCGAGGAGACTGGCGTAGAAGCTTCCATCATCAAGTATATCGGCAAGAGCCAGTATTCCTTTTCCGTTCCGGAGGACACGGTGGAGAAGGACGTACACTGGTACCTGATGATGGCGGACAATTATTACAGCAAACCACAGCGTGAAGAGTACTTTGTGGATTCTGGGTATTACAAGTACCATGAGGCTTATCATCTGCTGAAGTTTTCCAATGAAAAGCAGATTCTGGAGCGGGCCTACAATGAATACCTGGATCTGAAAAAGAGCAATCTCTGGGGCAGCAGGAAGTATTTCTGAGGGCGGAAGGCGTTTCACACCTGTTTCGCGGTTTTTTGCAGGAAAAATCCGAAGCATCAGCGGGAGACGCCTTTTTCCCTGCCTGCAAAGGAAAGGAAGAGCGACCAATGCAGTGGGCCGAACATTTATATCTGAGCGATAAAACAGCCGCAAAAAAGGAAAAGATTATAAGGAAGGCCGAGCGCGGAGCCGGAATGGCTGCGATATACTTTATCGCCCTGGCTTCCAACCCAGACAATCTTTTTGATATTTTTCATGCAGCCCATCTGAAGGAGGCAGCTTTTTACCGGCAGAATCCCTTTATCGTAGGCATCGCTTCCGGCTATGAGGAGGCCCTGGAGATGGTGCGCTGCATGGTGGAGGATATCTACCGGGAGACGGGCGCGTTCCGGGTGCGGGAATATTTCGGACAGGCAGGACAGGAGAGATAGATGCTGCAGATATTGTTTCTGATTATAAAAATAATAGGGATTCTTTTAGCGGCTCTTCTGGGATTTGCGTTTCTTCTCCTGCTTCTGGTACTCTTTGTGCCGGTGCGCTACCGGGCTTATGGGATCCGCAGCAGCAGAGAATGCCGGGCAGAAGGAAGGGTAAGCTGGCTTCTGCGCCTTCTTTGCATTCCGTTTTCCTTTCAGGAGGGGGAGCTTGAGATAAAAGTAAAAATTCTGGGCTTTACGGTTCTGGATCCTCTTAAAGGAGAAGAAGAGGCGTTCCGGGAACCGGTTCAGAAGAAGACAGAGCAAAGCGCCGGGAAAAAGGAAGAATTTGAGGCTTCGCCGCAGGGGAAGACAGAAGCGGCGGTTTGGCCAGCTTCGGGTGGAGCTGTGGAACGGGCAGCGGAACCGGAAGAAACCGCAGAACGGAAAGAGCCTGCGAAACCGGAAGGAATGGGAGAGGCGGAAAGATTTGAGAAATGCGAAAGGGAGGAACCCGGGGACGAGGCTTCGGAGGGCCGTTTCTCCAGGTTTTTGCGGGAGCTGCTCCGTTTTTTCCGCGCCGTTATCCGGTTCTTTATGAAAATTCCCCGGAAATTAAAAAATCTGAAATGTACATTCCAGAGGTTCTGTGATAAAATAAAGCGAATGGTAAAAAGATACCGGGAAATGAAAGCCTTTGCCCTGGATGAGCGGACGAAGGCTGCGGCAAGGCTCGTATGGAAGCAGGCGGGAATCCTGCTTGGCCAGGCGCTGCCGCGGAAAATCCGGGGAGAGCTTCATTTCGGGACGGAGGATCCGGCGCTGACCGGGCAGATTCTCGGGGCCATCGGTATATTCTATCCGCTTTTTATGGATAATGTAAGGATAGATCCGGATTTTGAAAAGCCGGTGCTGGAAGGGGAGCTGTCTTTGAAGGGACGGCTTCGGGTTATGACGGTTCTGCGGATCGCCTGGAGGCTGTACCGGGATAAGAACGTGCGCTATGTGTACCGGAAGCTGAACCGATGACAGCCCGGGCCTGCGGCGTCAGACGAAAGAACAAAAAGCAGAGAATAATAAGGAGGCTTTTTCTTATGAATAATAATTTTGATACCACCGTAGCATCTCTTTTTAAGGGAATGGACAGCTTTATCTCTACCAAGACCGTGGTGGGCGACGCGGTGACTGTCGGCGACACCATTATCCTGCCGCTTGTGGACGTATCCTTCGGCGTGGGGGCCGGGGCCTTCGCGGGAGAAAAGAAGCAGAACGCCGGCGGCGGCATGGGGGCGAAGATTTCCCCCAGCGCGATTCTGGTGATTTCCGGCGGCGTGACGAAGCTGGTGAACGTGAAAAACCAGGATACGGTGACGAAGATTCTGGATATGGTGCCGGATTTCGTGAACAAATTCACCAGCGGAAAGAAGGAGAGCAGCCCGGTGGCGGACGCGATCCAGGACGCGGTGGACGATATCGAGAAGGAAGAAAAGTAGAGGCGGAAAGCGCTGGCAGAGGAGCCCGGATGAAAGGCAGGGCAGCCAGGCAGGTTTTCGGTATCGGGGAGGGCGGTTCCGGCATATAGATAAGATAAGAAGCGTTTGCGCCGGGAGCCCATATGAAGCAGCTGCTTGGATTTGTAATGTTCTGGATCGGGGTAGGGATACTGACCACCTTCTTCATGCCTGTGAACGGCTGGTTTGTCCGTGCCCTGGCGGCCTTTTCCCTGATCCTTGTGGGATATAACCTGTTCTCCTCCGGGGGAAAATGCGGAAAATAGAGATTGCTTGAAAAGACGGATAGGCGGGAGCGGCGGGAAGCTGCTTCCGTTTTTTCTTGCGGTAAGTATGTGAATGAGAATGATTAGAATAGATCGGATAGTAAAAAAATAAAAAACAGGACTGCATGCCAGATACCCGGCAGCAGCCCTGCTGTTACTCTCAAATCTTAAAGTTATGCTCTCTCAACCTTACCGGACTTCAGACAGG
>CALWBB010000068.1 GCA_944375885.1 uncultured Merdimonas sp.
ACCTTCTTGGCCTCCTCCTGGCCGATGACATACTCATCCAGAAATTCCTTGATCTCTTTGGGCTTCAAAAGGTTGATCTCCTCAGGCCCGCGCTCCAGCTCCTCCTGGCCAAGCTCTTCCTCGATCAGCTCCGCGCACAGCTCCACGCACTCATCACAGATATAGATGCCGCTGGGACCCGAAATCATCTTGCGTACCTGATCCCCTGTCTTTCCACAGAAGGAACATCTTATCCTATCATCACTCATTCTGGCCATTGATCTCTTCCTTTTACGCTCTCTTAGTCACAATGCTGTCGATCAGGCCGTAGGCGACGGCTTCCTCGGCGCTCATATAGTTGTCGCGCTCCGTATCCGCCGCGATGACCTCCAGCGGCTGTCCTGTATTGGCCGCCAAAATCTCGTTCAGCTTTTTCTTCGTCTTCAGGATATGATCCGCCACAATCTTGATGTCTGTGGCCTGGCCCTGGGCTCCGCCCGAGGGCTGGTGGATCATAATCTCCGCGTTGGGCAGCGCCATGCGCTTGCCCTTCGCGCCGCCTGCCAGCAGGAAGGCTCCCATGCTGGCGGCCATGCCCATACAGATCGTGGACACGTCGCACTTGATATACTGCATGGTATCATAAATCGCCATGCCGGCGGTCACGGAACCGCCGGGGCTGTTGATATACAGGCTGATATCCTTGTTCGGATCCTCAGATTCCAGGAACAGAAGCTGGGACACCACCAGGCTCGCGGATACGTCTGTCACTTCCTCTCCCAGAAAGATAATCCTGTCTTTGAGCAGGCGGGAATAGATGTCGTAGGAACGCTCTCCCCGGCTGGTCTGCTCAATGACATAAGGTACCAAACTCATATTCATCATGCTTATCATTTCCCTTCTTATTTCTCGACAGCAGCTTCCGTCACCAGTTCTACTGCCTTCTGGATCGCCAGATCCTCCCGGATGTTCGCCTTATCGGCGTCACCAAAGATCTCTTTGATCTTCTCCACTTCCATCTTATACTGCTCCGCCATGCGGCTGTACTCTGCCTCCAGCTCCTCGTCAGATACTTCCAGGTTCTCCGCCGCGACGATTGCTTCCAGGACGAGACGGCTCTGGATTCTCTTGAGCGCCTGGGGCTTATACTGCTCTACCATGGCGTCAACGCTGCCGCCCATGTACTGCAGGTACTGCTCGATGGACATGCCCTGCATCTCCAGTCTCTGGGCGAACTCATCCACGCCCTGCTCCGCCTGGGTCTTCACCATAGCGTCCGGGATCTCCATCTTCGCGCCCTCGATGATCTTCTCGATGACAGCGTCTTCCTTCTTCGCCTTCGCGGAAGCTGCCTTTCTCTCCTCGATCTTCTTACGCACGTCGGCCCTGTACTCTTCCATCGTATCAAAATCAGACACGTCCTGGGCGAACTCGTCATCCAGCTCCGGAAGCTCTTTTACCTTAATCTCCTTTACAGTGCACTTGAATACTGCCGGCTTTCCCGCCAGATCTTTTGCGTGGTAATCCTCCGGGAAGCTTACGTTCACCTCGGTCTCTTTTCCGATCTCCGCGCCGATCAGCTGCTCCTCAAAGCCCGGGATGAAGGCGCCGGATCCGATGGTCAGCGGATAGTCTGTTCCCTTTCCGCCCTCGAACGGGGTTCCGTCCACAAAGCCCTCGAAATCGATCACAGTCATGTCGCCGTCCTGCACCGGGCGATCCTCTACGGTGATGGATCTGGAATTGCTCTCGCGCTCCTTATCAATCTCTTTGTCCACTTCCTCGTCGGTCGCCGTGGTATCCTGCTTCTCTACCTCGATGCCCTTGTACTGGCCAAGCTCTACCTCCGGCTTCACAGCCACCTCGGCGGTAAAGATAAAGGGCTTGCCCTTCTCGATCTGCACGATGCTGACCTCCGGCCGGGACACCAGCTCCAGCTCGCACTCATCCACAGCCTTCTCGTAGGCGGCCGGAATCAGCTCGTTCACGGCGTCCTCGTAGAAAAAGGACGATCCGTACATCTTCTCGATGATCTGGCGCGGCACCTTGCCCTTGCGGAAGCCCGGAATGGTAATCTGCTTTCTATTTTTCAGGTAAGCACGCTGGAGAGCGCCCTCCAGTTCCTCGGGCGACACCTCAATCGTCAGCTTTGCCATGTTCTTCTCTAATTTTTCCACCTGTAAACTCATTTTCTATTTTCCTCCTTAAATGGTATCCTGTCCAGGACTGCCCGCCGGTATCGGAAGCTCCCCTCCCCGGCCCGCCGTGCTGGAAATGCACACACTTGCAGTCATTGTAATAGTATAGCATGGGCCTTCTGTAAAAATCAAGTACCTGCGCGCAAAAAAACGCCATGCCGAAGGGAAGCCGGCTGGCGTTTTTCACAATCAGTTCTCTATTTTGCGCCCCTCGTCTCCAGAAGCACGTTTTTCAGCTGGTTCTCAATGCCTGCCAGCTCGGTCTCCGCGTTCTGCCGGGCTGTGCGTCCTTCCTGCTGGATCTTGATCGTTTCCTCGATCGTCTCGATAAGATCGGCGTTCACCTTCTTCAGCGTCTCGATGTCCACAATGCCCCGCTCGGATTCCTTCGCCACATCGATGGTGTTCTGCTTTAAGAGCTCCGCGTTCTTTTTCAGGAGGGCGTTCGTCGCGTTGGACACCTCCCTCTGCATCTTCAGCGCGCTCTGCTGGCGGCTTAAGCCCAGGGCGATGACAATCTGGCTCTTCCAGAGCGGGATCGTGTTAAGGACTGCTGTCTGGATCTTATCCACCAGGAGTTTATCATTGTTCTGGATCAGGCGGATCTGGGGGGCCGTCTGGATGGCGATCGTCTTGCTGAGTTTCAGGTCGTGTATCTTTTTCTCAAAGCGGTTCACCGTATCCTCAAAATCCGTGACCAGCTGGGCGCTCATGGGATCGCCCTTGGCCTGGGCCTGCTCCCGCAGCGCCGGGAGTGTCTCTGTGCGGATCTCCTGGATCTTTTCCTCCCCTGCCACGATGTAGACCTGCAGCTCCCGGAAATAATCCAGGTTCTTCTCATACAGGCCGTCAAACATGCCGATATCCTTCAGAAGCTCCATCCGCGCCCTGTCAAGCTCACCCTCGATGCGGTCAATCTGCACCTCCAGCGTCTCGTAGCGCTGCATGAATTTCCGAATGCTGCGGGAGGCGTCCTTTAAGAGCGGTATCTTGTCCAGGAAGCTCTCCTCTCCCAGCTTATCCACGCCCACATCTTTGACCTTGAGCATCAGCTCTGACATCATATCTCCCACATAGCCGCTGTCTTTGCTGCGGATCTGCGTCAGGATATTATCCGCGAAGCTGGAAATATTTCTCTGCGCCCCCACGCCGTACTGAATCGACGCCTGGGAATCCATCAGATCAATGCTTTCCTTGAGTTCATTCACACGGATCTTTTGTTCCGGCGTCAGTTCCTCGATCTGCGACTCTATCTGGGCCGGGGTCTCCGGCTGCGCCAGAACCGCTGCCTGCGCGTTCTTTCTCTGTGCCAGGGCCTTAAGGCTGATCTGTTCTGCCATTATCCATCCTCCTTTTTCCGGGCCTTGCGCTCTGCCGCGCAGCCCTTTCCAGATATTTTACTCCAGCGCTTCTATGATGCGCTCCATCGTGTCCGCGTCAGGCATATTCATGACACGGGTCACCTGGCCTGCCACGCCGTCCACGCCGAACTGCTCCGTCCCGGAGGCCAAACCGTCCACGCCTGTGCGGAAGCCATGGCGGTTCCAGGCCATCTCCTGTACTTCCTCATCCATCAGGGCGTCGATTCCCGCCGTCCCAGCCTCATCCAGGGCGATGAACACATGGGAAGACCAGACCGTGGGACTCGGGTACAGGATCCGGATGTCCCCCTTCACCTGTTCCCAGGTGTCCGGCTCCTCCGCCGCGAACTCCAGAAGCTGGTTTTCATATCCAGCCACCATGGGCTTAGCCCCGATGCCCGTCTTCAGGAACTGATCGAACAGATCAGAGGAAGAGCTCTCCATATAGCCCAGGTTCCTGAAAATCGTCTGGAGCCGGGGAAGGATCGCCCCAAGGGAGTCCTCGTCCGCCGTGCCGCCGCAGAGGGTGTTGGCCAGGAGGCCTGCGAACATATTTCCGGAATTGGATTTCGTGGGATCTGTGGTGGACACCGTTACATTTCCATAAAGCTCCGGAAGGCCGATCTCTGACCAGGGCGTCCCCTCCTCGATACAGGCGGCAAGCTTTTGCATATCCACGTAGCAGACGCCCTCCTCCTCCCAGGCGATGCCCTCCGCCAGCAGGGCGTCCGCGACGGCCGTCCGCGCGTAGAGCACGATGGGGGTATTCAGCACGATCTCGCTTTTCACAGGGTTCCCGTACTGTGCCTCATAGATCTCCAGCGCCGTCTGGCTGGACGGGAACAGGAAATCCATCCCCGTATGATCCTCCGTCACCATTTCGATGGAGCCAGCCCTGGAATAATCCATCTCCAGATGGTACTTCCTCTGGAGCAGCCTCTGCACCTCTTCATCCTCCAGAAGGCCGATCTTCTCCCCTCCTACATAACCGGCGATCTCTACAGTCTCCCGGCTTTTTCCAAGCAGTGTATAGCCCACCGCCAGGACGACCACCAGCAGAAGAATCACCAGCCCCGCAATCTTTGCCTTCATCTTCCGCCCTCCATTTCCAGCGTATTCCTAAGAAGGCTGATTTCCGCATCCACATCCATCAGCTCTCCTTCCATAAACTTCGTAAACTGCTTGTCAAACACCTCGTTCAGCACCGGCAGCGTCCTGGCCGTCTTCATCATAGCCTCCGAGATCTCCGGCGTGCGAAGCCCCGTCTCCTGCATCTGGATATAGCGCTCCAGAAGCCCTGCCGCCGTGTCGAGATAATAGGTAAAGAACCGGCGGGCCATGCTGATTTTTTCCGGATTTTCCTGCAGATAGACGAGAATCCTCTTTCCACAGGCCTCCAGAGCCTGCGCGTCCTCCCGGGCTTTGACGTTCGTAATCTCGCGGGCCGCTTTCCCGATCTGCTTCAGATCCTTCTTCGCCTCGTCAAGAAGCCTCTGCATCTCCTCCCCGCCCTGGATTTTTTCTATGTCTATCCCGCCCAGCTTTTTCCTGGGCTTCAAAAGAAGACCAAAGCCAAAGTACAGGAGGACGGAAAGCACAGCCGCCACTACAGGATTCCAGTTAAGAACCAGAAACAGGAACAGGAACGCCGCGCAGGCGAGTACAGTGGAAAACGCGGCTGCTATCGTATCTTTCATTAATTATATCCTTTTACCTTTCTAAATGCGTCTATCAAATCTTCCCTGCCGTCAAAAACGCGGGCGTTCGTGGCGGCAGCCAGTTCCTCCAGCTGCTCCGGATCCGCGTCTCCGAACATGATGGAAAAGACCGGGACATCTACGCCAAGAGCCTGGTAATGCTCCATGAACATGTCATAGGAGCCGCCGGACATCCCGTCTGTCAGCAGGATAATGGCAGGCGTATACTGGGACAGATCGTAAGCAGAGAGGATATTCAGCGCCTCGTCTGCCGCCAGGTACATATCTGTGCCGGATCCCGTCTCCTGCTCCGCCACCCTGTCATAGAGGGCTTCCAGCTCCTCCCCGGAGCCCACAGCCGTATACTCCGCCAGGATCTCGTCATCAAAGAGGATCAGCACATTTACTTCGTCTTTCGAGGCCTGCAGGAAATTCTTCTCCGCGTTCTCTTGGAGCAAAAGCTGCTCCATAGCCGCCACCAGCTGCTCGTTTCCCTTTCCAGACATACTGCCCGAATAATCGAGGCAGTAGAGGTTCAAGGACGGCTTTTTGAAATCCGTCTGGTACAGGTTCAGCGCCTCGAACAGCACCTCTGTAGAGGGCATCTTCATGGTGGAAAGCACCCGGTCGGGCTGCACGCCCCAGTCTGTCCGAAACACGTCCTGATTCTCCTCCGAGATTCCGGTGTAGCCAGTGCGCCGCCCAGTTCTCTGGATCGCGTTCTGCGCCTCGTCTGAGAGCAGGTATTCCTGAAGTTCCAGGAAGGCTTCCTCTTTCGCGTCGTCACCCTGATCCACGTAGCCAAGCGGAGAGTCCGCCAGCGTCAGCCCGTCGTAGGGATACACCACGTAAAGAGTCTCCTCCCCCCGGCTTTCCAGCTCTTCATTAGCCTGGATGATCAGGCACTCATAATTAACCATGGCGTCATAGCCGCCCTCCAGGAACATATCCTTCAGCCAGTCGGAACTTCCAGAGGAACGATCCACACCGGAAAGCAGGCTCTGGATATCTGCCTGGAGCCTGGGGCTTTGCAGATCCTCCTCCGTGATCATATCCGGGTTCCCGAGCAGGGCATAGAGGAAGCCTATGTAGGCGCTGGCCCCGGAATTAGACTGGGTGGCGCTGGTCATACAGAATTTCAGTTCCCCGGCGGTGATGGCGTCCAGAATATCCTGCACGGACACCTCCCGCCCCACAAAGCCCAGTTCCTCCGCCAGGCTCTGGCGGATGCCGAAGACCACCGGCGTGATGGAGATGGATTCCGCATGTTTGACCCGATGTCCCGTATCGCCCACATTCAGCCACAGGCTGCTGGCCGGCCACACCGCGTCGTACTCTATGGTTTCCTGCTCCAGTGTCCGCATAATGTCCAGCGAACCCTGGTAGGTCATCTCTATCCGGATGCCGCTCTCCTGTGCGAATTCCTCCAGGATCGGTTCCAGCTCCTGGTTTTCTGAGCCGGAGACAATTCTTAATGTCTGCCTGCCGCTTCCGATAACTGCGTCCGCGCCCTGATCTTCTTGCTGCTGTTTCTCCCCGAAACCGGGCAGGCCAGCGCAGGCACACAGCCCCAGAGACGCCAGCAGAACTGCCACGATACCTGCCGCAAAGCTTTTTATCTTCATCTGCACTTCTCCTCATCCACATCAGGTTTTCCTGTCCCTGCCGGAAACAGACTCTCCTCCCGGCAGGATTGATGATAGCTGTTTTAAGTCTATCACCTGTTTCTGTTTCCTATCTATCATGTACTGGTAAAGGGCATGTAAATTTTATGTTATGTCTTTGGAACGGGCTGGAACCCGCAGTGTGTTCCCAGGACGCAAGACAGCCCCCGGCGCGTCGTATTTCCCACGCCGGAGGCTGCTTTTTGTCCTGATAAAATTTTACATTTTATGCTTACCTGCTTCTTACTTTCCGCTCATCTGCTGTTCCTGCTTCATGATCATTTTTCTGACCATTTCTCCGCCGATGGAACCAGCCTGGGCAGAAGTCAGATCACCGTTGTAGCCTTCCTTTAAAGGCACTCCCAGCTCGCTTGCTACTTCCTCTTTAAAACGGTTCATAGCCGCTTTTGCCTCCGGGACCGCCATCTGGTTCTGGTTCGATCTGGACTGTTCTGTCATCTGTATCACCTCCATGCTCCTATTGTGTACAAAGGCGCGCGGAGTTATGTTGGGAATGACTGGAACACAGCTGTATCCCGCGGACGGTTCTGCCGTCTGTCTCAGACCTTCGCCGGGCCGTGGCCGTACACGATGGATTCCCGGATCTCTTCTGCTTTTGCTGGTTCAAAGAGCTGGGAAATCAGAGAAAGGGCAAAGGGAATCGCCGTGCCCACGCCGCGGCTCGTGGTGATATTCCCATCCACGACCACGCGGTCCGTCAGGACTTCCGCCCCAGTCAGCCCGTCCTCGCAGCCCGGATAGCAGGTGGCTTTCCTTCCATATAAAAGCCCGGCCGCGCCCAGGACTGTGGGAGCCGCGCAGATCGCCGCGATATTTTTTCCCTTTTCATGAAAATCCTTCAGGAGGGCAAGAAGAGGCTGGCATTCCTTCAAATGCAGGGTTCCCGGCATCCCGCCCGGGAGTACCAGAAGATCCATCTGCGCAAAATCCATATCTGCCAGCAACTGGTCCGCCGTCACCACGATCCCATGGCTTCCTGCCACTTCCCGCCGGCCGCCCACAGATACCAGAGTGACTTCAGCTCCAGCCCTGCGCAAAAGATCCGCCGGGGTCAGCGCCTCGACCTCTTCAAAACCTTCCGCCAGGAAAATACTCACTTTTTTCATCACAAATCCTCCTCTTTTCAGTCTGTTTTTCTCATTATAACAAATTATCGTTGAATTATCCAGACTGATATGCTACCCTTAATGGACAAGGGCAGCGTCGGTGTACAAGGGACAATACGCCTCAGTACACCGACGCTGCCCGAAGTGGAAAGCAAGGAAAGGAATGGAACCCCTATGGAAATCGAACGCAAATTTTTAGCCGCCCAGCTTCCAGAGGATCTGGAGCACTATCCCTCCCATCTGCTGGAGCAGGCCTATCTCTGCACAGAGCCTGTAGTCCGCGTGCGGCGCAGCGACAGCGAATATATTCTCACCTACAAGGGAAAGGGGCTGATGAGCCGTGAGGAATATAATCTTCCCCTGACCGCAGAGAGCTATGCGCACCTGAAGGCCAAGGCCGACGGCAATATTATCAGCAAACGCCGCTATCTCATCCCTCTGGAATCCGGGCTGACCGCTGAGCTCGACGTCTTTGGCCCGCCATTCGAGGGTCTTGTGCTGGTCGAGGTAGAATTTCCATCCGAGGAAGCAGCCCTCACTTTTTCAGCGCCCGGCTGGTTCGGGGAAGAGGTCACCTGGTCCACGGAATATCACAACAGCACCCTAAGCCAGAAAAGATTCTGACCCGGCGGCCGCCTGGCCGCCTCTCTTTTGTCGCCGTATCGCGACATTTTCAATCCCGTTATGCTATGTTTTCTTCCATTGCGTATATGAGAGACCCGAAGCTGGTATAATAATGCCACTATTTCTGGAAGGAGCAAGCAAAATGCCTGAGCTCAAGCTGGCCGCCAATATGTACCGCCTGCGCAAAATTTTCGATTACACCCAGGAAGAAGTGAGCGAAAAGATCAATTCTGCACGCCAGACCTATTCCAATTACGAAAGGAATGAGGCGCTTCCCACTCTTCCTGTACTTATCGCGCTCTCTGAATTATACCAGGTGACGACGGATCAGCTTCTTTTTGGAGATTTCAGCAAAATTATGACGGCAGACGATATCATCCGGGAACACGCTGCCATCACTCCTTCCCACAGCCTGATTTCCCTGGACGGCCCCAGCGCCAAGATGCTGATGGATTACAAGAGATTTCCAGCGGAGACCCAAAAGGAAACCCGGGAATTCGTCCGCTTCAAGAAATATCTGCTCTCGAAAGAATCCCAGCCGTAAACCACGCATATCCGCAAAGACACACATACCCTAAGCCTGCAGGACTATCTGCCGTAAGCTTAGGGTATTTTTCTAAAGTGCTGTCATTTGGCGGCAAGAGCCCCGCCTATAACTGGTAAACAATCTCTCCGCCGCAGATTGTAAAATGGATCCGTCCCGTAAGCTTCCATCCAAGGAACGGCGAATTGGAGGAGCGGGAATGAAGGCGCTCCACTGTCCACGCTTCGTTTTCATCAAAAAGCACCAGATCCGCCGGGGCTCCCGCCGCGATGCCCTCACAGGGAAGGCCGTACAGCCTGGCCGGATTCAGGCTCATCTTTTTCATCAGCTCCATCAGGCTTAAGTATCCTGGTTTTACAAGCTGCGTCACGCCCAAAGCAAAGGCTGTCTCCAAGCCCAGGATTCCGCTGGGCGCTTCCGTCAGCGGCAGGGCTTTCTCCTCCGGGCTGTGAGGCGCGTGATCCGTGGCAATCAAATCAATGGTTCCATCCCGCAAGCCTTCAATCACCGCCAGCCGATCGCTTTCTGTGCGCAGGGGCGGATTCATCTTTGCCAGGGTTCCATACGTAAGAACCGCGTCCTCTGTCAGTGTAAAATGATGGGGCGCAGCCTCCGCCGTCACGCGGGAGCCTCTCTGTTTCGATCTGCGCACCGCTTCCACGGCCCCTGCCGTGCTGATATGCTGGATATTGACCCTGGCGCCCGTCTCCTCCGCAAGGCGGCAGTCCCGCTCCACCATGGAGATCTCGGCCTCTGCCGGGGAGCCTCCGATTCCCAGTTTTTCTGACACAACGCCCCGGTTAATTCCGTTATTCACAATCAGCGCCGGATCTTCTTCATGGAGGCTGATCGGCAGATCCAGGCGCGCCGCCTCCAGGAAGGCCGCGCGCAGAAGCCCGGCATCCAGGATCGGTTTCCCGTCATCCGTAAACCCGGAAGCCCCGGATTTTCCAAGCTGCTCCATATCGGTAAGCTCTTTTCCCTGCATACCCTTTGTCACAGCAGCGCAGGACAGCACATGGATCCCGGTTTCCTTCCCTTTTTCCAGCACGTAGGAGAGGGTCTGCGGATTGTCTATGACAGGCTTCGTGTTCGCCATGCAGACGACCGTGGTGAAGCCGCCCGCTGCCGCGGCGGAAGCTCCCGTCAGAATATCTTCCTTATAAGTAAGGCCCGGATCCCGGAAATGTACATGGACATCCACAAACCCAGGCGCGGCTGTCAGCCCGGAGGCATCCAGCACACGCCCATGGAAATCCTCCGGCAGTTCTCCTACGGCCGCAATCTTTCCGTCCCTTATCAGAATATCCGCTGTCTGTTCTGTCTCACGCAGAGGATCCAAAAGCCTCGCCCCGCGAATCCCAATCTCTGTCATGCTCCACCCTTCTCTTCTGTATCTCCTGTGCCTTTCGCCTCTTCGGTATCCTCTTTCTCCAGCGTCTTGTTCGCGTACTCTACAAAGCTGTCCGTAGCATCCTCCACGCTGTATTCTTCATTTATAATCTCCGCCTCCATCTGATACCAGTAGACGCGCATCTCCTCAAATCCCTCTACCTTATTATAATAGGTGCCGCTGTAGGGCATCAGCGCCTCGTAAATCTGCGCTTCCTCAATCCCCTCATAGACATCCCCCATGGATGTCCGTACCGGAAATGCTCCGCTGCGCACTACATTTTCCTTGGCCACCGCCTCGTCATTGCAGAGGAAATCCACCAGATACCGGGAAGCCTGAAGCCTGTCCTCATCCCCGTTTTCAAATACGCAGAAGCCATTCAGCATATATTCTAAGGACGGGACGCCGTCCGCGGACGGATAGGGCACCACGACCACATCTACGCCGTTCTCCTCAAGCGCTTTCGCATTGCTGATGGCCTGGGGCAGGCTCCAGAGCAGGCAGTAGGAATTCTCTCCCTCCACAAAAGAGGCCACCGCGTCGGCCCCCGAAGATCCGGAACCGTTCAGAATCCAGCCCTTCTTCATCCATTCCTTAATCTTTTCCAGGGCCTGGCGGTTCTCCTCGCTGTCCATGGTGTAGGCGGTCATATCCTCATTCATAAGGCTGCCGTCATAGAGATTCGTGATAAAGGAACGGGTCGCGTAATCTCCCGCGATCCCGGAGCAGTAAAGCATGCCGCTGTTGAATCCAGACGTATTCAGCAGCTCCAGGGCCTTCTCAAAAGCTTCCGTGGTCCAGGCCCGGTCTCCCTCCCAGTTCATCATGTCCATGGCCCCGGAACCCTCCGCCATATAGCGGTTAAAGGCCATCACGTAGTTGGATCCGCTTAATGGATACATCACGTAGCTGTCCCCGTTCCGGCACGCGCTTAAGATGCCTTCGCTTACGATGTCTGACACCACCTCTTCTGTAAACAGCTCGTCCAGATCCGCAAGCACCCCTTCTTTCGCGTAGGCGCTGATCCTCCCCGGCTCATCCAAAAGCACATCCGGAAGCTCGCCGTTCTCCAGCGCCAGGAGCGCCTCTACCTCGTCCGGCCCGTCCAGGTAATCCAGGACTTTCAGCTCTACGGTGATGTTCGGATATTTTTCATTAAATTTCTGGATCAGGGTCTGCTCATAGGCCCCGTCCTCTTTCCCTTCGTCCTGCACGAAGATCGGATATGTCCACCAGGTAATCGAGGCTTCCAGTTCCGAGACCACCTCTGAAGCCGTCTCCTCCTGCCCGGCCCCGTCTACCACCTCGACCTTAATCTCATCTATCTCTTCGCCCTGCGCTTTCCCGCCTCCGCAGCCAGCCAGCAAGACCGTCACGGCAAGCGCAGGCGCAGCCCATCTCTTCCGTATTGTCATTCCAGAAATTGCCTCCTTAGTTCCTATACCATCACTGCAGGCGCGCAAAATCCGCCTTGCACTGATTCTAACTATAACACAGATGACAGATGGGGACAAGAGGAAATACCCGGATTGTGGTTGACAAGCTTTTCCCTCTTAGTATAAAATAGGGCCAGATCAAATGAGGGGAGTATTTATAAAATGAAACCTTTAGAAGGAAGAAAACGCCGGTTCGGCGACAGGAATGACGGTTTCCTGGTACGGAATCTGGATCCCATGGGAAAGCTGATTCCTTTTATCATGAAAAGCAAGGCCGACAGCTGGGTGCTGTTTGAGGACCGTATCGATATCACACACACGCAGGATTTCCTGCACAAAATGCGCAAAGGAGAAATTCCCGGACTGACTCTTTACCATATTATCTTCGCAGCAATTGTCCGCGCATATTCCCAGATCCCTGAGCTGAACCGTTTTATCGCCCGCAGCAATATCTACGCGCGCAATGAGATGAAAGGCTCCATGGTGGTCATGAAAGGAATGCAGCGCGACAGCGAGCGCACCACCATCATGCCGCGCTTCGAGATGGAGGCTACATTAAAGGAAGTCTCGGAGGAGATCCAGGCCCTGGCCAATCCCATCGACCGCACCAAGAAGGTGGCGGAAGATGAGAACCGCAATGACTTCGACAAATTGGAGCTGGCCTTAAGCCTGATCCCGAACTGGCTGATCTCCCTGGTCTTTGGCCTCTTAAAGCTCCTGGACCGCCACGGCTGGATTCCGAAAAAGATCACGGATCTGAGCCCCTTCCACGCCAGCTTTTTCATCACCAATATGGGATCCATCGGCATGCAGCCGGTCTACCATCATATTTATGAATTCGGCACCATCTCCATCTTCGGCGCCATCGGCAGCAAGGAGACAGTCCACGAGCTGGATCGGAACGGCCAGCTTTGCCGCAAGACCTATCTGAACATGAAATTCGTCGTGGATGAGCGCATCTGCGACGGCTTTATCTACGCCCTGGGCTTTAAGCATATCAAGAGCTGCATCTCCAAGCCCGAGCAGCTGATGGAACGGCCGGAGAAGGTCGTGCATGACAAGATCGACCGGAAATAAGCATCAGCCGACGTTAGCGTCGGTGTACCAAGGGACATTACGGTCCCCTTGTACACCGACGCTACCATCAATGGCTACAGAAAATTCCCTGTGGGAAAAGGACGGCATATTGTCTCTGTCCTCCCTAACGGCAAGATGATCGGCGACGGTATCGCTTTCCCGTAGATTATGGCTGGGAGCATTTCTTTCTATATTGCGCAAATGCGTACCATAGATTCTTTTTATTTCTGTTATATACTGCCGCATGAATGCCAAACCAGAGAAAAGGAGCACTCCCGTCTCTGCAGGAAGCGCCCCTTTTCCCTGGTTTATGGTAATCTATGCGGCTTACAGGACTCGAACCTGCACAGTCTCCCAGGATTCCGATTATTGACTGTCAGCAGCTTCTCCGGCTTCTTCAAAATATCTGTCTGCGATATATCCCGCCGACTCCGCCCAGAGTCCGTTTTCTGTCTGCTGCAGGGTTTTAT
>CALWBB010000069.1 GCA_944375885.1 uncultured Merdimonas sp.
TGGATGCTGCCATTCGCAGCCAGGTGGAAAATGCCGGAGCGAAGGTGATTATTTTTGCGGCAAACGATCTCGAAAGCGTGGAGGCAGACATCCTGCTGGCGGGACGGGTGCTGAACCGGAACGAGGAGGCAAAGGAGATTACGGACGGCATGGAAGCGGAGATGGCGGGGCTTTGGGAGATTCTTTCTGCCAATACCGTGGAAAAGTCGGCCTTCGTTGATCTGGGAGATTACTACAGCGCCGGGGAGGGCTCTCTTCTTGGAAGTATGCTAGAGGACATCGGTGTCCGCAATATCGCGGCGGCTACGGGAGAGGCCTGGCCGCAGCTTTCTGTGGAAACCATCATTGAGGCGGACCCGGATGTGTACATTTCTCTCTATACTACTCCGGAGGAGCTAAAGCAGGTGCCGGGGCTTTCCTCTTTGGACTGCATCAAAAATGACCAGATTATCTATTATGACGGCCTTTCTCCTGAGGCGGATCTGATTCAGCGGGCAGGCCCGAGGCTGGCGGAAGGGACGAGGCTTCTGGCAGAACGGATTTATCCGGAGCTGTTTTCGTAGGAGTGGCGGGCAGAATTGCCTTCTGAGGAGGACTATGAAAGAAAAAAGGAAAAAACGAATGTTGATTCTGGCGGTTCCGGCCTGTCTTCTTCTGATCTGGCTGTGCACTGTCATGGGCGCGGCCTCCGTCTCCGCCGGAGAGGTGAACCGGATTCTGCTCCATGAGATTTTTCATTTCCCGGTGGATATGGAGGGAATCTCAGAGGGGAGCGTCGCGATCATCCGGGATGTGCGTCTTCCCCGGGTGCTTTTGGGCTTTCTGACAGGAGCCGCCCTGGCGGTCTGCGGGGCCTGCTACCAGGGAATTTTCAAAAATCCTATGGCGGATCCCTATATTCTGGGAATTTCTTCGGGGGCTGCCCTGGGCGCGGCCGTGGGGATTGTGCTCCATTTCTCCTCCGGCGCGGCCGGACTGCCGGGAACGACGCTTCTGGCCTTTGCGGGGGCGCTGCTGACTGTGCTTCTGGTGTACGCCATTTCCAGAAGAGGAAAACGCGTGCCCGTTTCCAGCCTGCTTTTGTCAGGGATCGCTGTGAACCAGAGCCTGTCGGCCTTTATGTCGCTGCTGATGCTTTTTAACCAGCAGAGCATGGAACAGATCATGTTCTGGACCATGGGGAGCCTGAACGGAAAGGGCTGGAATCAGATTCTGTCCATCCTCCCCTATGTGCTGGCAGGAACGGCGCTTCTGATGACCTCTGCCCGGGAGCTCGACATTCTGCTGCTGGGAGAGGAGACGGCGGTGCAGCTGGGGGTCAGCGTGGAGAGGGTGAAGAAAAAGATCCTCATTGTGTCCAGCATTGTTACGGCGGCCGTGGTGTCGGCCACGGGCATTATCGGCTTTGTGGGGCTTCTCGTCCCCCATGTGGTGCGGCTGTTCACGGGGCCGAAGCATCGCTTTCTGATGCCGGTGTCCCTGGTGTTTGGCGGCACCTTTCTGGTTCTGTGCGATACCCTTGCCAGGAGTGTCCTGACCCAGGAGATTCCGGTGGGCATCATTACGGCGGCCTGCGGCGGTCCCTTTTTCCTCTATCTTTTGTGGAAGGCTAGGAAGGGAGGGACTGCGTGATGGGTGAACGGATGCTAGAGCTTCAGGACGTCCGGGCGGGGTATGGAGAGCAGGAGGTCTTAAAGGGCGTGAGCTTTTTTGCCGGGCGGGGGGAGTTTGCCGCCCTGATCGGATCCAACGGCGCGGGAAAATCCACCCTGCTTCGGTGTATCTGCGGGCTTTTGCCTCTAAGGGAGGGCAGTATCCGGATCTGTGGAAGGGACACGGGAAGGCTTTCGGCAAAGGAGCGGGCGAGGCTGGTGGCTGTGGTGCCGCAGTCCTATGCGGTGGAGTACGCCTTCACGGTGGAGGACGTGGTTTCCATGGGCCGATACCCCTATCACAGCTTTGGCAGAAGGGAGACGCCGGAGGACGCGCGCGCCGTCCGGCAGGCCATGGAGGCTACCAATACGCTGGAATTTCGCGGCCGGCTCTACAATGAGCTTAGCGGCGGGGAAAAGCAGCGGGTGATTCTAGCCCGTGCCCTGGCCCAGCAGCCGGAAATCCTCCTTCTGGATGAGCCCACCTCTGCTCTCGACCTTCATCACCAGACTGAGGTCATGGAGCTTATCACCCGGCTGAACCGGGAGCAGAACCTGACCGTGCTGGCAGTGCTTCACGATGTGAACATGGCGTCCCGCTACTGCGGCCGCATGATCCTTCTGGGAGAGGGAAGGGTGGCGGCGGACGGCAGTCCTTCGGAGATCGTGACCAAGAAGAACATGGAGAGACTTTACCAGATGAAGCTTTTGATCCGGGAAAATCCCTTGTATGACAAGCCGGAGATTACCCCGGTGCGGGTGCTCCGGGAGGAGCAGACAGACCATCCCCTGCGGATCCATGTGATCTGCGGCGCGGACGGGGCGGTGAAGCTTCTGGAGGAGCTGGAGGAGCGGGGCTATCTCTTAAGCGCCGGCGTGGTCAATGAGGGCAGCGACGACTGTGTCATCTGCCGCGCCTTAAGGATTCCCCATGTGGAGATCCCGCCCTTTACCCCGGTGACGCCAGAGGCGCAGGAGGAAAATCTGAAGCTGATGGAGGACGCGGAGGTGATCCTGATATCAGATCTGCCCTTCGGCCAGAATAACCTGGCGAACCTCGACGGCCTGGAGCGGGTGAAGGGGAGGATTTTCTTTCACAAAAATGCCCTGAGCAGCGACTATACGGGCGGAAGGCTTGTGGAGCGCCTGGAGGAGCTGGGCCGGAAAAAGAAGGTGGTCTATTTCGGCGATCACGATGAATTCTTAAAGAAGCTTGGCGCCGGGCTGGAAGACGGCGGCAGCAGGAGGAGGGAGGAACCATGCAGATAGACGTACTCCCCACGGGGGATCCGGTCCATCGGTATGAAAAATGTATCGTAGTGCCCTTTACGGGCAGGCGCAGGGTCTTAAGCACCTGTCCTTTCCACGGCGGGTACCGGGAGGATCTGACCGCTGTCTTTAACAACGACATCAATCCGGGGCCTGGAATGGAGTGCCGGATGTTGGCGGCGGAATATGAGGAGCATATTAGGCTGATGGCGGCGCGCCTCGGGCTTGACCCGGACACCAGCGCCGGAATGGCTACGGCTGCCAGCATGGAAAACGTTTCTATCCAGACGGAGCGAAGCGGCGCTACCAGCGTCACAGCCGTGGTCACGGGCGGAATCGAGAACAACGCGGGCCGGGCCGGAGATCCGGCCTCCTGGGACGAGGCGGCGGAGAAAAAAAGCCCGGTCAGAGCCGGAACCATCAATATCTTGCTGTTTTTCAATGTGGATCTGACGGAAGGCGCCCTGGTCCGGGCCCTTGTCACCTGCACGGAGGCCAAGACGGCGGCCATTCAGGAGCTTCTGGCTCCCAGCCGTTATTCCATGGGCCTGGCGACTGGCTCCGGGACGGACGGGACCATTGTGGTCTGCAATGCAGAGGCAAAGCTTCGTCTGACCAATGCCGGAAAGCACAGCCGACTGGGAGAGCTCATCGGGAGGGCGGTAAAGCGGGCCGTGAAGGAGGCTCTGCGGCTGCAGACCGGCCTGTCGCCGGAAAGCCAGCACCATATTCTAAAGCGGGTGGATCGGTTTGGCATCACGGAGGCCGCCCTCTGGGAGCGCTGCAGGCATGGGGAGCTTAGCCGGGCAGAATTCTCGGATCGGCTGTACCGGATCGGGCAGAGAGGAGAGCTGGTGGCTTTCGTCTCGCTCTACGTGCATCTGCTGGATCAGCTGATGTGGGGGCTTTTGCCGCCTGCGGAGGCCTGGGAGGCAGGGCAGAGGGTGCTGGAGCTGATGCAGCAGGGGGCGCAGAGCGCAGAGGAGGCAGACAGCAAAGCTGTGGATGCCAGGCTGGAGGCTTTGAAAGGCGCAGAATCTGCCCCTGTGCTGGACCGTATGATTGAAGCACTAAAAGAGAGGTTGTGTAGCTATGCTAAGACTGATGAATATGACGGACTGCCGCTGGGATGAGGAGCGCTTCCGGGACGGGGAAGACGTGGCGGATTTTCTGCGGGGGCAGGGACTGGACGGGCTGGAGTTGATGCATCTTCCGGGCGGAGATCCTTCTTTTTTTCTTCCGGGAAGCGTGAAGGGGCTTCATCTGCGAAACTGGTACGACTGGGTGGATCTGTGGAAGGGAAACCAGGAGGGCCTGCTGCGGGAGTATGAGACGCTGGAGCAGGTGCGGGAGATTTATGGCGGCCTGGGCCGGGACAGGATCTTAAAGCCGCTGCAGGCGGATCTGGAGCTGGCCAGGCGTCTGGGCGTCTCCTATGTGGTGTTTCATGTCTGTGACGTGAAAAATACCGAGCTTTTCACAGGACGCCTGCTCCATACGGATGAGGAGGTGGTGGACGCGGCGGCGGAGCTTATCAATGCGCTGCTGGACGGGCAGCCCTTTGCCTTTGAATTCCTGATGGAAAATCTCTGGTGGCCGGGACTTACCATGACCCGGCCGGAGATTACGGAGCGCCTGCTGTCTAAGGTGCACTATCCGAAGAAGGGCATCATTCTGGACACGGGACACTTGATGCATACAAGACTGGAACTGTCCACCGAGGAGGAGGCCGTGGATTACGTGCTGGAGCAGATAGAAAGGCACGGAGAGCTGGCCTCCTGGATCCGGGGCATGCACCTGAACCAGAGCCTTACAGGCAGCTATGTAAAGGAGCTTCTGGCGCATAGGGATGAGATGCCCGCCAGCCACAGGGAGCGGGACGCGGCCTGCTATGAGCATGTGTTCCAGATCGACCGCCATCTGCCCTTTACCAGCCGCCGGGCCCTGGAGCTTGTGGAGGCTGTGCGGCCGGAATACCTCACCTACGAGCTCATCTCCGGCAGCAGGGAGGAGCTTCAGGAAAAGCTCCTCCGGCAGAACCGGGCTCTGGGCTGGAACGAAGGGTGAAGGGAAAAAGGGACAGGCCTTTCTCTTTTTCCCCTTTATCCATGGAAATATTTCTCCCGCACCGCTTCCACTGGCATCTCCATCCCCGTCCAGTCCTGGAAGGCTTTCGCACCCTGGTGGAGCAGCATGTACATGCCGTTGAAGGTGCGGCAGCCGGCCCTTCGGGCAGTTTTCAGCAGGAGCGTCTCCCGGGGATTGTAGATGACGTCGCCCACGAAAAGCCCCGGGTGCAGCCAGGCGGCGTCGGTGATAAGAGAGGCGTCTGTCCGGGGCGCCATTCCCACTGAAGAAGCGTTGATCAGTGCCTGGCTTTCCGCCAGGCTTTTCTTTAGCTGGGCAGAATCCGCCAGATCGTACAGGCTTAGGCAGCAGGCGCATTTGCTGTGGATGCGCCCGATCTCCACTTCGATCAGGCGGGTGGATGCGCTTGCGCTCCTGGCAAAGACGTCGATGGAGGTGGCGCCGTCTAGGGCGGCCTGGGCGAGGATCGCGGCTGCGGCGCCGCCGGAGCCCAGAAGGGTCAGCTTCTTTCCGGGCACCGTAAAGCCGGCCTCGGACATGGATTTTAAGAAGCCGTAACCGTCCGTGTTGTCCCCGAAGAGGAGGCCGTCCCGGTTTACCACCGTGTTGACGGCTCCGCTTAGGAGGGCGGAATCGGAGAGCTCGTCTGCCCGCTCGTACATCAGGCGCTTCAGGGGCATGGTGCAGTTCCAGCCGCCTGCGTTCAGGGTGATGAGGCCATCTACGGCCCGCTCGAAGGTATTTTCATCCACGTCGAAGGCGAGGTAGGCGCAGTTCAGCCCCAGAAGGCGGAAAGCTTCGTTGTGCATGGCGGGGGAGATACTGTGGGAGACAGGGCTTCCCAGAAGGCAGTACAGCCGGGTCCTGGCGTCCAGGGTTCCAGCCGCTGTATGTTCCAGAGATTCTTTCTTTTCGGATAAATCTGATAAAATGTTCATGTTGCATTCTCCTGATATTTGTGCAGTTTAGCCCCTCAATCGTCAAAGACGCATGCGCGCCTGTCAAAGGGGGCTGCTTTGAGATTACAGAATTTTCTCTCGGAAGTCAACAGAAGGAAGCATAATTTCCTACAGTCTGCAGGAGAATAAAACGCCGCGGATTCCGGAAAAACAGAGGAAAAAGACGCGTGTCCCTGATTTGTGCAGAATGCACGAAACGGGGCGTATATGTACGAAAATAAAAACAATCCGCAGGCTTTAAAGAGCCAAAATCGACTTGCCTAAATCCCCCGTATGGGGTATAATTGAAGTAAATTTGACAGGAATTTAACATACAATTCGAAAAATAGACAAGGAGGAAAAATCATGCACATTGTAGATGGAGAACATGGCTGCAGCCATGGGCACGATCACGGACATACGCATGAGCACGCTCATGATCACGCTCATGATCACAGCCATGAGCACGCTCATGATCACAGCCATGAGCACTGCGGCGCCTGCGCTCAGACGAAGCCGGGCAGCGAGCAGGAGGCCCTGCTTTCCTATATGCTGGATCACAATAAGCACCATGCGGCGGAGCTCGCCGACGTGGCGAAGAAATTCCGGGAGACGGGCAAGGAGGATGTGGCCGTACAGATTGAGAAGGCCATTGAGAATTTCGATAAGGGGAATTTGTATCTGAGCCTGGCGCTTTCCCTTGTAAAGTAAGGAGGCATGAAAGATGTGTTTGGCGACTGTATATAAGACGGTAAAGGATACGGAAGAGGTGGTGCTGAAGAATGTCAGCAAGATCTACGTGGAGGACGGCAGCGTCCGCCTGGTGGATATCATGGGCGCGGAGACTGTCGTGGAGGGAAGCATTTCCTTCGTGGATCTGGCGAATTCTATCGTGAAGCTTTCCTGCTCGGCCGTGTAGGCGGCAAGCCTAAAAGGGCGGACGGCGGGAAGAATTTTTATAGGTGACGGAAGGCAAGGGCGCCGGGGGAGAGTTCCGCTGGCGGAGATCTGCCCCGGCGCCTGCCGTTTCAGAAATAAGGATCAAAATAAAGATCAAAATAAAGATCAAAATAAAGATCAGGAGATGAGATTATGCCGCATACGATTGCTGTAGCCGGAAAGGGGGGCGTCGGCAAGACGACGCTGACCGGACTTTTGATTGAATACCTCTGCAAAAAGAACGCCGGCCCTGTGCTGGCGGTGGACGCGGACGCAAATTCCAACCTGAATGAGGTGCTGGGCGTGGAAGCGCCGGTGACCTTAGGGGAGATCCGGGAGGAGGTCGCCCAGGCGGAGCTGTCGGGGAAGAATCCGATTCCGGCGGGAATGTCCAAGCAGGATTATATGGAACTGAAGTTTGGAGAGGCCCTGTCCGAGCAGGATGATTACGACCTGCTGGTGATGGGACATACCCAGGGCAAGGGCTGCTACTGCTTTGTGAACGGGCTTCTGACGACTCAGATCGCCAGATACGCCAAGAGCTACCGCTACATTGTGGTGGACAATGAGGCCGGTATGGAACACATCAGCCGGGGAATTCTTCCGTCGGTGGATACGATCATTCTGGTCAGCGACTGCTCCCGCAGGGGTGTGCAGGCGGTGGGCCGGATCGCGAAGCTGATTCCGGAATGCGGGCTGAAGCCGAAGATGGTGGGCCTGGTTGTGAACCGCGCTCCGGGCGGGGTTCTGAACGAGGGGACGAAGGAAGAGATCGAAAAGCAGGGGCTTACGCTGCTTGGAGTCGTTCCCCAGGACGAGCAGGTCTTTGATTTTGACTGCGAGGGAAGGCCGACCGTCCAGCTTCCGGAGGATTCTCCGGTGCGCAAGGCCCTGTATCAGATCATCGACGGGCTGGATCTTTCATAGCAGCGCAATGAGTGAGCAAGTCGGCAGCCCCCGCGCGGGGCCGCCGATTCCCGCGGAAGAGCCGGATAAGGCCCGCGGACAGGCCTTCCCGGCCCGCCGCCCGCGGAATATATAAAATAAAGCTAGGAGGTTTATAATGGGAGACTTTAAATTGACGACGGTGGAAGAGTTTGAAGCCGCAACAGCCAGACTTCTGGAGACAGGAGCAAAGGTAGGAGCCGACGCATGGCAGCTTCGTGTGAAGAACCAGACGCCTCACTGTAAATTCGGTGAGCAGGGTGTCTGCTGCCGTATCTGCTCTATGGGACCCTGCCGCATTACGCCGAAGGCCCCGAGAGGAATCTGCGGCTGCGATGTACACGGCATCGTAGGACGTAACTACCTGAAATTCACGGCAGGCGGAGCTGCGACCCACTCTGACCATGGCCGCGAGATCTGCCACACCCTGTATCATTCTTCCGCAGACGGAAGCTACAAGGTGAAGGATCCGGAGAAGCTGACCCGCATCGCCAAGGAATGGGGCATTGAGACAGAGGGCAAGGACATTTACGATCTGGCTCACGAGGTGGCTTACGAGGCTCTGATGGAGTACGGAAAGCCCTTCGGATATTCCCGCTGGACAGCCCGCGCTCCGAAGCATACCCAGGAGCTGTGGGAGAAGGCAGAGGTTCTGCCCCGCGCTATCGACCGCGAGGTATCCTGCTCCTTACATATGTCCCACATGGGATGTTCTTCTGAGCCGGAAGCCCTGATCCGCCAGTCCTTGCGCGCCGGCCTGTGCGACGGCTGGGGCGGCTCCATGTGCGGAACCGAGTTCTCCGACGTGCTGTTCGGAACCCCGAAGCCCATCGACACCGAGGCGAACCTTGGCGTTATGGTAGCTGAGAATGTAAACATTGTAGTGCACGGACATGATCCGAGCCTTTCTGAGATGATCTGCGAGTACGCGGATGATCCGGAGATGATCGCGTATGCGAAGAGCATGGGCGCAAAGGGAATCACGGTATCCGGCGTCTGCTGTACCTCCAACGAGGTAGCGATGCGCCGCGGAATCCCCATGGCAGGCAACTTCCTGCAGCAGGAGAACGTAGTCCTGACAGGAGCCTGCGAGGCCATCGTCGTGGACGTGCAGTGTATCTTCCCGGCGCTTGGACCCCTGAGCAAGTGCTTCCATACCAAGTTCATCACCACCTCCAAGATCGCGCAGATGCCGGATTCCGAGTTCATCCACTTCACCGTGGAGGATGCGGCCGACAAGGCGAAGGCGATCGTAAAGATGGCCATCGAGAACTTCAAGAACCGTAAGCCGGAGCTGGTACATATCCCGGATATGAAGCAGAAGGCAACCGTAGGCTACTCTCTGGAAGCCATCAAGAAGGTTCTGGACGGCGTGACCAACTCCCAGGTGGATGAGCTTGGCACCTTAAAGCCGCTCGTAGAGTGCATTACCTCCGGCGTTATCCGCGGCGCGGTAGCCATGGTAGGCTGCAACAACCCGAAGATCCGCCCGGATACCGCTCATATCGAGCTGATGAAGAAGCTGATTGCCAACGATATCATCGTGGTAGCGTCCGGATGCTCCGCGCAGGCAGCCGCGAAGGCAGGCCTGATGGACAAGGCCGCGAAGGATCTGTGCGGCGCAGGACTTAAGAGAGTCTGCGAGCTGGCAGATATTCCTCCGGTGCTTCATATGGGATCCTGCGTGGATATCAGCCGTATGATGAACCTGGTGGCTGACCTGGCAAAGGATTCCGGCCTGAACATTTCCCAGCTTCCGGTTGTGGGCTGCGCGCCTGAGTGGATGTCTGAGAAGGCTGTTTCCATCGGAAACTACGTGGTAGCTACCGGTATCGACACCTTCCTGGGCGTAGATCCTTACGTATCCGGCTCCACCGAGGTGACGAATCTGCTGACAGACGGCATCCGCGAGTGGGTAGAGGCGGCTTACACCGTAGAGAAGGATATTGAGAAGCTCGTAGATCTGATGATTGAGAGAATCGAAGAGAAGCGTAAGGCGATCGGAATCTAAGTTCCGGCCGCCCCGGCGGGCGGAAAGGCTGGTATCCGAACGGTATTTTATTTTAGAAGCAAGGGAGCGTATCTGGCATGAAAATAGCGATTACAGGCAAAGGCGGAGTGGGCAAGACGACGTTTGCGGCCACGCTTGCAAGACTTTACGCGGAGGAAGGCAGGACCGTGCTGGCGGCGGATGTGGATCCGGACGCCAATCTGGGACTGGCGCTGGGATTTCCGGAGGAGATTCTGGATTCCATCATCCCCATTTCCAAGATGCGGAAGCTGATCGAGGAGAGGACGGGAGCGGGACCGGACAACGCAATGTATACGCTGAATCCCAAGGTGGATGACATCCCGGATACCTACAGCAAGACATACAACGGCGTCAAGCTTCTGACCCTTGGCACCGTGGAGACAGGCGGGGGCGGCTGTGTCTGCCCTGAGCATGTGATGTTAAAGCGGATCTTAAGCTACTTAAGCCTCCGGAGCCAGGATGTGGTCATCATGGATATGGAGGCCGGCCTGGAGCATCTGGGCCGGGGCACCTGCCAGGGCATGGAGCAGTTCGTGGTGGTCATCGAACCGGGAGCCAGAAGCGTGCAGACCTACAAGAACGTCAAGCGCCTGGCCCAGGACCTGGGAGTGAAACGGGTGCGCGTGGTAGCCAACAAGGTGCGGGGACCAGAGGATGAAGAGTTCGTCCGTTCCCGGATCCCGGCGGAGGACCTGCTGGGCTTCATTCATTACAATTCCGAGGTCATCGACGCGGACCGGCAGGGCAGATCGCCTTATGACGTGAGCCCCAGGGCCACGGAGGAGATCCGGAAGATCAAAGAGCTTTTAGAGAGATAAAAATATACAGTGTATTTATGGAGGTAAAACTGTGACTTTATTTGATGTAGTTTTCAGTGGAAATGATGCGGTATACGGCCTGACCGAAAAGGCCATCGACGACGCGATTGCCGCAAACGGCGCCGATAAAGCGGTGGCGTTTCCGGACACAGCGTACAGCCTTCCCTGCTACTATGCAGTGACCGGCACAAAGGTAACGAACTTAGGAGAGCTCAAAGAGGCTCTCGGCGTGGTAAAGACCCTGATGACCAGAGAGCAGAGACTGCATGACGCTTTCATGAGCGGCGTGGCTACAGCCCTGTGCGCGGAGTTCATCGAGGCTCTGAAGTATCTGGACAACCCGGCGCCCTACGCGGCTCCGGAGGCAGGCCATCTGCCGGACGCAGCCATCCGTGAGCTGGGCGTGCCGCTGGTAACCGGCGATATCCCGGGCGTAGCCGTTATCCTGGGAGCAGCCCCCACAGCCGAGGAAGGCGTGGAGCTGGTAAAATCCTATCAGGGACAGGGTATCCTGGTGACTCTGGTGGGCGGCATCATTGACCAGTGCGTAGAGAAGGGCCTGAAGATGGGCGCCAACGTGCGTGTGATTCCTCTTGGAAAGGACGTAACCTCTGTGGTTCACGTAGTTTCCGTAGCTGTCCGCGCGGCTCTGATCTTCGGCAACATCCAGCCGGGCGACGCGGCAGGCCTGATGAAGTACACCTTTGAGCGTGTGCCGGCCTTCGTAAACGCTTTCGCTCCGCTGAACGAAGTGATCGTAGCCTGCGGCGCAGGAGCCATCGCTCTTGGCTTCCCGGTTATCACCAACGAGGAGACCTTCCGCGTGCCGAAGAGCCTGATTGTACAGAAGGATGTGAGCAAGTTCAACGCGACTTCTCTGGAAGCCCGCGATATCAAGCTGAAGATCACCAAGATCGATATCCC
The DNA here is from genome assembly GCA_944375885.1 of uncultured Merdimonas sp. GTDB lineage: Bacteria > Bacillota > Clostridia > Lachnospirales > Lachnospiraceae > Laedolimicola. The sequence goes on from CALWBB010000069.1 coordinate 11,606, forward strand.
GGTAGCCTTCGCTTCCGCCTTCGAGGGCGAGATCATCCGCCGCGGCGACATGCAGGTAGAGTTCGACGGCTCCCGCGTGGACTGCTTCGAGCTGGTACGCACCAAGGAAGCCACCGAGGTAGAGGATCACAAGATCGAGCTTATCGGACCGGACATCGACGAGATGCCGGAGGGAAGCAAGCAGAGCATCGCTTACATCGTAGATGTAGCCGGAAAGTCCATGCAGAGCGACTTCGAGGCAGTATTCGAGCGTAAGTTCCACTCCTACCTGAACTGCGTAGAGGGAATGATGCACACCGGACAGCGCGACATGATCCGCATCCGTGTGAGCAAGGATACCTATCAGGCAGGCTTCCGCCTGAAACACATCGGCGAGGTGCTGTACGCCCGCGTAAAGAGCGAGTTCGCGGCTGTTGTGGACAAGTGCCAGGTGACCATCATCACCGATCCGGCCCAGTGTACCGAGCTGCGCCACAACCTGGCGATCCCGATGTTCGACAAGCGTGACGAGAGACTGACCACCCTGACAGACGAGGGCGTAGACGTATACTACAGCTGCATCATGTGCCAGGCCTTCTCCCCGAGCCACGTATGCGTGGTGACTCCGGAGCGTCTGGGCCTGTGCGGAGCCGTATCCTGGCTGGACGCGAAGGCGACCAACGAGCTGGATCCCCAGGGACCCTGCCAGGTGATCACCAAGGAGCGCGTCATCGACGAGCGGATCGGCGAGTATGAGGATGTCAATGAGGCAGTGAAGAAATTCTCCCAGGGAGCCCTGGAGGACGTATCTCTCTACTCCCTGATTGAGAAGCCCATGACCTCCTGCGGCTGCTTCGAGTGTATCTGCGGAATCGAGCCCCTTTCCAACGGCGTGTGCATCGCGAACCGTGAGTACGCAGGCATGACTCCGATTGGTATGACCTTCTCCGAGCTGGCTTCCATGACAGGCGGCGGCGTGCAGACCCCGGGCTTCATGGGACACGGCAAGCACTTCATCGCTTCCAAGAAGTTCATGAAGGCAGAGGGCGGCGTAGCCCGTATCGTATGGATGCCCAAGGATCTGAAGGAGCAGGTAGCCGACAGACTGAACGCTACCGCGAAAGAGCTCTATGGCATCGACAATTTCTGCGACATGATCGGTGACGAGACCATCGCGGAGGATCCCGAGACCTTACTCGAGTTCCTGACAGAAAAAGGTCATCCGGCACTTGGCATGGAGCCGATGATGTAGTATAATATTAGATAATATTTGGCTTGCGCACAGACGGAAATCGTTCTGTGCGTATAGCCATGTAAAGAATAAGGAGGTAACTGACAAATGCCGTTTACTGGAAAATCAGGAAAGTTCAATGCTGCCATCCGTACCGTGGAAATCGGAACCGGAGATAAGGCAGTGAAGCTCGGCGGAGAGAATGTAATGCCGCTGTATTCATTCGACGCTCCCATCGAGAACGCACCGAAGATTGGTGTTCTGATTACGGACCTTGGAATGGAGAACGAGGCAGCCGGAATCAAGGAATACTACGCAGGCGCTTCTAACTTTGCGGAGATCGCAAAGAAGGCAGAGGAGATGCCGGGAGCAGACTTCGTTGTTCTTCGTTTTGAGGGCGCGGATCCCAACGGCGAGAACCGTTCCGTAGAGGACTGCGTAGCCATCGCGAAGGAAGTCGGCGGCGCCATCACCGCTCCTCTCGTAATCGAGGGATGCAAGAATGTGGAGAAGGATGCAGAGCTGTTCAACAAGGTAGCGGAGGCTCTTCAGGGCAAGAACGTCCTGATCATGTCCGCGAGAGAAGAGAACTACAAGGCAGTGGCTGCTGCCGCCGGACTGGCTTATGGCCAGAAGGTAGGCGCTGAGTCCGCCGTAGATATCAACCTTGCCAAGCAGCTGAACGTTCTGATCGGACAGCTGGGCGTAGATCCGGC
>CALWBB010000070.1 GCA_944375885.1 uncultured Merdimonas sp.
ATCGACCGGATTCAGGTCTACATCCGCAGAAGACCGCAGTCTCTGGTGAGCCACATCGGAACCGGCCGTCATTTCAATATCAACTCCAAGAGCGGATATGTAAAGATGATGTTTACAGATTCCCAGGAGGAGAACGATTATTACAACACAGACGTAAAGGCTTATCTTGCAAACCTGGATCACATTGAGAATCCCTCCAACAATTACGTGGTGATCGCTCCGGGATATATGGTTTACACGCAGGATTTCGACGCCCTGCTGCAGACGCACATCGAGTCCGAGGCGGACATCACCGTGCTTTACCACGCTGTGGACGACGCGAAGGAGAACTATCAGAGCTGCTACTGCGTGAACCTGAACAAGCAGAAAGGCGTGGAGTCCTTCGAGCGCAACAATGGAAAGGTTAAGAACCGCAACATTTTCATGGACACCTATGTGATGAAGAAGGAGCTGTTCGTAGAGCTTCTGAAGGAAGCCAAGAAGACCTCCTCCATGTACACGCTGCGCATGATTATCAATGACAAATGCCATGATCTGGATATCCGCGGCGTGGCGCACAGAGGCTTCTTTGCCCCGATCACAGATTTCAAGAGCTACTATGATGGAAATATGGAGCTTCTGGATCTGAAGACGGCGCAGAACCTGTTCGGCGCTTCCTGGCCCATCTATACCCGTACCAGCGACGCCTGCCCGACGCAGTACCTTGACACGGCTGTGGTGAAGAAGTCCTTTATGGCAAACGGCTGTATGGTAGGCGGAACGGTGGAAAATTCCATCGTCGGCAGAGACTGTGTCATCAAGCCCGGCGCCGTAGTGAAGAACTGCGTGCTGATGACCGGCGTGGAGATCGGCGAGGGCGTACATATCGAGGGACAGGTTGTGGATAAATTCGCGAAGGTGACAAAGATCAAAGAGCTCATCGCGGATCCCCAGACGCCCGGGTACGTAAAGAGAGAAGACAGAGTGTAATTTTTTTCTGGTTGTCAAATCCGGCTGTCCGGAGTATAATATCACCAGGAGTAATTCCTGGGGTGTGCGTCAAACCACTATTTTGAACCTACATTTACGTTTATGGGATTCCAATATTTCAGTCTGGATGCCAGGCCTCCGATTTTGCAGTGGAAGGCAGAAGGGCTGTTGAGGTCACCCACCTAGCTTTGGCTAGGCGTCAAAATTGTGGAGACGGCATTTTGGGTTTACTGCAGATAAAGATGCTGCCGCATTTATGGTTATCGCAATCATAATATGCGGCGGCTCTTTGTTTTTTATAAAGCAGGCCAAAACTGCATCTGGTTCTGTTTTGGACGCGCCGTTCATATAACATAGAAATGACATGGGCGGAGCGGCAGGACAGACCGCTCCTGTACAGGAACGGTGGCCGGGATGTATGGAAATGAGTATCGCAGAAACAGCCAGGAAGCGCTGAAAAAGGCAAAGCTTGGCCTGCTGGCAATAGGCGTTTTGATTCTGGGGGCGCTGCTTTTTTATGGAGAAGGGCAGGGACAGGAAAACGGCCTTTCCCCAGGGAGCGTGGAGACAGCGGAAGAGACAGGAAAAGCAGGGGAATCAGAGGAACCGGAGAAATCAGAAAAACCGGAGGAAGAGGGGAAAGCAGGAGAACCAGGAGAACCCGAGGAGGAGCCTGATAGTTTGCCGCTTTCGTATGATGGGAGTATCCGTGTGCTGCTAAAGACAGACAATTACGAAAAGGAGCTTCATGAAATGGTAGAGCTATCCTCCGCTTCCGGCCAGGATCTCGCGGTATATGACGGCGAAACGGGGGAAATGATAGACAGCGGCAATCTTCTTTCCTTTGTGAAGGAGGAGGATACGCTGTTTCTAAATGACGAGCCCCTGGCAGCGCTGCCAGAACATCTGGTGATCCAAACGGCAGAGGGAGACGGCGCGGGAATCGCCTTGGACTGCGTGAAACGCGGCCACGGGACGCCGATCTATGAAGGGACGATGGAGGTATGGCCGGCGGAAGAAGGCTTTTACCTGGTAAATGAACTGCCCTTTGAGACGTATCTGAAGTATGTGGTGCCAAGCGAGATGCCCTCTGGTTATGCGAAAGAAGCCCTGAAAGCCCAGGCGGTCTGCGCCCGCACCTATGCCTGCAAACAGCTGCAGTCGTACGATTTTCCAGAATGCAGGGCTCATGTGGACGACAGCGTAAGCTATCAGGTCTACAATAATACCGGGGCGGCTGAAAGCACCAGCAAGGCGGTGGATGAGACGTCAGGGCTCATCCTTACCTACAAGGGCCTTCCGGTGACTGCCTACTATTTTTCTACCTCCTGTGGGGCTACGGGCACAGAAGAGATCTGGTGGGAGGGAAACGCGGCGCTTACGCCGTATCTGTCCGCGAAAACAGTGGATGCGCAAGGGGAGGCAGTGGATTTGAGCGGGGAAGAGGCTTTTCTGGAGTTTCTGGAAAGAGAGGATCCAGACTGCTTTGACGCGGACATCAGCTGGTACCGCTGGGAAGCGCAGGCGGATCTGGATACGCTTACGGATCATGTGAACGCGGCGCTTAAGAGCCGCTATCTTGCCAATCCGGAGGCGGTGCTGACAGAAGAGGACGGCAGCTTTATAAGCAGGGAAATCGAAAGCATCGGGAGAATCCAGGGGATTGAGGTGCTGGAGCGAAATGCGGGGGGAGCAGTGGTAAAGCTTCAAATCCGGGGAAGCGAGCATACCATCCATGTGATGACAGAATATAATGTGCGGGCCCTTCTGAATCTGGAAGGCTGTATGATTGTCCGCAGGGACGGGACGGCTGTGGAGGGCACAAGCCTTCTGCCCAGCGCCTGCGTATCCTTCACGCCTGTGTTTGACGAAGAGGGAAAGCTGTCGGCCTGGAAGTTTGAAGGGGGAGGCTACGGGCATGGCGTGGGCTTAAGCCAGAACGGGGCCAACGGTATGGCGAAGCAGGGGATGGGATACGAGGAAATTCTTCGGTTTTACTATACAGGAGTGGAATTGACGGCCATTACCGATCTGTGGTAAGATACCATAAGCTGGAGAGGCTGCCTATCCAGAAAAAAGGGAGACTGATATGAGATTTCTGAAGAATGCGGTGAAGCTGATATTTGGCTTTTTGGAAGCCATGCGGGATGACCATGTGGGCGCGTATGCCGCGCAGACCGCATATTTTATCATGCTTTCCTTCTTTCCCTTTATCATTTTGCTGGTGACGCTGATCCGCTATACCTCGATTACGCCTGCGGATGTGTACAGCGCGGCCCAGATGTTTTTTCCGGACAGCATGGACACCTTTATCCTCGCCATGATTAATGAAGTGTACAGCAAGACGGCAGTGACGGTTTCTGTATCGGCCGTCGTGGCGGCCTGGTCTGCCGGGAAGGGCTTTCTGTCGCTGATGCGGGGCATGAATACCATTTATAACGTGGAGGAACGGCGCAACTATGTGATCCTCCGGCTGCGCTCCGCCCTGTATACGGTCGTCTTCGTCGTGGCCATCATCCTTTCGCTGGTGGTGCTTGTATTTGGAAATGCCATCCATGAAGCGGCAGTGGAATACCTGCCCATTGTGGCTGTGGTAACCGGGGTGGTGATCCGCCTGAAAGGTGTGGTGGGCGTCGCCTTCCTGATGGCTGTGTTTATGGTGATGTACCGGTTTGTGCCCAACCGCAGGGCCAAGATTTTAAGCCAGGCGCCGGGAGCCTTGTTTTCCGCCCTGTGCTGGTATTTGTTTTCTATCTTCTTTTCCCTCTACGTGGAATACTCGCCGGGCCTGTCGAATATGTACGGAAGCCTGACGACCATTGTCCTTGTCATGCTGTGGCTGTATTTCTGCATGTATATTATTCTTTTGGGCGCGGAGATTAATTCCTACTTTGAGGAGCAGTTCCGCAGGGTAAGCTACTACCGGCAGATGCTCCGGGAGCATAAAAAAAAGAGCGAACCAGAAGTGGAGGAAGGCGGTAAAATACGCTCATGAGCATTACCCGGACTTTCAGATAGGCTGTATGATCGCAGGACTGAATTGTAATTTTCCCAGATATTCGTTATACTAAAGCCAGAGAGAAAGGTGCCGGTATATGGAGGTGGCTGCGATGAGGACGGTAGGAATCGGAATTCAGAATTTCGAGGAAATGATTCAAAAAAATTGTTTCTACGTGGATAAAACTTCTTTTATTAAGGAGTGGTGGGAGAGCAATGACAGCGTGACCCTGATTGCCCGTCCGCGGCGCTTCGGAAAGACGCTGAATATGAGTATGGTGGAGCGCTTCTTCTCCCTGGACTATGCGGGGCAGGGGGATGTGTTTGAAGGGCTTTCCGTCTGGGAGGACGAGAAGTACCGGAAGCTTCAGGGAACGTATCCGGTGATCAGCTTGTCCTTTGCAAACGTGAAGGAAGCTAATTATCAGGCGGCCTGCTATCGGATTCGTCAGCTGCTGATGAAACAGTATGAGAAAAATTCCTTTCTTTTAAGCAGCAATTTTCTGTCTTCTGCAGAAAAGACATACTATGAACGGATGCGAATGGAAATGAGAGAATTGGATGCGCCGCTTGCCTTGTATCAGCTTTCCGATTTCCTTTATCGTTATTATGGAAATAAGGTTATTATTTTGCTTGACGAGTATGATACACCTATGCAGGAAGCTTATGTGAATGGATACTGGGAGGAGCTTGTGGGTTTTACGAGGAGTCTGTTCAACTCGACTTTCAAGACAAATCCCTGGCTGGAGCGGGCGATTATGACGGGAATCACGCGGGTCAGCAAGGAGTCCATCTTTTCGGATTTGAATAACCTGGAGGCAGTAACAATCACCTCCGATAAATATGCAGAGGCTTTTGGGTTTACGGAAGGAGAGGTATTTGCGGCTTTGGAGGAATGTGGGCTTTCCGGCGAAAAGGAAGAGGTAAAGTTCTGGTATGACGGCTTTATTTTTGGAGAGCACAGGGATATTTATAATCCATGGTCGATCCTGAATTATCTTGATAAAAAGAAATTTTCGACCTACTGGGCCAATACCAGCTCCAACAGTCTGGTGGGGAAGCTGCTCCGGGAAGGAACGGGTGAAATCAAGGAGCAGTTTGAACAGCTGCTGCACGGGCAGAGTATCCGCTGCGTCATCGATGAGCAGATTGTCTATAACCAGCTTTCGGAAAATGAGGACGCCATATGGAGTCTGCTTCTGGCAAGCGGATATCTGAAGGCACTTTCTTACGAGACGTACATTGACGTGGCGGAGTGGGAGAGCCCGGAATATGAGCTGACGCTCACAAACTACGAAGTGAAAAAGATGTTTGAGGAAATGGTAAGAGGGTGGTTTTCTTCCAAGAAATCAGACTACAACCGGTTTATCAAAGCGCTTTTGGCCGGCGATGTGAAGGAAATGAACGGCTACATGAATCGTGTCGCCCTGAATACTTTCAGCTATTTTGATACAGGGAACCGGCCCTCTGGCGAGGAACCGGAGCGGTTCTGCCACGGCTTTGTCCTGGGCCTTCTGGTGGATTTACAGGGCCGGTATGTCATTACCTCCAATCAGGAGAGCGGCTTTGGCCGATATGACGTGATGCTGGAGCCCAGGAATCCGAAGGAGGACGACGCGCTCCTTCTGGAATTCAAGGTTCGCGATTCGGAGGATGAAACGGCTTTAAAGGATACGGTGCAGGCTGCGCTTAAACAGATTGAAGAAAAGCAGTACGCGGCGCAGCTTATGGCTCGGGGAATCCCGGCGGAGCATATCCGCAGCTATGGGTTTGCTTTTTAGGGGAAGACGGTGCTCATCGGGTAGAAGGGGCCATTTTCCAAACTCCGAAGAGATGAAAATGAAAGTTTCTGCGTTGACAAATGCGCAAATTTATGCTAGGATGATCACAATTTCAGGCTGTGAACATATGTGAGTATGGAAGAGACAGTGAACCAGAGACGGAGCGTCACCGGCTGCAAGCGCTCCGCACGAGCCTTTCAGAAATTTCAGTATGGGAGCCTTCCGGTGAAAAGCGGTCCGTTTTCCGTAAGCGGTATGGCGTTCGGAGACGGAAAAGACGCGGTAAGCCGGGTGCCCGTGTAGCAGACCAGTACACAAAAGGAGTGCAGAGCAGGAAGAGAGCTGCTCTGAATTAGGGTGGTACCGCGATGACATGTCGTCCCTTGCAAAGAAGCAGGGGGCGCTTTTTTTGTGCGATAAGCCCGGCAAGCGGCCGTCGTGCTTGCATGAACGGCCATTTGCCGGGCAAGTACAGCGAGCGGCATTTATGCCGTGAGCTGTACGCATCGCAAAATCGGATAGGGGAAGGAACTTCCCCTATCCGATCGCGGTACGCGCTCCAGAGGGAAAGGAGAGACATCATGAAGGATAAAATCGAAAGTATTTTATCAGAAGTAAAGAACAAAATCGCTTCTGCGGCCAGCGAGAGTGAGCTGCAGAATGTAAAAAGCGCCTATGTGGGAAAGCAGGGCTCTTTGAGCCTCCTGATGAAGGAGCTGCCAAAGCTTGAGCCGGAGAAGCGCCCCGAGATGGGCAAGCTTCTGAACCAGGCCAAGAACGAGGTGACGGAGCTGATTGACGCCAAGAGAATGGAGCTGAAGCTGAAGGCCTCCGAGGTATCCCCGGATTTCGACTGCTCCGTGCCGGGCATTTTGCCCTCCGGCGGCAGGCTGCATCCCATCACCCAGATGTGCTACGACCTGAACGACGCCTTCCGGTCCATGGGCTTTGAGATCTTCCAGGAGGACGACATCACCAGCGAGCTGTACGCCTTCGACAAGCTGAATTTCCCGCCCAACCATCCGGCCCGTGAGAGCATGGATACCTACTGGCTGGAGGGCCATGACAGCGGCAGCACCAATGAAAAGCTCTGCCTGCGTCCCCATCTGACCGGCGGAAGCGTCCGCTATATGCAGACCCACAAGCCGCCCTACCGTTTCGTCTATCCGGGCCGCGTGTACCGCAATGAGACGACGGACGCCCATCATGAGAGGGCCTTCTTCCAGTACGAGGCCCTGATCGTGGACAAGGACATTACCTTTACCTCCGGCAAGGTCATGATCAACAGCATCCTGAGCAAGGTATTCGGCACGGACGTGCCGGTGCGGATGCGTTCCGGCTTCTTCCCCTTCGTGGAGCCTGGCTTCGAGATCGACATGCAGTGCCAGGTCTGCGGCGGCAAGGGCTGCAGCGTCTGCAAGCATGTGGGCTGGATCGAGGTCATGCCGGGCGGCTCTCCCCATCCGAACGTGCTGCGCGCCGCGGGGCTTGATCCGGATGAGTACACGGGCTTCTATGTAAATATCGGTCTGGACAGGCTGGTCATGATGCGCTATGGCGTGGACGACGTGCGCCTGTTCCACAGCGCGGATTTGAGATTCCTGAAGCAGTTCCGATAAAAAGGTTCCGATAGAAGATCCCGATAGAAGATCCTGATAGAAGGTTCCGATAGAAGCAGTATAGACAGAGGAGAGAGGAAAATGAAATTATCATTATCTTGGATTAAGGATTTTGTCCAGATCCCGGAGGATCTGGATCTGAAAAAGCTGGCCTACGATCTGACCATGTCTACCGTGGAGGTAGAGGATGTGGAGGATCTGGCCCGGCGTTTTGATCATATGGTGGTGGGCGTGATTGAGAAGATCGAGCCCCATCCCAACGCGGACAAGCTGAGAGTCTGCAAGACAGACATCGGAAACGGCGAGATCAAGGACATCGTCTGCGGCGGCATCAACCTGCGGGAGGGCATGCGGGTGGCCGTCTCCTGTCCGGGCGCGGTGGTGCGCTGGCACGGAGAGGGCGAGCCTGTGGTTATCAAAAACTCCAAGCTGCGGGGCGTGGAGTCCTTCGGCATGATCTGCGCCTCCAGCGAAATCGGCCTGGGCGATCTGTTCCCTGCAGCGGAGGAGGCGGAGATTCTCGACCTGTCTGCCTTTGACGTTCCCGCGGGAACCCCGCTGGCGGACGCCCTGGACATGAACGACGTCCTGCTGGAGATTGACAACAAGTCCATGACCAACCGCCCGGATCTCTGGGGCCATTACGGCATCGCCCGGGAGATCGCGGCCCTGTACGGCCTGCCCCTTAAGGAAATCAAGCCCTACGCGGCAGACGTGCAGTCGGATTTCCATGTGGATATCGCGGATCCGGACCGCTGCACCCGGTATATCGGCGTGGAGATGTCCGGCGTGGCTGTGAAGCCGTCCCCCTACCAAATGCAGAACCGGATCTGGAAGGCCGGCATGCGTCCCATCAACGCCCTGGTGGATATCACCAACTACGTGATGCTGGCGACCGGCAACCCGACCCACGCCTTCGACGCGGACAATATCACGGATCATATCGTGGTGCGCCACGCGGCAGAAGGAGAGAAGCTGGTGCTCTTAAACGATCAGGAGCTGACTCTCTGCCCGGATGATCTGGTCATCACCGACTCCGAGGGCCCGGTAGCCCTGGCCGGCGTCATGGGCGGCTCCAAGGACTCCATCCTGCCCAAGACCACCCGGGTAATCCTGGAGGTGGCGAACTTCGAGTCCACCGGCATCCGCAGGACGGCTCTGCGCTACGACACCCGTACGGAGGCTTCCTCCCGCTACGAGAAGGCGGTAGACCCGGAGCGCTGCGATCAGGCTCTGGCCCTTTCCATGCAGTATTTTAAAGAGCTGTATCCGGAGCTTACGGTCACCGGCTTCTGCGACAATTATGTAAAGAAGCTGGAAAAGGCCCAGATTGACGTAAGCCTCGCCTGGCTGGCCAAGCGCCTCGGAAAGGATCTGACCAACGAAGAAATCCAGAACAAGCTGGAGCTTCTGGGCTTCGAGGTGCAGATCGACGGAGACAACATGCATGTGACGGCTCCCACCTGGCGTTCCACCGGGGATATTTCCATCAAGGACGACGTGATGGAAGAGGTGGCCAGAATGTATGGCTATGACAATTTTGAGGCGACGCCCTTTACGACAGCCTTCACTGGCGCCATCAACCAGAAGGATCAGGATCTGCTCCGGGGCATCAAGGAGTACTTAGCTTTCCGCTGCGGCATGCAGGAGGTCTATACCTATCCCTGGATGAACGACGTGTATGTGAACGCGGTGCTGCAGAGCACGGAAGGGGTTTTGCGGCTTTCCACGCCGCCAGCTCCGGATCTGAGCTATATCCGCTCCTCCCTGCTTCCGAACCTCTGCGAGGCAGTGGCAAAGAACGAGCGCTATTTCAGTGATTTTTCGATTTTTGAGGAGGCCCAGGTGTTCTTTGACCGGAACTATACCGCGCCCTACGACGAGACGGAGCTTCTTCCGGAGCAGAAACGGCATATCGGCGCGGCCTTTGCCAGCAGCGAGAAGGACATCACGGAGCTTTTCCGGGAGGCCAAGGGCGTGCTGGAGTACATGCCCCGCTACACCCACATGGAAGGCTTCACCTTCCGCAAGGAGGAGAAACCCGTCTGGGCGGACCATGTGGTCTGGCTGAACATCTACCGGGGTGAGGAGCGGATCGGCGACATGGGCCTGCTGGCCAAGAAGGTGTCCATGGACTGCGGAATCAAGAACCTGTCCGTGATGCTCTTTGAGCTGGATACCACGAAGCTGGTACCGCTTAAGTCCAGAACGAACAAGTTCACCCATCTGGCGGAGTATCCGGAGACGGATTACGATATCTCCATGCTGTTCGATTCCGGCGCAGTCTGGGCGGACATCTACGAGGCGATCATGGGCCAGAAGAAGGCCAGCGCCCTGGTGAAGGAGGCTTCCTTCGTGGACGAGTACCGGGGAAAACAGATCCCGGCAGGCAAGAAGTCCGTAACCATCCGCCTGACCATCGGATCCTCCGAGAAGACGCTGACCTCCCAGGAGATCGAGAGCGCAGCGAACCAGGTGATGAAGAAGCTTGGAAAGAAGCTGGGCGCGGAGCTTAGAACACAGTAAGGAAGAGAAGCGTTTCTCGTAATTGGAATTTTATAGCATGTAATACTTATAGTGTGCAATTCAGATTTGGGCAGAACGGTGCGGCAGAAGGCTGTGCTGTTCTGCCTTTTACAATTGCAGGCAGCTGTTTTCAAATGCGCGGGCCTATGATATAATGTCGGTAGGCATTATATCTGCGCTGCCCCGGGCCGCCCGGAGGGCGGCAGATTTCCCTGCCGGGGCGTGCGCATCCGAAGCGGAGCGTTTATGTCCGGAGGACATGATATAATGAAAAAAAGGAACGATAACTGGCTGCTATAGAGGGGGGTGTAGGTTTGAAAAGATTCAAAGGTCTGGGGCGGTACCAGAAGGGAATCCTGATTTTTATGGCAGTCATGATCCTGGTCTTTACCGTGGCTTATCCCATAACCATCGCCCGGGAAGGCTTTGTGTATCATGAGGCGGTTCTTGTTCCGAAGCAGGAAAACGGAAATACGGTCTATTCCGGGAAAATCCAGGGGAAACAAGCCAGTTTTACCGTATACGCGGATGGGACGGTGGAATTCCGATACGGAGAGAAGCTCTACGGTCCTTATACGGCCAGGGAAGATCCGTCCGCCATCCCAGATGCCGATGAAGAGGGAGAGCTGTTGGGCGGAGAGTCTGTGACTGGCGTGGAGCTTCGCTGTAAAGGGGAAATCCTGTTTCGTGGATGCGTCGTGGATTATGGGGACACCCGCTGGCTGTATAATGAGGACGGAACGCTGGCAAATCTGGACATTGGTTTTTGGACGACGACAGGGAATGGGGTTGTAATGGATGGAAACGGGAATATCATCGATCAGATGGAGCCCTCCGTTTCCACCATACTGGATTTGATGGCTGGCCCTGAGCTGACCCATAAAGGAACATGGAGCTGGTGGTTTGGAGGCATATGTATCTGCATTCTCGCAGCGCTTTCCATCTTGTTTGCGGACGAGCTGTTCCGCTGGGATTTGGCTTTCCGGATTCAGGATGTGGATCGGGCAGAGCCGTCTGACTGGGAGATTACGAGCCGGTATATCTCCTGGACTGTGCTGGCGGTCATAGCGATGTTTGTATTTATCGCGGGGCTTCGGCAGCTTCCCTGATTCACACAGGCGCCTGCCCGGTTATTTTGACGGGCAGGCGATTTTTACGAGATCTTCAATGGCGTGGTGGAGCAGCTCCACCTGCTCGGTATCGGCGGCCTTGTAATAGACCTCTTTGCCCTCCCGGCGGCTGACGATGAGGCCTCCGGCCTTCAGCTGCTTTAGGTGGTGGGAGACGGCGGGACTGCTCATATCCACCAGGGCGGACAGGTTCATCACACATTCCTCGCAGTGGCAGAGGATCCAGAAGATGCGGATGCGGCTGCCGTCGCCCAGCTGCTTAAAAATATCGGATACCGTCTGGAATTCACAGGTGTCCGGCATATGATCAAAATTTTTCTCAAAGCGTTGCCCGTGGTCATGGGGCAGTTTCTTTTCCGTCATAAAATCTTACTCCTCCTTCAAAAGCTATTTTAGCATGTGTTCCTGCAAAATAAAATGTTTTTTTCGGTATTGACTTTTCCGGAAATGAGGTATATATTGTAATTAACGATTAAACAATCGTTTAATTGATAAAATGATAAATGATTCAGGAGGGAAAATCATGAAGAAAACGTATAAGATCGATGTGGACTGCGCCAACTGCGCGAACAAGATGGAGGAGGCTGCCTGCAAGACGGCGGGCGTGAAGAACGCGGTGGTCAATTTCATGACGCTGAAGATGAACGTGGAGTTTGAAGAGGGGCAGGATCCCAAAAGCGTCATGCAGGAGGTGCGGAAGAACTGCAAGAAGGTGGAGGACGACTGCGAGATCTTCCTGTAAGGGACGATAGAAAACGCGAATTTTGCATGAGGTGAGACCCATATGAGTAGAAAACAGAAAAAGATGCTGATCCGAATTCTCGCGGCGGCGGTCCTTCTGATCGCCCTGCATGTTATCCCGGCGGCGGGGGCGGCGCGATTCGTGCTGTACCTGATCCCCTACCTGGTGATAGGCTACGATATTTTGATCAAGGCGGCCAAAGGCATCAAAAACAGGCAGGTCTTTGACGAGTGCTTCCTGATGGCGGTGGCTACGGTGGGAGCCTTTGCCCTGGCGCTCTACGACCGGAGCGGCGATTACACCGAGGCTGTGGCCGTAATGCTGTTCTATCAGATCGGCGAACTGTTCCAGAGCTACGCGGTGGGAAAGAGCCGCCGGAACATCAGCGATCTGATGGATATCCGCCCGGACTACGCCAATGTGGAGCGGGACGGGAAGCTGGAGCAGGTGGATCCGGACGAGGTGGAGATCGGAAGCGTCATCCTCGTCCAGCCGGGCGAGAAGGTACCCATCGACGGCGTGGTGCTGGAGGGAAGCTCTTCCCTGAATACCAGCGCGCTCACAGGCGAGAGCCTGCCCCGGGACGTGGGGGAAGGCGACGAAATCATCAGCGGCTGCATCAATCTGAGCGGCGTGCTAAAGATTCAGACCACGAAGGAGTTTGGGGAATCGACGGTGTCCAAAATCCTGGATCTGGTGGAGAACGCCAGCTCCCGGAAATCCCGGTCGGAGAACTTTATCTCCAAATTCGCCCGGATCTATACGCCTGCGGTCTGTTATGCGGCTCTGGCCCTGGCTGTGCTGCCGCCCCTGGCGCGGCTCCTTGCTCTTGGCATGTCTCCGGACTGGGGAACCTGGATTTACCGGGCCCTGACCTTCCTGGTTATCAGCTGCCCCTGCGCTCTGGTCATCAGCATTCCCTTAAGCTTCTTCGCGGGAATCGGCGGCGCCAGCAACGCGGGCGTGCTGGTGAAGGGCTCCAACTATCTGGAGACCCTCTCCCAGGCGAGGATCGTGGTATTTGACAAGACCGGCACCCTGACCCAGGGCGTCTTCGAGGTCAACGGCATCCATCACAGCGAGCTGGAAAACGAGAAGCTTCTGGAGTACGCGGCCCTGGCGGAGAGCGCTTCCTCCCATCCCATCAGCAGAAGCCTCCAGAGGGCTTACGGAAAGGAAATCGACCGCTCCCGGGTGACCGACATCCAGGAGATCAGCGGAAACGGCGTGACGGCGAAGGTGGATGGCCGTGAGGTGGCGGCCGGAAACGACAAGCTGATGGAGCTGCTTGGGATTTCCTATATCGGCTGCCACTCTATAGGAACCATCATCCATATGGCCATCGATGGAACATACGCCGGGCATATCGTGATTTCCGATATCGAGAAGCCCCATTCAAAAGAAGCGGTGAAGGCTCTGAAGGCCTCCGGCGTCCGCCGGACGGTGATGCTGACCGGGGATTCCAGGAAGGTAGCGGAAAAAGTGGCGGCCGACCTGGGGATCGACGAGGTGTACAGCGAGCTTCTGCCCGCCGGCAAGGTGGAAAAGGTAGAGGAGCTGCTTAAGACTAAGAAGGAGAAGGAAAAGCTGGCCTTCGTGGGCGACGGCATCAACGACGCGCCGGTGCTGCGCCGGGCGGATATCGGCATTGCCATGGGAGCTATGGGCTCCGACGCGGCCATCGAGGCGGCGGACGTGGTGCTGATG
>CALWBB010000071.1 GCA_944375885.1 uncultured Merdimonas sp.
TAAGCTCTGTCTCCACTGTCCTCTTTACCACTTTTTCTTCACAGGACAAAACATCTGTCAGATTGATCAGCATAGTTCTCTCCCAATGCACACTAGGCTATTATACTCACAGAAAGGAGGTTTGTCAAGTAAAAAATATTTACCAAAACCACCGCAGCTCCCAGGCTGTTACTGTACCAGACGCAGGGTCTCGCGTGCGATAGCCAGTTCCTCGTTGGTCGGCAGGATCATCACCTTTACCTTGGAGTTCTCGGTGGAAATCATGCGCAGCTGTCCGCGGCAGTCATTTGCCTCATCGTCAATCTCCACGCCCAGGTATCCCAGGTAATCGCAGATGGCCTTTCTTCTGATCTTGTCGTTCTCGCCCACGCCTGCCGTAAACGCGATAGCGTCCACGCCGTTCATGGCTGCCGTGTAAGCGCCGATGTACTTGGCTACTCTGTATACGAAGGCCTCCAGAGCCACCTCTGCCAGGTGGTTGCCTTCCTCAGCCGCCTTCTCCACATCGCGGAAGTCGCTGGATACGCCGCCGCTCATGCCGAGAATACCGGATTTCTTGTTCAGGATATTCAGCATCTCGTTGACATCCTTGCCCTCTTTGTTGCAGATATACTGCAGGATAGCCGGATCCAGATCGCCGCTTCTGGTTCCCATGATCAGGCCTTCCAGTGGGGTAAGTCCCATGGAGGTGTCTACGCACTTGCCGCCGATGGAAGCGGAGATGCTGGCGCCATTGCCCAGGTGGCACACGATCACACGGCCCTTCTCCGGATCAAGGCCTGCGAACTTGATCGTCTCGCCGGATACGAACATATGGCTGGTGCCATGGAAGCCGTAGCGGCGGATGCTGTATTTCTCGTAATACTCATGGGGAATCGCGTAAAGGTAGGCCTTCTCCGGCATCGCCATGCCAAAGGTGGTGTCGAAGACTGCCACGTTCGGCACGCCCGGCATAGCCTCCTCGCAGGCCTCGATGCCCATCAGGTTCGCCGGATTGTGAAGCGGTCCTAAGTCGAAGCACTCGCGGATGGTGGCCTTTACATCCTCGTTCACCTTGATGGACTCGGTAAACTTGATTCCGCCGTGCAGTACGCGGTGTCCTACTGCGGAGATCTCGCTGGTATCCTTGATTACGCCGTACTCCGGATCTACCAGAGCCTTCATAACCAGGGCAATCGCCTGGGTGTGCTTCGGCATGGATTCCTCCACAACCAGCTCCTTGCCGTTCGCCTTGTGGGTCAGCTTGGATCCCTCGATTCCGATTCTCTCGCAGAGACCCTTTGCCATTACGCTCTCATTATCCATATCAATCAGCTGATATTTCAGAGAAGAGCTTCCGCAGTTCAGTACTAAAATTTTCATAACTATGTATTCCCTTTCATTTATTTTGTATCCGCAGTGCCAGCCCGCAGGCTTTGCCTGCGGGCGCGCGGGCAGAGCCCTATCGTTCGGGCCAATTCACCTTGCTTTCGCGGCTATTTTACGATCTCGCCGTATACCTCTCCTGCGCAGCCGGCTGCGTTGGACTCGTCGGTATCAATGTGCATAGCCAGAGCGTACTTCGGGCTTACGCGTACCACCACATCGCCGAAGATCAGGCTTCTTCCGTCCGTGTCAATCTTTACAGACACGACGTCCTTGTCCTTTACGCCCATCTTCTCAGCGTCCTCCGGAGTCGCGTGGATGTGGCGCTTCGCAGCGATCACGCCTTCCTTCAGCTCTACCTCGCCTGCAGGTCCTACCAGCTTACATGCGCCGCTTCCCGCTACGTCGCCGGACTCGCGGACAGGAGCTGCGACGCCGATGGAGCGGGCGTCTGTCAGGGACAGCTCAATCTGGGTCTCCGGACGAACCGGTCCAAGGATGGAGGCCATCATCTCCTTCTTGCTTCCTACGATCTTTACCTTCTCGTTGCAGGCAAACTGGCCCGGCTGGGACAGATCCTTTTTCTTGGTCAGCTCATAACCCTTGCCGAACAGAGTCTCCAGATCCTCCTGGGTTACGTGTACGTGACGTGCAGATGTTTCAACGATGAATTTCATGATACATTCTCCTCCTAATATGTAGTGCTGTTTCACAAATCCGAAGCCGGAATCCGGCATAAATTTTTACATTCCTGCCGGAAGGGCACACGGTCTTATCTACATTTTATGTGCTTTCCTCTGGTTTTTCAAGCCCTGTCCATAAAAAGTTTGTATTTTTCCTGATACATAGTTACGATTCACAGCCGATTCAGGCATGGCCGTTTTCTCAAAACTATCGTCTAATCCCTCTCTCCGCGCTTAGGCATATAGGGAAAAAATCTCTTACACTATACAATTTCTGTACAGAAAAGCAGCATTTTCCCGCAAAACAATTTACATAACTCATCTATTTTCCAAATGCGAAAAAAATTGTTTCGTATATCCAATTATCCGCGAAATTTTGGACATGGCAGACTAGAAATTTTCCATATATACAATTCAGATTATATTTCCTGGAAAAAGAGGGATTCCAGGCCTGCCTGCACACATTTTTGGATATCAGGGCAGAAAAAATCTGTATATGTCCAATAGCCTCGGTATACCAAGGGACAATATGCTTGTACACCGACGCTAATCTTAGCAATGCTCCCCGTATACCTCGGACACCAGGATGCAGTTGGGCGTCTCGATGGAGATGGGATGGCCCTTCATGGTAAAGTATTTTTTGTCGTAATGGATCTCAAAAATCGTAATTGTATTGCTCTCATGGTTCAGGGACATGATGTGCCGGTTGTCCGGGAAGAAATCGATGGCCTTCGGGTAGTCGCCGCTGACGGGAAGGATACAGATCTTCTCCAGCAGTCCGGTCTTCAAGTCTACGTGGAAAAGGCCCGCCGTGTTGTCGCCCGCGTTGGTGCAGAGCACCTTCGTGCCGTCTTTGGAAAAGCGCAGGGCGCAGGCGGCGCTGGTGGCGGAATGATAGTCGTTCAGGGTCGGCACCTTCTGCAAAAGCTCGAAGGAGGGATTCTTTCCGCTTCCGTCATAGCTGTAGACCGAGATATAGTTTTTCAGCTCGCTGATGACATAGGCGAATCTTCCGTCCCGGCTGAATTTGATGATGCGGGGCGCCGACTCCAGCTCGCAGAACAGCAGGTCAAACAGGGCGATTTTCCCGGTTCTGGAGTCAAATTTATAGATTTTGATCTGATCCGTGCCCAGATCCACGGCGCAGAGGTATTTTCCGTCCGGCGTCAGGTTCACGCAGTTCACATGGGGGCGGAAATTGCGCTCCGCCACGCTTCCCAGGCCCTTGTGGAAGACCTCGTCGGTCATCTTTCCCACCGTGCCGTCTTCGTTGAGCCGCATGACCGTCACCTTGCCGTCATGCCAGCCGGCCACGAACAGATACTTGTCATCCCTGTCCGTGGAGAGGTAGCAGCCCCGCATTCCCTCGATGCCGGCGCAGTTTAAGGGCTCCAGATCGCCGTCCGGGAGCACCGTGAAGGAGCGCACGCCCTCGTCCGCGATGGAATACAGGAATCTTCCGTTGTGGGACATTTTGATATAGGAAGGGTTGTTGATGGGGATCACCTTCCGCTCCGACATGGTTCCGTTTTCCACATCCAGATCAAAGAGATGGATGCCCACGCTGCTTCCGTGCGTGTAGGTGCCCACATAAGCTACATACTTCTTCTCGTCCATACTGACCTCCTCTTTTAAGCCTGGCTCTTGTTCAGATATTCCTTCAGCGTCTCCTGCGCGCCCGCAAGCTCCTCCTCCGTCATGGCAGAGGAAAGGAACATGGCCTCAAACTGGGAGGGCGCCACATAGATTCCGTGCCCCAGCATCCAGGAAAAATATTCCGCGAACGCCTTGGTGTCCGCCGTCTTTGCCTGGGCGTAGTTTTCCACCGGACTGTCTGTAAAGAAAATGCAGCCCAGAGAGCCGATATGGTTCACCTGCCAGGGCTTTCCGGCCTCCCGCACGGCCTTCTTGATATTCTCAAAGAAGACTTCCCCTTTCCGGTTCAGCTCCTCATAGAAATCCGGCGTATCCCGAAGAAGCCTAAGCTGGGCGAGGCCCGCCGCCATGGCCACCGGATTGCCGCTTAAGGTACCTGCCTGGTAGACCGGACCGGAGGGCGCGATAAGCTCCATGACGTCCTTTCTGCCGCCGTAGGCGCCCACCGGCATGCCGCCGCCGATGATCTTGCCGAAGGTGGTCAGATCCGGGCGGACGCCGAAATACCCCTGGGCCCCGGACAGGCTTAAGCGAAAGCCCGTGATCACCTCGTCGAAGATCAGAAGCGCCCCGTACTCGTCGCAGATTCTGCGAAGGCCTGTCAGGAAGCCTTCTTCCGGGAGCACCACGCCCATGTTGGCCGCCACCGGCTCTACGATGACCGCCGCGATCTCAGCGCCGCAGGCCCCAAAGATGTCCTCCACGCTCTGCAGATCGTTGTACACTGCCGTCAGCGTATCCCGGGTACAGCCCTCCGGGACGCCGGCGCTGTCGGGGATTCCGGCTGTCATGACGCCGGATCCGGCCTTCACCAGCATGGAATCGCTGTGTCCGTGGTAGCAGCCCGCGAATTTCACGATCTTGCTGCGGCCCGTAAAGCCTCTGGCCGCGCGGATGGCGCTCATCACCGCCTCCGTACCGGAATTCACCATGCGGACCATTTCGATGGAGGGCACCAGGCTGCAGATAAGCTCCGCCATCTCCACCTCCCGCTCCGTGGCCGCGCCGAAGCTTAAGCCCTCACGGCAGGCCTCCAGCACCGCGTCCAGCACAGCCGGATGGCTGTGTCCCAGAATCATCGGTCCCCAGGAGCCCACGAAGTCCAGATAGGTATTCCCGTCCACGTCCGTCATGTAAGCCCCTTTTGCCGAGGCGATAAAGCGGGGCGTCTCCCCTACAGAGCCAAAGGCCCGCACCGGGGAATTTACGCCGCCCGGAATGAAGCGCGCGGCTTCTTTGAAAAGCATCTCCGATCTTGTCATTATCCGATTCTCCCTTCGTCCATAAAGCCTGCGATCTCCTTCGCGAAATAGGTCAGGTACAGATCCACTCCGGCCCGGTAGGCGCTGACCGCCGTCTCACAGATGATGGATGCCTCGTCCACATAGCCCAGAGAGCCTGCCGCCTTGATCATGGCGTATTCTCCGCTGACGCTGTAGGCCGCGATGGGAAGGACGGTGTTCGCCTTCACCTCAGACACCACGTCCAGATAGCTCATGGCCGGTTTCACCATGATGATGTCCGCCCCCTCTTCCACATCCAGCAGGGCCTCCTTGACTGCCTCCCGGCGGTTGTGGTAATCCATCTGGTAGGATTTCCGGTCGCCGAAGGCGGGCGCGCTTCCCGCCGCGTCCCGGAAGGGGCCGTAAAAGGCGGAAGCGTATTTCACCGCGTAGGACATGATCGGCGTCTCCAGGTAGCCATTCTCATCGAGAAGGGAACGGATGGCAGCCACGCGGCCGTCCATCATATCGGAGGGCGCCACCATATCGGCTCCCGCCTGCACCTGGGACAGGGCGATCCGGGCCAGATAGTCCAAAGTCTTGTCGTTGTCCACATAATCGCCTCTTAAAATACCGCAGTGTCCGTGGGAGGTGTACTCGCACATGCAGACATCGCCGATGCAGTAGAGATCCGGAAAACATTTTTTCGCCTCCCGGAAGGCCTTCTGCACGATGCCGTCCTCCGCGTAGGCCCCGCTTCCGCACTCATCCTTGTGATCCGGGATGCCAAAGAACATGACGCTTCCCACACCAGCCTTTACAAGCTCCTCCAGCGCGTAGGGAAGCTGGTCGATGCTGTAGCGGTACTGGCCGGGCATCGTGGGAATCTCCTCCCGGATTCCGCTTCCCTCCTTCACAAACAGGGGATAAATCAGCGAGCTTTTGTCCATCCGCGTCTCCCGCACCATTTTGCGCAGGACGCCGCCCTTTCTTAATCTTCTCGGTCTGATACTCATATCCATGGTTTCCGTCATGATTTTTCTGCCTCTCTTTCTCTTGCGGCCAGCAGGCTTCGCACCTCTGCCGTCACTTCTTTTGCAAGTCTGTGGTCTTTTCCTTCTGCCGTAATCCCGGCTGTGACTCCGCCGCCGGAGGCGATTCCCGGAAAATAGAAATCGCACTTCTCCTTATCGTCCGCCAGATTGACCGGGATTCCAAGGCTTTTACACTCCTCCCGGACCGCCAGGTTCACCGCGGGGCTGTCTGTGGCCGCCAGCGCCAGGAGGGCGCCTTCCAAAAACCCCGGAAGCCCCGCGCGGTAAGTCTCCTGCCGCCAGGTAAGCCGCCCCTCCCCTGCCAGACAGCGCACCTCTTCGGAGGCCTCCGGCGCAAGCACCGTAAGCTCCGCTCCGAATTCCAGCAGCGTGCGGATTCTGCGGGACGCGATCTTCCCGGCCCCCACGACGGCAATCTTTTTTCCTTCCAAATCAATAAAAAGCGGAAAATAGCGGCTCATGCTTCCCGCCACCCCTTGCAGACGTCGATCCACTCCCTGGCGTGGGAATACTTCTCCAGCTCCTCCATGGAAAGCTCGATGGCGCTGTTTGCGCTTCCCGCCGCCGGAAATACGGTCTTAAACCGCCGCAGCGACTGATCCAGATAGACGTCCACGCTGTCCGGCACGCCAAAGGGGCACACGCCGCCGACGGCATGTCCGATGAATTCCGTCACCTCTTCTGGTTTCAGCATCTGCGCCTTTTTGTGAAATTTCGCTTTATACTTCGGGTTGTCTATCTTCGCGTCTCCCGCGGCCACGATGAGAATCGGCTGCTCCTCCACCTTAAAGGACAGGGTCTTCGCAATGCGGGCCGGCTCGCAGCCTACCGCCTGGGCCGCCAGCTCCACCGTGGCGCTGGAGACGTCAAACTCCAGGATCCGATCCTCCATTCCATAACCGCGGAAATATTTCCGCACAATCTCAATCGACATGATTTACCAGTCCTCCTCTATCTCTTTTAAGGCTTCCTTCAGGGCCTCCCGCCCTTCCTCTATCCTTCCCCGGTCGCGGGTGTTCAAAATCTCCTCAAACTGCCGGATCTGCAGGTCCAGATAACGGCGCACATCGCCCATGCTTTCCTCGTACATGCGCTCCGCCCGCAAAAGCAAAAGCCGGTTCTCCTCCTGATCCCTGGGATGGATCTTCAGGTAAGAGAGCTCCTTCATGCGCTCCGCGATCTCTTCGTCTGTCATCTCGTTTTCCTGGCCTTTGATGATCTGCTTTTTCACCTCGCCAGTGGAGAGCACCTTCACCTCCACCTCCAGGATGGAGTTGATATCGTAGGTATAGGTCACGTCCACAGCTTCCTCCCCGGCCCGGTTCTTCGGCACCGTGACTGTCAGCTCCCCAAGCAGCAGATTGTTGGCCGCGAAGCGGCTCTCGCCCTGCAGGATATTGATGGTGAGCTTCATCTGGTCGTCATGGAGCGTATAGAAGCGTTCCGTCCGGCTGGCCGGGATCACCGTGTTGCGCTCGATGATCGGGCAGTAGTGGCCGGCCTCGAAGCGTCCGCCTCCCCGGTCGATGGTAACCTCCGTTCCCAGGGTAAAGGAGCAGACGTCCGTCAAAATCACTTCCTTCACCGCCGCGTTGCGCTCTTTCATGGCCGCCTGCACCGCCGCCCCCAGGGCCACCGCCTCATCCGGATGGACGGAGGTATCCGGAAACTTGCGGAACAGCTTCACAATAAAGTTTTTGACCACGGGAAGGCGGGTAGCGCCGCCCACCAGGACGACGACGTCGATATCCGAAAGACGGATGTGGGCGTCGGAAAGACTTCTCTGGACAGGTCTTCGGATCTTCTCCAACAGCTGCTCGCAGTGATCCTCATACTCCTTTAGCGTAATCTCCAGCTTTTCCTCCTGCCCGTCAATCAGACAGGCAAAGGTGCTGCGGGTGCTGTCGGTGAAGCCAAGCTTACAGTCCTCCGCCGCCTTATGTACCAATCCTCTGGTCTTTGCATCCAGCTTATCCGGATCCATCTTCTTCTTTTCATAAAAGAGCTTTTCCAGCTCGTCGGTAAAATCCTCGCCGCCCAGGTAATTGTCCCCGGCTACGGCGCGGACCTCCAGGATATTCTCAAAAAGCTCCAGGATGGAGACGTCAAAGGTGCCTCCCCCCAGGTCGAACACCAGGAATTTTGTGTTCTGTTTCTTCTCATACAACCCATAGGCGATGGCCGCCGCCGTGGGTTCGCTGATGATGCGCTCCACCTTAAGGCCCGCCAGCTCGCCGGCCCTCTTGGTGGCTTTGCGCCTTTTATCGTCAAAATAAGCCGGGACGCTGATGACCGCCTCCGTGACCGGCTCTTTTAAAAATTCTTCCGCGTCCTCCTTTAAGGAGCGCAGCACAAAGGAGGACAGCTCCTCCGCTGTAAATTCCTTCTGTCCCAGCGAAAACTTTTTCGCGCTCCCCATGCTCCGCTTGAAGACCGAGGCCGCAGTGCCCGGATAGAGAAGACTCCTCTCCTTTGCCGTCTCCCCTACGTAGATCTGCCCTTCCTCGTCCATGCTCACCACGGAAGGGGTCAGATGCTTCCCGAGACGGTTGGGGATGATCCGCGGGCCATCCTCCCCGTAATAAGCCGCCAGGCTGTTTGTCGTTCCAAGATCAATTCCAATTATCATGTCATAATTCCTTTGCTGTATTCCTGCCGCCTTCCAGGATCCAGGCGCCAGCCAACCCGGCGCCTCTTTATGCTCCTTGTCAGCGTCTCTTTTTCAGGCGTTTTTCCAGTTCCTCTACCTTTGCAATAGCCAGGAAATTGCCCTTTGACTCCCGGCAGGCCTCCCGGAAGCAGTTCAGGGCTTCCGGAAGCCTGCCTTCCGCTTCCAGAAGGAGGCCTTCCGCCTCCTGGTAGTCCTCGCAGCCCTGGTCATTGCAGTGGCGGCAGCGGGGCGCTTTCCCGATTTCGCTAAAATACTGTCTCGCCTTCTCCATGTCGCCCGCGTAGTAATACAGGGCACCCACCGCATAGAGCCTGCTCTTTCTGTGATAATAATTCTCCAGATATTTTTCCACGCTGCCGTAAATCAGCTGCAGGGATTCCAGTCCCAGCTGCTGGTATCCGGCCGCCTCCTGCTGCCTTCCAAGCGCCGCCAGACATTCCATCACATCCCGGCAAAGATGCACGTAGACCTCATCCTTTTTGCCGGTAAGCTCCAGGGCCTGTTTATAATATTCCAGCGCCTTTTTGGGCTTTTTCCGGCAGTAATGCATCAAATCGCCGCAGTGGGTGAGCGCTTCTGCTTTCAGAAGGCTTCCCTGCAGCTCCATCGCCCGGGTATAGAGGGCAAAGGCCTTGTCATATTCCCCTGTCTGCGCGTAGATCTCCCCAGCCTCCAGACAGTAGCGGGGCGTATCCTTCGTGTAGCACTCTTCTGCCATGGAAAGGGCGAAGAACGGCCGGTTCAGCTTCCGATACACCCGGATCAGATCCCGCTGGAGGCCCCGGCTGCGCTCGAAGAGCGTGAGGCCTCTCCGGTACCACTCTGCCGCGCGCTCAAAGTCTCCCATCCGCTCAAAGCAGTTTCCAAGGTTTCCGTAAGCAATCATGGTCTCCGGCTTACCGCCCATAACCTCAATGGATTTCTGAAAAAGCTCGATGGCCCTCTCGTACTCTTCTCTGTTCTTGTAGACGCAGCCCCAGTTGTTATAAGCGTAGGTGTTGTCCGGCTCCAGCTCGGCCGCCTTCTGAAAGTCCTCCTCCGCCTTATCCCAGACGCCGGCCTCCATGTGAAGAAGCCCCCGTTCGATATAGTAATACGCCTCCGGCACCAGCTCCAGCTGCCGATCCGCATAGGGCAGGGCCTCCCGGTAAAATTCCAGATCTCCCGTCTCGGTCAGCTGCTCGGTATAGATGTCCGTCAGGTTTCCATTGATTCTCTGGTTCTCCGGATTCTGCTCCAGAGCTTTTTTGTAATAATAGACGGCCTTTCTCCAGTTTCCCGCGCTCTCATGGCAGTGGGCCAGATTCTCGTAGACCATCTCGTTGTCGCCGTACTCCCGGACGCAGATCTGGTACTCCTCCAGCGCCTCGTCATACCGGCGCAGATCGTAGAGAGTATTGGCGCGGATCCAGTGGTAAAGCTTGTCCTCATGGACCTTCAGTGCCTTTTCTATGTACTTGAGGGCCTCCGCCTGCCTGTCCAGCCCACGGCAGCAGCGGGCAAGCTCATGGTAAAGCTCCGCCTGGTTCTCATCCGTTACCTGATCCTTGTTTTCCCGGAATTTCTTTTCCAGCTCCCGGGCCTCCTCATAGGCGTCCCGCACCTCCTGCTCCCCTTGCGCGGCTTCCCTGGAAATCGTGATCTTCAGGATGTCCAGCTTCGGGCTGAAGACTTCCGCTTCCTCCGCCTGGGAGAGAATCCCTTTCGCGTCCTCGTACTGGCTGTAGCGGATGAACACGTCCGCCGCCAGCTCATAGATCGGCGCGTAGCCCGGGTAGACCGCCTTCGCCTGGTAGAAATCATCCACCACGCCCTGGCCGTCAAAGAGTTCAAAGGCACATTTCTGCCGCAGCACATAGGCGTAGAAATCGCCGCCGTCGTTCTCAATCAATACATCGCAGACCTTCCGGCCCTCCTCAAACCGTCCCGCGTCCATCAGGATCTGAACCTTCTGAACACGGTGGTTCCTTCCCTGCGGCTCCTGCCCAAGAGCTTTGTCTATGGCAGCCAGAGCTTTTTCAAAGAAATCCTCTTTTTCCTGCTCCTTTCTGCTTTCTCTTCCAAGCATCTGGAAGGACTGGGCTATGATCTCAAAGGCTCCCGCAAGCCTGCCTGGGATCCGCTCCCGTTCCCTGGAAGCTCCATCCTGCTGCCCGTCCCGGGCCAAAGCCTCCGCTTCGATGCAGGGAATGCACGTTTCTGCTTCCTTTGCCGCTTCCCGGTATTTCCGCTCCACAAAAAAGCATTTGGAAAGCAGGCTGTGATACTCTCCGGCCTCCGCCCTTCCCATGGCGCGTCCCAGGAGAAGTTCCAGCCCCTTTCCCGCTTCTTCATTCTGCAGATAGCACCAGCCAAGTTCCAGGATATCCCGGTCTGATGCTGTCCCGTCCGCCACGCGTCCCTGATAGAGCCGGATCAGCTCCCGGTTAATGCCCCGCATACACTCCAGGAGGGCTTCCTCCTGAGAACTTAAACGCAGGGCCTCTACACAGTATTTCTTCGCCTCTTCGTATTCTCCCCTGACCTGGTGGTACATGGCCAGATACTTATTTGCCATATAGTGATCCGGGATCTCCTCCAGAACCCGCCGGAAACACGCTGCGGAGTCCTCGGCTTCTTCCGCCGCCCAGAGAACCTCGCCGCCAAACACATTGATCCGCAGATCCTGTCCGTATTCCGCCAGAAGTTCCCGGACAAGGCCGGCTCCTTCCTGCGCCTGGCCCCTGTTTTTGTCGTACCGGGCCTTCTCCAGCTTCAGATAGGGGTGGCGGATCGGCATGGCGGAAAGGGTCTCAAGGCTCCGTCCCGCCCCGTCCGTGTCGCGGCTGTCATTCTGCCGGCACAGCTCATAATAATGATAGAGAAAGGTATCGTAATCTGCCGTGTCCTCCCCCTCAAACCATTCATAGGGAAAATCATCCTCGTTCTCACACTGGCTCAGGATGAATCCGATAAAATTCGGGTGAAATTTTTCCCGCAGCTCTGCCTGCTCCTCCCGGATCTGGAAGGCCTCGTCCACCAGCCTCCAGATGTCTGTCTTGATCCGGTAGTGATCAGACAGGAAGGAAAGCAGGGCGTCCCTGGCCTCCATCCCCGTATCCAGGGCTAGGCAGATCTCATCGTTCAGAAGCCGCTTCCAGTTTTCCGGATCAAGCCGCTCCCGCAGGGAGAAATAGACCTTTTCCACCTCTGCCATCCAAATTTCCACCGGAGTCTGCGGAGTCCGTTCCTCCGCCTCCGGCTGATCCGCGTAAGCGGACGCCGCCTCATAGGCCTCCCGCAGCCTTTTGAAGCCCTCCGGATCGTCCTCCGGGTTCGTCTTCACCAGCAGGCGCCGATAAGCGTCCCGAATCGCGTCCTTATTCTTTGTCTTTTCAATTTCCAGTATAGAAAAGCTGATATTCTCGTCCATAATCCGTTCCTTTCGCGCTGTCCTTTCGGCCCCGCAAAGGAGCGCCGTCCGGACAGCCTGCATTCTTATCCAGTATAGCACAAAGTTTCCGGATTGTGAACTGACTAAAAAAGCTCTTTCCCGGGCAGCCGCATACCCGGACGTTTATTTTCCTTCCGTCTCCTCCTTCAGCCGCAGGCGCAGGAAGCGCTTTTTCAGCTGGCTTAAATTCAG
>CALWBB010000072.1 GCA_944375885.1 uncultured Merdimonas sp.
GAGAAGCTGGTGCGGCCCACCCGCATGGGCCTGCGCCGGGGCGAAAGGATCGTGGTGAACCGGCAGCTCTGCGTGGCTAACGCTTTTGAGCAGCTGCTGGAGGAGCGCACGCCCCGGCTCCACCGGGCAGTCCGGAGCTTCTATGACAGATATGGCTATCCGGTCTCCCGCCATATTCGGACGCCGCTGGCGGCGGACGTGGTGTATCTGATCATGAAGCCGCTGGAATGGCTGTTCGTGGCGGTGCTGTATCTTTTTGACGCAAAGCCGGAGGATCGGATTGCAAGACAGTACCTGCCGGAGAACCAGGGATTTGTCAAAGCAGCAGCTGCAGAATAGTAACTTATAAGATACATATGATACATGAATGATAAAGGATATGGACTAGCGCCGGTGTACAAGGATCGTATTGTCTCTTGGTACACCGACGCTATGATTCATTGACCCCTCCGTTAAGACATATATCACCTTATGAATAATTGGTTGGAAAATTCGTAATAACGTCTGTTTCTTTAACAGAAATACTGGAACCATCCCCATTAGTTACAAAATCAAACATATAGCCATATTCCGGGTTTCCCGCAAAAAGCGATAGTTCGCTTTCTGTAAAATAGCCGACCACAACCGTGTAGTATCGTTTTTCGCCTTTTCCTTGATATGTCCAACTTTCGGCTGTGTAAAGTTTATAACCCAGTGAAATGAGCCGTTGATACTCTGCAATCCGTTCTTCTTCTGAGAGTTGTACAGTTTTCTCCCCATCATCTTTGAATATGGAAAAGCCAAGCAAGAAACTTACATTTTTCCCCTCGTATTTTTCGCGGGCTTCTCTCACTGCGCTTGTAAAGGCTGCTTCGCCCGGAGAGGGGGCAGCATAACTGCCAGACGAATTCGTATGATATTCGCTGATGACACGCCTGCCGTCATGAGTTGTTGGGCTCCAGAAAACAATTCCCACAATCATTATCAGGCAAGCCGCCACAGCGCCCCACTTGATCCAGCCAGTCTTTTTCGCTTTCTTTTTGAGCTTAAGAGCTTCATCAGCATATTTTGTATCAAGCTCGCTCATGGCGTCGGAAAACTTCTTCGCACTCATACAAACACCTCTCTTTCTATCAAATATTGTTTCATTTTCCACGGTCTTCTGGTCAGCGATACAGCCCTCGATTTCCTCTAAAGCAATCTTATAATGTCCGTTTCGTTTGGCTGTTTCTTTTCGCCAATAGATTTTGAGTGAAATGTTCCGACTTTCTGGCTTCACCTATATACTACGGTTTTAGCGGCGAATACTACGTCAAATCCAAAACTCTTTCAAAAAAATTATACCATACTTTGCGTGAGATTGCTCGCAGATTGCTCGAGACAGTTTTCGTCAAGAAAAAATACTTGACACCCGCCTTGTTATTGTGTATGATAGTCAGGCAGGTGAAAAAGCATGGATAAAATTTTGGAGCAGACACTCCTTTACGATTTCTACGGAGAGCTGCTGACAGAGCATCAGAAGCAGATATATGAGGATGTGGTCTTTGGCGATTATTCCTTAAGCGAGGTGGCCGAGGAGCAGGGAATCAGCCGGCAGGGCGTTCACGATCTGGTGAAGCGCTGCAATAAGCTTCTGCAGGAGTATGAATCCAGGCTTCACCTGGTCGAGCGGTTTGTGGCAGTCAAAAGGCAGATAGAAGAGATGAAGCGTTCTCTTCAGGAGGCGGCAGAGCCTGACCGGGAAGAACTGACGCGCCGGCTTGACAAGATTCTGGAAGAACTGTAGGCAGCGTCAGCCGAAAGCCTGAAAGAGAAGCGGATTTGGAGAGTTT
The DNA here is from genome assembly GCA_944375885.1 of uncultured Merdimonas sp. Classification (GTDB taxonomy): domain Bacteria; phylum Bacillota; class Clostridia; order Lachnospirales; family Lachnospiraceae; genus Laedolimicola. Next base: position 1,812 of record CALWBB010000072.1, read on the forward strand.
GACAGATGGCATTTGAAAGTTTATCCGATAAATTACAGAATGTGTTCCGGAACCTGCGCGGCAAGGGAAGGCTTTCGGAGGCCGATGTGAAGGCTGCTTTAAAGGAGGTCAAGATGGCTCTCCTGGAAGCGGACGTAAGCTTCAAGGTGGTCAAGCAGTTTATCAAGTCCGTGGAAGAGCGGGCCGTGGGCGCGGACGTCATGAACAGCCTGACGCCGGGCCAGCAGGTGGTGAAGATTGTCCATGAAGAGCTGATCCGCCTGATGGGAAGCGAGACGACGGAGCTGAAGCTTAGCGGCGGCATCACGGTTCTGATGATGATGGGCCTGCAGGGAGCCGGTAAGACGACGACGGCCGCGAAGCTGGCAGGCAAGCTGAAAGGCAGGGGAAAGCGGCCCCTTCTTGCAGCCTGCGATGTGTACCGTCCGGCCGCGATCAAGCAGCTGCAGGTAAACGGCGAGAAGCAGGGCGTCGAGGTCTTTGCCATGGGCGAGAACCAGAAGCCGGTGAATATCGCGAAGGGCGCCTATGAGTATGCCAGGAAGAACGGCTTTAACGTGGTGATTCTCGATACCGCGGGCCGTCTGCATATCGACGAGGACATGATGCGGGAGCTTAAGGAAATCCGGGAGAATGTTCCCATTGATCAGACGCTCCTGACGGTGGACGCCATGACCGGACAGGATGCGGTCAATGTGGCGGCTGCTTTTGAAGAACAGATAGGAATCGACGGCGTCATTCTCACGAAGCTGGACGGCGATACGAGAGGCGGAGCGGCCCTGTCCATCAAGGCGGTGACCGGGAAGCCGATTCTGTATGTGGGTATGGGAGAGAAGCTCTCGGATCTGGAGCAGTTCTATCCGGACCGCATGGCTTCCAGAATCCTTGGCATGGGCGACGTGCTGACTCTGATTGAGAAGGCGCAGGAGACTGTGGACGAGGAAAAGGCCAAGGCCATGACCCAGAAGCTTAAGAAAGCGCAGTTTGGCTTTGACGATTATCTGGAGAGCATGAACCAGATGAAGAAGATGGGCGGTCTTTCCAGCGTCCTGTCCATGATGCCGGGCCTGGGGGCCCAGATGAAGGGCATCGAGGACGCCATCGACGAGAAGAAGATGGCGCGGACGGAGGCAATCATCCTGTCCATGACGCCGAAGGAGAGAAGCAATCCTGAAATCCTGAATCCCTCCAGAAAGAACCGGATTGCCCGGGGCGCGGGAGTGGATATCGCGGAGGTGAACCGCCTGGTGAAGCAGTTCGAGCAGATGCGCAAGATGATGAAGCAGATGCCGGGACTGATGGGCGGCGGTAAACGTGGTAAAAGGGGACGTTTCAAATTTCCCTTTTAAATAAATAATTAAAACAATATCAGTATAAAAATGCGGAGGTGAATGAGATGGCAGTAAAAATCAGATTAAGAAGAATGGGTCAGAAGAAAGCTCCTTTCTATAGAATTATCGTAGCAGACTCCAGATCCCCCAGAGACGGACGTTTCATCGAGGAGATCGGAACCTATGATCCGAGCACTGATCCGAGCACTTTCAAGGTAGACGTGGAGGCAGCTAAGAAGTGGCTGGCTAACGGCGCGCAGCCGACCGAGGTAGTTGGCAAGATCCTGAAAGCAGCCGGCGTTGAGAAATAGTCGAGGTAGGACATGAAGGAATTAGTGGAAGTGATTGCGAAATCACTGGTGGAGCATCCGGACGAGGTCGTTGTCACTGAGACCGAGAATGAGAAAAACATTCTCGTGGAGCTCCGGGTGGCGCCGTCGGATATGGGCAAGGTCATCGGCAAACAGGGCCGGATTGCCAAAGCGATCCGCAGCGTCGTAAAGGCAGCCTCCTCGAAGGAAGACAAAAAAGTAGTGGTGGAGATCCTCCAGTAGGATCTCTTAAGCAGGCGGCGGGTGGAGACACCCGCCGTTCTTCATGATCAGGAAAGGAAACGGACAGGATATGGAACCATATTTAAGGGTAGGAGTAATTTCTTCCACGCATGGCCTGAAAGGGGAGGTCAAGGTATTTCCGACGACAGATGATCCGCAGCGTTTCCGGAAGCTGAAAAAAGTGCTTCTGGATACAGGAAAGGAATATCTCCCCCTTACGATTGCCGGGGTGCGTTTTTTCAAGAACCAGGTGATCCTGCAATTCAAAGAGTTTCAGGATATTAATGAGGTGGAGCGTTACCGGGGGCGGGATCTTCTGATTGAGAGGGATCAGGCGGTTCCCCTGGCGGAAAATGAGAATTTTATCGTGGATTTGATAGACCTGGAGGTCTTTGACGATACAGAGAAACGTCTGGGCGTGCTGACAGACGTGCTGCAGACGGGAGCCAACGACGTCTATGTGGTGGAGACGGACGAGGGGAAAGAGATCCTGCTTCCCGCGATACCGTCCTGCATCCTGGAAGTAGATTTGGAAACTGGACGGATGAGCGTCCATGTGCCGGAGGGACTGCTGTGATGAACCGATACCATGTGCTGACGTTGTTTCCGGAAATGATTCAGAACGGCCTGGGGACCAGCATCACAGGCAGGGCCATAGAAAAGGGAACGATTGGGCTGGAGGCAGTCAATATCCGGGACTATGCCGGAAACCGATATGGAAAGGTGGACGACTACCCCTACGGCGGCGGGGCCGGCATGGTGATGCAGGCGGAGCCTGTGTACCAGGCCTGGAAGGCGGTGACGGAACAGATCGGCCGCAGAGCCCGGACAATCTATGTGACGCCCCAGGGAGCGGTGTTCACCCAGGCGATGGCCCAGGAGCTGGCGAAGGAGGAGGATCTGATCTTTCTCTGCGGCCACTACGAGGGCGTGGACGAGAGGGTTCTCGAGGAAATAGTGACAGATTACGTGTCCATCGGCGATTATGTGCTGACGGGCGGCGAGCTTCCGGCTATGGTGATGATCGACGCCATCTCCCGGATGGTTCCGGGGGTCTTAAGCAACGAGACTTCAGCGGAATCGGAGAGCTTCCAGGACGGTCTTCTGGAATACCCGCAGTACAGCCGGCCGGAGGAATGGCACGGCAGGAGAGTGCCTGAAGTGCTTCTGTCCGGCCACCACGCCAGGATTGAGAAGTGGAGGCTGGAGCAGTCGGTGAGCCGTACCCGGGAGCGCAGGCCGGATCTCTATGAAGCCTACCGGAAGGAGCAGGAAAGCAGGTTTGAGATCCGTTTTGTGAACGAGGGCGTCCGGTACCGCGCCAAAGAAGGACAGACGATCCTGGAGGCAGAGATCGCGGCCGGCATCACGCCGGACGCGCCCTGCGGCGGCCAGGGAACATGCGGAAAGTGCCAGGTGGAGGTAAATGGCAAAAGCGTCCTTGCCTGTCAGACGAAGGCGGAGCCTGGCATGCGCATTGACACGGGGAAAAAGAAAAGGACGCGGGCGCAGATCCTCGCGTCAGGCCACAGAAGAGAGGTGCCCCTGGCGCCTGGAAAGCTGCCCCGGGAGGTGGAACATCCTCTGCTGGCTGCGGTGGACGTGGGCTCTACCACGGTGGTCGCTTATCTGATGGACGGGCTTACCGGGGAGCAGCTGGCGGTAAAAAGCCGGATGAATCCCCAGAGGCAGTACGGCGCGGACGTGGTCATGCGCGGAAGCTATGCCATGGAAAAGGGGGCTTCTGCCTTAAGCAGCTGCATCCGCGAAGCGGTGGACGGGCTTCTTTTCGAGGCGGCCCAGTCCTGTGGTCGGAAGGCTGAGGAGATTGTAAGGATTGCCATGGTGGGCAACAGCTGTATGCACCACCTCTTTCTGGAGCTCCCGGTGGATACCCTGGTGACGGCCCCCTACGAGCCGAAGGTGAAGGAGGCGCTTGCGCTTCCGGCCCTGGAGTGCGGCTTTGTCTCCTGTCCTCACGCGGAGGTTCTGTGGCTTGCGAACATCGGGGGCTTCGTGGGGGCGGATACGACAGGCTGCATTCTGGCCTCGGGCATTTCGGAAGAGGCGGAAGTGACGCTTCTGGTAGATATCGGGACAAATGGGGAAATGGTCCTGGGGAACCGGGATGGCCTTCTGGCCTGTTCCACGGCGGCGGGGCCGGCCTTTGAGGGAGCGAAGATCACCTGCGGCATGCGCGGAAGCGAGGGAGCCATCGACCGGGTATGGATCGAGAAGGACAAGCTTTCTTACCATGTAATCGGCGGCGGGGAGGCCAGGGGAATCTGCGGATCCGGCCTTCTGGACGCGGCGGCCTGCCTCCTGCGGCTTGGCAGGATCGACGAGGGCGGCAGGATGGAGGAACCCTGGTATTTCACGGAAGACGTATATCTGAACCAGAAGGACATCCGGGAGCTTCAGCTGGCCAAGGCGGCCATCTGCGCCGGGATCCGCCTGCTCTGCGCCCAGAGGGGCATCACGCCGGGGCAGATCGGGAAGGTCTGGCTTGCCGGGGCGTTTGGAAATTATATGAATCCTTCCAGCGCCTGCGCTATTGGCATGTTCCCGGAAGAGCTGAACGGCAGGATCTGCTCCATCGGCAACGCTGCCGGGGAAGGGGCGCGCATGGCAGCCCTGAATCAGGAGGCGTATGAAAAGAGCAGCCGGCTGGCGGCGGATACGGAATTTGTGGAGCTGGCCCTTAAGAAAGAATTTCAGGAGGTGTTCGTGGATGAACTCGCTTTTCCGGAATGAGCAGGAAGAAAAGGATTTTGGCAAGGCAAAGGAACTGGTTCTCTCCTGCGGCTTTTCAGAAGCGGCCCTCTTGGACTGCAGCACGATAGAGCTGCGGGAGGAGGTGCGGAGGATGTGCGCGGCGGATACCTGCGGCATGTACGGGAAGAACTGGTCCTGTCCGCCTGCCTGCGGAAGCCTGGAGGAATGCCGGGAGAAAGTCCAGGGCTACCGCTTCGGCGTCCTGGTGCAGACAATAGGAGAGCTGGAGGACAGCTGGGATTACGAGGGAATGCAGGAGACGGAAAAACAGCATAAAGAAACCTTCCGGAAAGCGGCCGCCCTGCTGCGGGAGCAGTATCCGGGGCTTCTGGCCCTGGGAGCAGGCTGCTGTACTGTCTGCGCCTCCTGCTCCTATCCGGACGGGCCCTGCCGGTTCCCGGAAAAACGCATTTCTTCTATGGAGGCCTACGGAATCGTGGTAAGTGATCTGTGTAAGGCCAATGAAATGGGCTATTATTACGGGCCGGGAAAAATCGCTTATACTTCCTGCTATCTGCTTGGCTGATTCTCTTCCGGAGCCATCAGGTGGAAGGACAGCATAAGGTACAAAAGCTCGGCAGGGTCGGAGAGATCCGAGTTCAGAAACTCCCTGATTTTATCCATGCGGTAGAGAAGGGTGCTTCTGTGAATGTACAAAGCCTCCGAGGTCCGGGCGATATTCTGGTGGTGCTCCAGGAAGGAGCGGAGCGTCTCGTAGAGGTGGGAGTGGTTCGCCTCATCCGCATATTTGAGAGAAAGAAGCTTCTCGTGGCAGATCATGTACGCGGGGAGCTTTTTTGTCGCCTGCTCCAGAATATAGTCCAGGGCGATGGAATTGAAATGGTGCATGCTGAGGGCCGGGTTTTTGCGTTTGCCCGTCTCCAGGGCCACGGATGCCTGGACATACTGCCTGCGGAAATTGAAATGGCCGAGCATTTTCCGGCTGAAGCCTGCGTTCAGCATGCTGCTTTGGATGAAGCCCTCCAGCTTCCCCGCGATTTCCTCCACCGATGTTCCGTTCAGGGTCAGATTGACGTAGACGACGGCGTTGCCCTTGTACTCCACGGCACAGCTGCAGGGAAGGGTGTTCTCCACGTAATTGCAGATGGAAAGAAGGGTCAGGTTTTTCTGATCGATAAGCCCCGTCCGAATCAGCACGCACAGATAGGTATGGGAAGAGAGCCAGCCGCAGGCAGTGATCTGCTGGCTGATCTTGACATAATCGGAGTTGGGCTCTGTGAGCAGGGTAGCGAAAATCTCATGCAGGGAATAGCTGGAGGTGTGGCTGCGCATCAGCCGGGTAGAAAAGGCGTGGGTCACCATCTGGGCGAGGTATTCCAGGACGAAGCCAAAGGTATCGTCCAGAGGGACGCCGCCTTCTGTGATCAGCAGGCGGTAGGCCGTCCGCCCGTCTCCGGCGATGTTGACGCACAGAGAGGGGGCGGAAAACTCATTGCCGGGATAATAGAAATATCCGGTCTTATAAAACGCCTGCTCGTAATTGGGATCCTGCTTGAGACTGGTAATAATGTCTCTGGTTTTCTCGCTGGAACCCAGCACGGGTTTCTCCAGATCCCGCATATCCACCTTTTTTGCTGCTACGATGGCAAAATCCATGCCGATCAGCAGCATGGGATTGGGAATCACACAGTCTGTCAGGTCAAGGAGGGACTGGATGGAGGCGTTTTCCAGGCGGGAATCCATCAAAGACTGGTTCCATCGGTCGTAGAGCAGAAAAATTTCCTGAAGCTCTGCGAAGACGTCCGCCGCGTCTGCCTCTTCCGAAAGGATGCAGAGGTTCGGGTAATCCTGCTCAGAAAGAGGAAAGCTGTTTCCGGACAAGACGAAAAGAACGGATGTCAGGTGATGGGAGGGAACTGTGAAATCCGGATCGGACACGACATAAACTCTTCCTTCCTGAAAAGCCATTCCTTTCCGGTATGGCACGGAGCAGGAGAGCACAGGCTTGCTGCTTAAGGAAGAAGAGGCATGAACCGGAAATTTCCGGCTCAGATGATATACGATGAGTTTAGCGCTGAGATTCAGGGTGGAACCCTCCTTTCCGTCTTCCTATATTTTATAGGAAATATAACTGTCAAATTCCATAAAATGAGGAATTGTCTTCCAGCTGGTTTCTAGTATAATGAAATTATCAGAGAATTGCAAGGCGGTTTTAAGCCGTTTTTTGCGGGAAAACGCCGCGAAGGGAATGGAGATGGCGCTTTGCGGCAGAATGATGGATTGGAGGTATCTTATGTTAACGAAGAGACAGAACATGCTGGAAGTAATCAAAGGGGGAAATCCGGATCGCTTTGTAAAGCAGTACGAGGCGCTGGCGTTTGTGATGAATACGCCCTACGCCCTGCAGTACCCGCTGATGCCGGAGGGGCCGGGAGCTCCCGCGGTAAAGTGCGCATGGGGTTATACGAACGCCTGGCCGGAAGGCATGCCGGGAGCGTTCCCAATGCATGACCCGGAGCATCTGGTGTGCCCGGATATCACAGAGTGGAGAAAGTATGTAAAGGCTCCGGATATCAATTATACGGCGGAGGACTGGAAGCCCTGCCAGGAAGCGGTGGCGGCGGTTGACCGGAACGAGTATCTGGTGGCTGCCTTTGTGGCGCCGGGCGTCTTTGAGATGTGCCATTACCTCTGCGAGATTCAGACTACCATGATGAATTTCTATGAAGAGCCCGAAGCGATGCATGAGCTGATTGATTATATCACAGACTGGGAGCTGAAATGGGCGGAGCAGATCTGTACATATATGAAGCCCGATGTGATTTTCCATCATGACGACTGGGGCACCCAGAAATCTACCTTTATCAGCGTAGACATGTTCCGTGAGTTCTATCTGGAATCCTACAAGAAGATTTACGGCTACTATCATGATCACGGCGTACAGCTGGTTGTTCATCACAATGACAGCTTCAGCGCGACCCTGGTTCCGTCCATGATCGAGATGGGCATCGACGTATGGCAGGGCTGCATGTCTGTGAACGACCTTCCGAAGCTGGTAAAAGAATACGGAAAAGACATCACCTTCATGGGCGGCATCGACAACGGCAAGGTAGACCGGGCGGACTGGACCCAGGAGATGATCGCGGAAGCCACCGATCAGCTCTGCCGGGACTGCGGAAAGCTGTACTTTATCCCCTGCGAGACCCAGGGACTGAACTACACCAGCTTCCCGGAGGTGTACGGGGCGATCGACGAAGAAATCGAGAAGATGACAAAGGAAATGTTCTGATGGCGGCAGGCGGCTGCCAGAAGAACTGGAGGGAAACGACGATGATAATTATAGGCGAAAAAATCAACGGTTCCATTCCCGCGGTGGCGGAAGCTATCGCGAAACGGGACGCGGACTTTATCAAAAACCGTGCGAAGATGCAGGCGGAAGCAGGAGCGTCCTTTATTGACTGCTGCGCGTCTGTGCCGGAAGCGGAGGAAGCAGAGACGCTGAAATGGATGATCGACTGCATCCAGGAGGTGACGGATCTTCCCATATCTGTGGACAGCCCCAGCCCGGATGTGCTGCTTGAGGTGTTCCCATATTGTAAGAGGCCGGGACTTATCAACTCCGTATCCGGCGAGGGAGACAAGATTGACAAGATCTTCCCCGCCATCGCGGACACGAAATGGGAGGTCATCTGCCTTCTTTCAGACGATACCGGCATTCCCAAATGCGCGGCAGACCGGCTGAAGGTGTTCGACAAGATCATGGCGAAAGCGAAGGAATACGGCATCGCGCCCAGCCGGATGCACATCGATCCGCTGGTGGAGATGCTCTGCACCTCAGAGAATGGCATCGAGACCAATACAGAGGTCATCAGCACGGTGCGCAGCCAGTACCCGGATATCCACATTACGGCGGCTGTCAGCAATATCTCCTTCAACCTTCCGGTCAGGAAGATGATCAACCTGGGCTTCACCGTGCTGGCCATGAACGCCGGCCTGGACAGCGCGATTCTTGACCCGACCAACCGGGATCTGATGGGCGTCATTTACGCCACGGAGGCGCTTCTGGGCGAGGATGAATACTGTATGGAATACATCGGCGCTTACCGGGAAGGCATCTTCGGGCCGAAGAAGTAAGGGCGCGGAAGCGGCAAAGAGAGCATAACGGCAAAGAGTCCGCCGGACTGGCGGGATAACACGATTAAAAAAGGAATTCAGGAGGAATAAGAAAATGGCAGGAATTCAGGAAGTATACGATCTGGTAGTAAAGGGAAAATCAAAACTCATCGGAGCTGCTGTACAGGAAGCGCTTGACGCGGGCTGCGACGCGGCTGAGATTTTGAATAAGGGCATGATCGGCGCCATGGACGAGGTAGGAGAGAAGTTCAAAAACGGCGAGATCTTCGTTCCGGAGATGCTGATTGCGGCTAAGGCTATGAAGAAGGGCGTGGAGGTGCTCAAGCCCCATCTTGCTTCCGGAGATCAGGGAGCTCTTGGAAAGGTCATCATCGGAACCGTGGCAGGCGACCTTCACGATATCGGAAAGAACCTGGTAGCCATGATGATGGAATCTACTGGTTTTGAAGTGATCGACCTTGGCGTAGACGTTCCGAAGGAGAAGTTTGTGGAGACCTATCAGGCGAATCCGGACACGAAGATCATCTGCTGCTCCGCTCTTCTGACCACAACCATGCCGTCCTTAAAGGACACCGTTGCCCTGCTGAACAGTTCAGACTTCCGTTCCAATATCAAGGTGATGGTAGGAGGAGCTCCTATTACCCAGGCTTTTGCAGACGAGATCGGCGCGGACGCTTATACGGAGGACGCCGCCTCCGCCGCCCAGAAGGCAAAAGAGCTGGCTTCCTAAGCTTAAATCTTGAAAAATAGGCTTGCATTTTGCTGCCGGCCATGGTAAAATTATCTGCGTTGTGATAGAAGCAGATGGTCCGCTGCTGCGGCAGATGGGAAGAGGCGCCTGACAGGGCGTGAGGAACAGCTGCGTGCCGGCCTCCGGTGCGGTTCCGGATAAGCTCTTCGCTCCTGCGGTATGAACATCGGGAATGAAGGAGGAGACAACGAGATGAACGAGATTATCAAGAACATTGAGGCTGAGCAGCTGAAAGCTGAGGTACCCCAGTTCAACGTGGGCGACACTGTGAAGGTTTACGGAAAGATCAAAGAGGGAAACCGCGAGAGAATCCAGGTTTTTGAGGGCATTGTCCTGAAGAAGCAGGGCGGCGGCGTGCGCGAGACCTTTACCGTAAGAAAGAATTCCAACGGCGTAGGCGTGGAGAAGACATGGCCGCTGCACTCTCCGAATGTGGAGAAGGTAGAAGTGATCCGCCGTGGTAAAGTTCGCCGGGCGAAGCTGAACTACCTGAGAGGACGGGTAGGAAAGCGCGCGAAGGTAAAAGAGCTGGTAAGATAGTTTTCGACAGAACAGTTTATGGCTTGATAAAAAGGGGAGAATGCAAATTCTCCCTTTTTATAATAGGATATACCTGCCCTCTGCCAGCCTGGGGCAGTGAATCTGCAGCAAATATGGAAAGGAAAGCCGGATGAGAACAGTGAGAGGCTTAAGCTTTCGGAAAAGAAAAAAGAACATAAGCCTGACGTCGATTCAGAAAGCAGCCATTTGGATCGGCGAAGTCATCCTGGCGTTCGGCATAGGATGCATGCTGGCCTGGTTTTTCGGTTTCACGCTGAGCAATGTGGGGCAGTCTATGGAGCCTGCGATTTACAGCGGAGACAGGGTGCTGGTAAACCGTCTGATTTACGAGTTCAAGACGCCGGACTACGGTGATTTGATTGTGTTTAAGCCCAATGGGAATC
>CALWBB010000073.1 GCA_944375885.1 uncultured Merdimonas sp.
CCCCGAAACGAAAGCCGCGCGAAGGCGTAGGCCGCGAGCACGCTCACCGCCACCATCAGCACCGTCGTGATCACCGCGAAGATCAGCGTATTCAGAAGATAGCCCAGAAGAGGCACCTGGGTAAAGGCGTCGCTATAGTTCTGGAAGGTGGGGGACAGGGTGAAGAACGCCGGAATATGCTCGGCATTGTACGCCCCGTAGCTCTTGACCGAGGTGAGCAGCATCCAGTAAAAGGGGAAGAGCACGATGAGCGCCCAGAACCCCAGCCCCGCGTAGGTCAGGATTTTCCGTATTTTATTCCGCCGCGCGGCGGCCTTTTCTTTCTTTTCATACTCAGCTTGTTCCATCATAAATCCCTCTCAGTATTCTACCTTTTTCCTGCTCACCAGCAGATTGATGCAGGTGATGGTGAGCACGATGGCAAAGAGCAGCACAGCCGCCGCGGAAGCGTAGGACGGATATCCGCCGCTGTCCCCGTAAAGCATGTCGTAGACGTAGCCCACGATGGTGTTCATCCCCGCCGCGTTCAGATCGGTTCCGAACAGGGCCACCGCGTCGCTGTAGGCCTTGAACGCCCCGATAAAGCCGGTGATCACCAGGTAGAAGATCATCGGGGAAATCATCGGCAGGGTGATTTTCGTGAAAATCCGAAGCTTCGGCGTGCCGTCCACCCGGGCCGCCTTGTAATAATCCTGGTTCACAGAAGCCAGAGCGCTGGTGAGCACCAGGATCTTAAAGGGCATGACAATCCAGATCGTATAGAAGCAGAGCACGAACATCTTCGCCCAGTAGGGGCCGTCGATGAAGTCCACCGGGCCCGCCCCGAACCAGCCAAGCATCAGGTTCACCAGCCCGTCCGTGTACTCCGTCTTCTGGAACAGAATCATGAACACCAGACCCACCGCCAGCGTGTTGGTCACATAGGGCAGAAAATAGATGGTCTGGAACAGATCCCGCAGGGGCCGGATGGAGCTTAGGCCCACGGAAATCAGAAGCGCCAGCCCCGTGGACAGCGGAACCGTGATAATCACCAGTATAAAGGTATTTTTCACCGCCTGCAGGAAATAGGGATCGTGCAGGACGTAGGAAAAGTTATAAAAGCCTGTGCCAAAATAGGTCTGGGAGGCGAAATTATACCCCTCCTCCACCGAATAGACGAAGACGTCGATCAGAGGATAGACCAGGAAACATACCAGGAACAGCGCCGCCGGCAAGAGATAGAGCCAGGCCTTTTTCTTATTCGTATTCATCACACATCTCCCCTTTTAAAACCGGATCCTCTCCTCCGTCTCCCTGTCAAACAGGAGGACCTTGCCGGGCTTTAACGCGAAACGCACCGCCGGGGAGGCTGTGTCCACCTTCGACTCCGCCCCGATGATGGCCCGGAGCGTCTGGCCCGCGCAGGCCGGATGCGAGGCGATGACGCTGATATCCCGGCCCATGATTTCCACCCGGTTCAGCTCACAGGTCAAAGGCCCATCCTCCTGCAGGATAAAGCCCTCGGGGCGGATCCCCGCGAAGACCTCCTGATCCGCCAGGCCCTCTGCCGGCAGGACGGCTTCCTCTCCGATATAGAGCTTTCCGTCCCGCACCCGGCCCTCGAAGACATTGATGGGCGGCGTGCCCAGGAATTTCGCCACAAAGAGGTTCAAAGGATCGTCATAGACCTCCTGGGGGCGCCCCATCTGCATGAGGACGCCCAAGCGCATGACGGCGATCCGGTCGGAGATGCTCATGGCCTCGTCCTGGTCGTGGGTGACGAAGACTGTGGTGATTCCCGTCTTCTTCTGGATTTTCCGGATCTCCTCCCTAGTCTTCAGGCGGAGCCTGGCGTCCAGGTTCGACAAAGGCTCGTCGAGAAGAAGTACCCTAGGCATCTTCACCAGCGCCCGGGCGATGGCCACGCGCTGCTGCTGGCCGCCGGACAATTCCTTCGGCCTTCTGTCCATCAGCTCCTCGATCTGGACCAGCCGGGCCGTCTCCATGACCCGGCTTTCCATCTCTTCCTTTGAGAGCCTGTCCTTCCCCTTCCTGTTTTCCAGGGGAAATAGGATATTCTGTTTTACCGTCAGATGTGGATAAAGGGCATAATTCTGAAATACCATGCCCACGCCCCGAAGCTCGGGCGGCAGATCGGTGATATCCTCCTCACCGAAAAGGATTCTGCCAGAGGTGGGGCTTTCGAGCCCGCACAGCAGATTTAAGGTCGTACTTTTCCCGCAGCCGGAGGGCCCCAGAAGGGCGATCAGCTCCCCGTCCGGAATCTCGCAGGAAAAATCATCCACCGCAGTCACGTCTTCCGGGTTCTTCCTGCCCCGTCCCGGAAATGTCTTTGTAAGCTTCTCCAATACAATCTTCATCTTCTTAGCTCCATTTTCGGCGGCGGTACGCAGGCCCCTGTGTACCGCCGCCTCTCCTGATAATCAATAATCTCTGGCTATCATTATAACGGTTCTTCCGGTATTTCACAAGAGATCGGCAAAAATTTGACATTCACTTCTCCAGCCCGTAGGAGAGTACCTTCCACTCGCCGTTCTCCTTCACGCATTCCGCCGTGAGATAGGTATAAGAGTCCTCCCCTGGAGCGGTAAACTCCACGGACAGCACGCAGCTTCCGCCATTTTCCTCCGCCACAGCGTCCAGTCCTTTGACCGCCCGGATTTCCAGGCTCTCGAAGCCGTCCGGTACGCTGTATGTCTCCGGCGTCCCGCTATAGGAGGAGGAAAAATACTGCCGGAGCGTGTCCGGATCCTCTGTGAAACAGGCCGTAAAGAAGCTGGTTATCATTTCCCGCAGCGCCGCCTGCTCCGCATTCTCCGTCGTCTCTGGCTGGCCGCCTCCCTGGCCGTCTGGAACTGCCGCGAAGGTCGCCGCTATGGCGTCCAGCCGGGCCTCCGTCTCCTCCGCCGCGGCAAGCCGCCTGCTGCACACAGTCCAGGCGTCATCCTCTCCGCTGAAGATCCGAACCTCCGTCAGGAAATCCCCGCTTTGCAGCTGCAGCTTGCTGCCGCTGGCGTCATAGAGATAGCCCTCCTCCAGCAGCCTGGCTTCCACATCCGGAGCGGTTTCCTCATAGTGCTCCACCCAGAGCCCCGTCTCCGAATCATACGTGGCGGACATCACCTGGGGAGCCGGCATATTCTCATCATAGATCTGCCACTCTTCCTCTGGAATGTTCAGGGTAAAGCCCGCGCCCACATAGAGCGAATCCGCATCCGGCTCTGGAGCTTCCTGCGGCGCACCGCTTTCCGGCTCCGCCGGATTTCCTTCCTGTTCCGCCAGGTCTTCCCCGGAAATATCCGCGCTTTCTTCCTGTTTTTCTGTCTCTTCCGTGATCTCCGGCTCCGTTCCCACCGCCTCCGGCTGCTTTTCTCTGCCTGCCGATACCGCCAGGAATATTATCACCGCCACAAGAACCACAGCGCACACGATTCCTATCCACAATGCCGTTTTCTTCGTCTTCATAAGCATCGCCCCCCTTCTCTACCTCTACGCTATCACAGCAAAACAGGCTTGTCAACGCACTGCTGTATCTGTGCGCTGGCAAGCCTGCCATTCGTGACTGCAAATAGCAGCCGTCACTCTACATGCCGGTTAACTTCCACATGGTATCCCTGGAAGGAGTCCACCTCCCTGCTCACGCAGATAACGCTGCAGCTCTTCTATCATCCGCAGGGCGTTCCGCGGTTCTCCCGTCTTGGTGTGGCAGATCGTCAGAGGGCCGATGCCGATGCCGAACTCGCCGATGGAAAACTGCTGGAAATCGCACTGCGCGAAGGTCTCCCAGGTTACATACTCCGTCCCGCCGTATCTTCTGCTGTAGATGCCGCTTTCCGCGAAGGCGTAGCCATATCTGCAGGTGCCAAGAAGGGTCGTGTCGCAGGCCAGATAAAGCTTTTCGCCCGCTGGAATCCCCAGATATTCCCGCAAAAGGACCGGATTGGACACCGTGAAATCTCCCAGACCTGGCTTCACAAAATCCTGGCCGGCGATAAACTCTCCCGCGAGCTCTGACAGGCTGGAGGGCCTGTCTTCCTCGACCGGGAATTTCAGCTTTTCCCCTGCGGCAGCCGCCGTGTCAGTCAAAGCCGTGGCAGCCTTATCCTCTTTTTTATTATGGTTCTGCTGAACAGCCACCGGAATCGCCAGCTCCGCCGCGTCATCTGCCCCGTCGTCCGCACCGGTATCCGTGCCGGTAAACGGAACGGACGCCAGCGGCGCGTACGCAAGTCCCAGGGCTACCGTCTCCTGGGGCCTTGCGGCCGAGAGGACGCGCTTCGGATCTGCCGTGATCTGCGGCAGCAGCTCCCCGCAGACCGCAGGCATTTTCCCTGCCAGAAGCTCTTTTACAAAATACCACTGGCTGTGGCCTCCGGTGAGAACCACCAGCTCCACGGCTGCGGCGTTTACGCCGGAAGCTGCAATGCAGCCCCGGATCAGGGCCGGAAATTTTTTCAGATACTCCCCTGCCGCCTCCTCGAAGCTCTGCCGCGTCAGATTCCAGGGCTCCACCTCCACGTTAAGAAGCTCTGTGATCATGTCCAGATCCGCAAAGCTTTCCACCGTATCCCCCTTTAAGAGAGCCGGCGATACGGTATGCTCCTTCCAGGCCTTGAATTTATCGGGACTGCATTTGGAAAGGACGGTCTCCGCCATATCCGGCGGCAGCTTTGTCCTGGCGTAAGCCCGCAGGACCTCGTCCGCCTCGCGGCCTCCAAAGAGGACGTTTCCGCCGATGGGCCAGGTAGCCAGAGTCTCTGTCACGGGAATGGCTCCGGGCGTATACCGGCATAAGGCCAGATCGGTCGTCCCCGCGCCCATGTCAATCATCAGAATCGTACAGGGCTTCCCCTCCTTCAGGTATCCCTGCTTTTGCAGGGAGTCCCCGTTCTGCAGCGTCACGGCGTGGATGGCAGCCTGGGCTTCGTCCATCCCTTCCACATGCGGGAAGCCTGCCCGGCCGGCCGCCTCCTTCATGAAATTCTTCGTTCCGCCGCCCCATTTTACCGGATAGCTGATGATCGTCCGTTCCCGGTCGTCCATTTCTCCCAGATGGCCGTTCTCGCTCTGGCTTTTATAGACTCCGGCAAGATAATTTAGAAATTCCTGCGTCAGCTCCCGGGCCCTCTGCCGCTTCTCCGGATCCGGGCTTTCCAGATCCACCTTGAAGCTGTGGTACAGAACCGCTCCCTTTTTGGCTGTCTGCGCATCGCAGCCAAAGTAGGCGTTATCCCCCAGACGCTGAATCAGGGTCGGGACCATGGGCGCCCCGTTGTTAAATACGACAGCCTCCGTCCCCAGCCATTCCCCGCCCGCGGGAATCCCGTCACAGTACCGTTTTACCCGGATGACGGAGGTGCTCGTGCCGAAATCGACGCCAATCACCCGTTCTGCCGCCATAAGCTCATCTCCTCCCGTCAGTCGTTCTTTACCTTCAGCTCCCGCTGCTCCTCCTGTGCCTTTAATGCCCGCAGCCGCTCCAGCGCCCTGCCGTACCAGGCGTCAGAGACAGGGAGCGCCTCCCCGCCTGACAGCCGTACCAGATGGGCCGCCTTATCCACGGACTCCACATAACGGCTGTTCACAATATAGCTTTTATGGATCCGCACAAAGCGGCCGTCCAGCCGGGGCTCCAGCGGCGAGAGCCGGGAGAAGAGCCGAAGCCCCTCCCCGGAAGCCGTGTGGACCTCCACGTATTTCAGGTCGCTCTGCAGGTACAGGATATGGGCGAGGGGGATGCAGTACATCCCCTTCCTCCCCTCGTAGAAAAAGAGATCCTCCGCGCCGGAAAGCTCCTCCAGGATCCGCCCCAGGACCTTTTGCAGCTCCTCCTTTCCTTTTTCGTCCTTCCGAAGAAAGAAGGCCGACGGACGGGTGGGAAGAAGCGGCTCCAGGGCGCAGGACGCGCAGCGGTAATAGGCGAGCCTGCATTCCGGGTTCAGGCGGTAGAGCAGCTCTCCCGCCTTTCTCCCCTCCTCCCGATCCAGGGAAATCACCGCGAAGCTAAGCTTTTTCGCGTATTTTTCCAGCTTTTCCTCCGTGACGTCCTGGGTAAACCAGAGCAGATTCAGCTCCCGGTTCTCCTGGATCAGATACTCGACCATCCACTCCCGGAGAAGCTCTCTTACCCTTTCGTCCGTCTCGAAGACGGCCGCGCAGATCATATTTGCGTTCCTCCGTAGAGCGCTCCAAGGCCCAGCTTTTCCACGGCTTCCTGATAAGCCTTCTGGTATTTTCCTACGCTCATATCGGAGACCCGGCCGTCCTGCTCCTGGAAGGACAGCACGCGGTCGCAGGCGGCGTACAGCTCCCTCATGATCTCCGCGCCCTGCTCTGTCAGCCAGGAGGCCTCCACGCTGCAGACCGGCTCTGTGATATTGATTTCCCGCTCGAACATCAGATTGCGGAAGCAGACCAGCCTCTTAAAGGGATATACGAAGGTCAGCTCGAACTGCGGCGCGTAATACGCCACCCTTCCGTCCTGATACTCCTCCCGGTGGGCTCGGAAGCTCATACAGAGCCTTCCCTCTTTTTTCTCCAGATACGGCAGGCCCAGCAGCATCTGCATGGGCAGCTCCGCGCGGATTACCGGATGATTCATCAGTTCCTTTACCATATTTTCAGTGTTCGTCATAGCTTACTCCTTATCTGCGGACACGGTGTAATTTCCGCTGGTGTTCCAGGCTGTCAAAAATGTATTCAGGTCGTGGCGGATTCCCTGTCCGTTCTCCACGCCCGGATCGTTTAAGATTACCTGAATGTTGTTGGGGTCGGTGGCGTCGATTCCGATGACCTGTACGGCGTGGTTGGCTGACATGCCAGGGAGATTCGCCATGGCCGGATTGACCAGCACCATGTTGTTCACGCCCACGATCACCTTTTCTCCATTATCCAGCATTTCAGACAGCTCCGCAAGCGTAACTCCGTTCTGCCGCTCTACCTCCAGCCCCAGCTCTTCCAGAATGTTGCCTACGTCCGCCACGGGCGTACCCGTGGCCGGGTCATACCAGCCCCGCTCTATGGCCAGCTGAATCAGCTCCTGCTCAGAAAACTCCCGATCCAGCAGCTGCTCCGCCACGAACTCCTGGCAGGCCACCGCGCAGGAATTTTGCTCCGTCTGCAGATGCCAGTTCTCCATATCCTGCTCCGGATCCCCGGAAATATCGCTGCCTGAGAAAAATTCCTTCAGATCTTCCACCAGGCCGCCCAGCTCCTGCTGCATTTCCCCGAGATTCTCCATCAGCACGCCCTCTTCCAGCTCCTGCGGCCCCTCCGCATTTTCGACGATTTCCCTCATATCGTCATCCCAGATTTCCAATGACATTGCTTCACCTCCGTAAAATTCTGTTCCTTTCCTTCCCTTACTTTCCTTCCCTCATGCTCCGTCTCAGGGAACTGTTTTCAGGGCTACTCCAAAAGCGAGATCTCTCCATCCAGCCGGTAGAGCTCCCGCTCCAGATCTGCGATTTCTTTTGTATATACCTTTACCTGATACTCTCTTCTCGAAATTGACGCATCGACGCCTTCAAATCCGTCCTCCTTATTTGATTCCAGCTGTTCCAGCGCTTTTTGTGAATGCTCCAGATTCTCCTGGGCATCTCTAAGTTCTCGCTGAAGATCGGCCCGCTCGTTATAGAGCTTCTCCAGCTTTTCCTGCTCCTCGTATCCTTCATAATCCATCCATTCCATACTCATACTGTCTCTCCTCCCAGATTCTCTTCTTTGCTTTCTATCTCACATCCTGGCCCGGCGCGGGCATCTTCACCCAGGCCGCCGCGTCGTCCTCGTCTCCGCAGATGATGGCGTTGCCCTTCTCAAGGGCGGGAATGATGTATTTCTGATCCTCCCGCAGGGCCATACAAGAGGCCATGATCTCCTGATCGTCCGGCGCCGTCAGCCGGTGCACGATCTTGTAGTTGGTGTTCTTCGTGGCTCCCTCGATGAGCCTTGTGGGCACCTGATCCACGACCACCAGCCCCTGCCCGTATTCCCGGACCTCCGAGAGAAGGTTGTCGAAAAGGTCGGCCGCCGCCTGCTGGGGGCTTCCGCTGCTTTTCTGCACCTGGGGCTTTAAAAGCACGTTGTGGGCCTCCTCCACGAGAGCCAGGTGGCAGAGCCTGTTCTGCTGCGCCCTGCCCCGGTACGCGGCGTCGTTGGCGTAACGGGACATCCGGTACTCGTAAAGGGCCTGCATCAGAAGCGACATCACCAGGGATTTATCCTTGCTGCCCGCCAGGCGGCTGATGTTGATCACGGCGTTCCCGGAAAACAGCTTGTGATAATCCGTGGACCTGGACACATTCAGGATCCGGCCCCGCATGCCCCGGCGCAGAGATTTGAAGCGGGTAATCAGCACCTCTGTCAGATTGTCCCGGTTCATATTCGCGTAGGACTTGTGCTTCATCACGTCCCGGGCCTTCTCCAGCATCCTGTCGATGTCCGGATACCTGGGCAGGGGCTCCGTGATCCCGGCGTCGTAATCGCAGTCATTTCTCTCCGCGAAATCCCGGATCGTCTCGTCCACCACCTCTTCTATCAGAATCGGCACGACCTCCTCCGAGGGAAGGCAGGCGTTCAGCAGGGTGACGAAGTTCTCGCAATGCTGGAGCAGATCCACCTTCGCTCCCGGGGCCGCCGCCGGCTCGTAGGGATTGATGTGCAGCTCCTCCACGGGCGTCCCCTCCACCTCGCTGACTCCCGGCATGTAAATCGTAAATTTCTTCTCATCCGGCAGATGCTTATTCTGCTCGATAGCCCAGCGCACGTAATCGTCCTTGGCGGGTTCGATAATCATGACCGGGATATCCCGGCGGATGACCTCCGAAAGAATCCGCTTGCAGGTGGTGGATTTTCCGCTTCCGGTCCCGCCCGCCACCAGCGCGTGGCGCACCAGGGAATTGACGTCGATATCGTAGGTCGTATTCTGGATGATACCGGTGTCCACGATGTTTCCCAGCGTAATCTTGTCGCCCCGGATGACCGCCGGATTGTTGGCGAAGCGGACCGCTGTCTTCACAAAGCGAAGCCCCGGCACGTCTCTTCGTGGAAGGGAGGTGGCAAGGCTAAGCTCCCGGGTATTGATGGGCGTGCTCAGATACTGGTACACCCTTCCGAAAATATGCCAGTTCTCCCGCGCCTTTTTCTCTTCCTCGTTCAGTCCCTTTTCCTCCGGAACCGGACGGGATTCCGCCTCCGCCATCGGCAGCAGCTCGAACCGGTTGCGGACGATCTGAAGGGCATTGGAATCCGGGCGGAACAGATGAAGCCGGATGGGCTCGAAATAGGTGGTGTCTCCGGAATAGACGGATCGCAGCATGCCGGTGACTGTCACCACGTCCCTTGGCGAAGTACCAAGCACATAGACGCCTGCGTTCCAGAAGCCTAAGTTCCTGCCCTCGTTCAGCCTGGCTACATGATGATCGGTGACTATTTCCGCGTATTCCGCAAATTTGTCCAGATAC
Organism: uncultured Merdimonas sp.; assembly: GCA_944375885.1. Classification (GTDB taxonomy): domain Bacteria; phylum Bacillota; class Clostridia; order Lachnospirales; family Lachnospiraceae; genus Laedolimicola. The sequence continues at coordinate 9,462 of CALWBB010000073.1, forward strand.
TCCTGATTCGTGGAGGCAGAGCCGTTGACAGAGGCCTGTTTCTGCTTATTGAGCATTCCTCCGATCTGGCTGCCCAGCAGCATGCCGATCCGGCTTGCCATCGCGCCGCCCAGCATCGAGCCGCCGATAGCTCCCAGCACCGTGCTCAGGATGGAAATCCCCATGCCGACGCCGCCCTGCTCCGCCATGGACTCGCCACGGGAAAGGGACTGCCCCGCCGTCAGCCGGACGCCTGTGTGAATCTGGCTTCCCAGCCGCCGGTAGCGGGAAATGATATCGGAAATCTCCTGATCCCGGATCGGATCCGCGATCACCAGCATGGCGTAATCCTTTTCCGTGCCGTACATGTCCCGGATGCCGAAGGCCAACTGATCCAGCGTCTGCAGCATGCCCTTCTTCTCGTTTTCCCGGAAGGAGGGGATCCCCGTCACCGCGCCGATATAATTCATGTCCAGAAGCGGCAGATTGACCTCGTCCACCGCCGTCTTCTCCGTCAGCGTGCGCAGCCCCATGCCGGGCATGGAGCCGAAGGCCGCCTCCCGGATCTGCTCGATAGCCTCCTCCGCCGCCACCTCCTGCCGGGAGGACACGGTGCCAAGGAAAAGCTTCGTCTGTCCCTGATTGCGCAGCAGCAGGAAAATCAGCCGGTAGTCCCAGGCGTGAAGGCTCGACAGGACGCCCTGCCAGCGGGAGAGCAGATCGTAGCTCTCGTTTTCATTGGGATGAATGGGCAGCCGCGTAATCTGGAGCCAGTGGATTTTCTTCGCCCGCCTGGACGTATCCAGCTGAAATATCTTTTCGGAGGTATCATTCAGGTAGTCCCGCTCCAGAAGCTGCTCCAGCATGGTCTGGTAAAAATTGTCCGGCACCTGGATGTCCAGCTCCACCTTCTGAGCCTGAAGGCTCAGCTTCTTCAGAAGGTCCCGGGGCCTGACGTCAAGCAGGATGTCTTCCTTTAGTTGTACCATGGTATTTCCTCCTTCCTGGGGTTCTCTGAACTGTCTCTATCATACCGGTTTCCGGACGGCGGCAGGGCCTCCCTGCTTTTTTGCGGGGCGAAAGGGAAGAAGCTCTTTCCCCGGCTTCTCCTGTCACAAATATAAACATACAAAAGCCAGCACAAGCGGTGCAAAAAGCGCCAATAGATAACCAAAAGGCGCCACAAAACCTGCCTGTCTTTCCAAAAGACGTTGTCTCTGCGGATCCCTTTCTCTCTGGGCTGCTTTCTGATAATTTCTTGCAATTGCAAAAAAGCCTACAGCTATCAGCCAGCCCACAAGCCCCATTATTCCAATAAGTAAAAATGCCTCTCCAAAATCCATCCAGCTGCTCTCTTCCGCCATCCAGATAGCGCCTGCGCAAGACATTACTACCGCTATCAACGCCGTCCAGAATGCATGCAGGCCAACACTTATTAATGCCGGAGCATTTTCCTGAGGATTTGGCGGAACTGGCGTCGGGTCCGGTATTGGCGTTGGCTCTGGGTCCGGCGTCGGCTCCGGGCCCGGCGTTGGCTCTGGATCTTCCACCGCCCGATACCCGCACTCCGGGCAGAACAGCGCTCCTTGCTCCAGCTGCGCTTGGCAGTTCTTACAATATTTTTTTACTTCCTCTCCGGCCTTCACCGGCGCGCCGCACTGATCGCAGAATTTCGCGGTTTCCTTCAGCGATGCGCCACAGTTTTCACAATATCTCATAAGCTCTCTTCCTCCTAAATATTCCGTCCTGATTTCTAATCAAGACAGCTCTGGATCAGCGCCGCGATTTCCTCCAGCTCCCGATTTGCTTTGTTTGAATACATTACATAAATGAGAGGAATCTTTTTCCCATCTTTCATAAACAAATGTATATAAGGATTTTTCCAGATAGAGCCTTTCTGAAACTAAACATAAGCAATGTCTCTCATACGGGCAACTACCCGGTCAGACTCTTTCCCTTTTGCATGCCGCACTTCAATTCGATCTTTAAAAATCCAGACAGGCCTCACCGTTGAAGCCGCTATGATTTTCAGAGGCCGTTCTTCTTTCTGCGGTTCGGAATCCGGAATGGGATTCGGCGAGGGCTGCGGTTCCGGGTCAGGTCTCGGTTCTGCCTCCACCCTGTATCCGCATTCCAGGCAGAACAGCGCTCCCGGTTCCAGTTCCGCATGGCAGTTGCTGCAGTATTTTTTTGTCTCTGCTCCGGCATCCACCTGCGTACCGCACTGATCGCAGAATTTCGCGTTTTCTCTCAACGATGCGCCACAGTTTTCACAGTACATATCACGATTCCCCCTGATACTTTACTTCAACGCTCTGCACTTTCAGAGAAATTCCCTGCTTCTCTAAGGTGTCTGTAAGCATATGGGAAATGTTCTCCCCATAATAATTCAGGCAGAATACGGCCAGCTCATCTTTTGTCTCCTGGGGAAACGTCTTCAGCATCGCCTTTACCGCCGCTACAGGCAGTCCTTTCGTCTTGGATAAGATTCCTGAAATCAACGCGTTGTCCGTCTTTGAGGAGAAATGCTCTGCCAGCAGAGGAAGCAATGTCTCCAGCGCCCTTTCATAATCTACTTCATCGACCTTCATCTTAATCTCTATCATACCTG
>CALWBB010000074.1 GCA_944375885.1 uncultured Merdimonas sp.
CGAAAAGCCTTTGGCACGGACGTCATTTTGAAAAACGCGTCCTTTCATATAGAAGACAGGGAAAAGGCCGCCGTCGTGGGCATCAACGGCGCCGGAAAATCCACCCTTCTGAAAATCATTGTGGGGGAGCTGGAGGCAGATTCCGGCGCCGCTGTGCTCGCGAAAGGAAAGACGCTTGGCTACCTGGCTCAGCACCAGGATCTCCAAAGCAGCCATACCATTTACGAGGAGCTGCTCACGGTCAAGCAGGAAGTGCTGGATATGGAGCGGGACATGCACGCCCTGGAGCGGCGCATGAAGGAGCTCTCTGGGGAAGCCCTGGAAGCTGCCCTTGCCCAGTACACCCGCTTAAGCCATGAGTTTGAGCAGCGAAACGGCTACGCCTGCAAAAGCGAGGTGGTGGGCGTACTCAAGGGCCTTGGCTTTGCGGAAGAAGATTTTGAAAAACAGGTCGATACGCTCTCCGGCGGACAGAAAACCCGGGTATCCCTAGGAAAGCTTCTGCTCTCCCACCCGGATCTCATCCTTCTTGACGAGCCCACGAACCATCTGGATATGAATTCCATCGCATGGCTGGAGACCTTCCTTCTGAATTATGACGGGGCTGTCCTGGTGGTGGCCCACGACCGGTATTTCCTGAACCGGATCGCCACAAAGATCATTGAGATCGACGCAGGCGAAGTGACCGTGTTCCAGGGAAATTATTCGGATTACGCCGCGAAGAAGGCCCAGCTCCGGGAAGCAAGGATGAGCGCCTGGCTGAACCAGCAGCGGGAAATCAAGCACCAGGAGGAGGTTATCGCGAAGCTCAAATCCTTCAACCGGGAAAAATCCATCCGGCGGGCGGAAAGCCGGGAAAAAATGCTGGAAAAGATGGATGTCCTGGAAAAACCCACCGAGGTGCGCTCTAAGATGCACATCACCCTGGATCCAAAAATCACCAGCGGAAACGACGTCCTGACCGTGGAACATCTGGCCAAGTCCTTCGGCTCCCTGCAGCTTTTCTCCGATCTGAACTTTTCCATCAAGCGCGGTGAGCGGGTGGCCCTGATCGGGAATAACGGCACCGGAAAGACGACCATCCTCAAAATTCTGAACGGTCTTCTGGATGCGGATCGCGGCTCCTTCACCCTTGGCACGAAAGTCCAGATCGGCTACTACGATCAGGAACACCATGTCCTCCATCCAGAAAAGACACTTTTTGAAGAGATTTCCGACGCCTATCCGGATCTGGACAATACCACCATCCGCGGCACGCTGGCCGCCTTTCTCTTCACCGGGGACGATGTCTTCAAGCGCATCGCCGACTTAAGCGGCGGTGAGCGGGGCCGTGTCTCTCTGGCCAAACTGATGCTGTCCGAAGCCAACTTCCTGATCCTGGATGAGCCCACGAACCATCTGGACATCGTATCCAAAGAGATCCTGGAGCAGGCGCTGAACCACTACACAGGAACCGTCCTGTATGTCTCCCACGATCGCTATTTTATCAACACGACAGCCACCCGGATCCTGGATCTGGATGAAGGAGTCCTGGTAAATTACATTGGCAACTATGACTACTACCTGGAAAAGCATGATATCCTGTCTCCGGCCTCCTCAGCTTCCGGCGCAGCCCCAGAAAGCGACATACTTTCTGCCGCGAAGCTGGACTGGAAACAGCAAAAGGAGGAGCAGGCCAGACAGCGGAAACGGGAAAACGATCTGAAAAAAACAGAAAACGAGATTTTTGAGCTGGAAACCCGGGATGCCCAGATCAATGAACTGATGGCCCGGGAAGAGGTCTATACAGACGCGGCAGAATGCCAAAAGCTCCACAAGGAGCAGGAAGAAATCAAAAGCCGCCTGGAAACTTTATACGAACAATGGGAAACGCTGGCTCAGTGATTGTCCAGCGTTTCCATAAATTCATGCACATTGTCATCTGTCACAAAGACTCCAAACCCCTGGCTCTCCAGGCTTTCGTCTCTTTTCCCATAGAAAATACGGTCAATGATCATATCGCCCAGCTCCTCTGTATAATGGCTGGACTCGTAAAAATAATTTCTGTTCTGAGTGACTGCGTTTACCCCGCTGAAGTTATAATATCCTCCGCCGGAGGCTCCGGAAAGCCACAGAAGGAAACTCTCGTACCCATGGAACTCCGATTCCTGGTACGTGCGGTAAAACAGCGGATTCGTAAATACAATCAGATTGATGTCATATTCTTCGCAGAGCGCCGCGATCTTCTTCATATCCTCGATCGCATAGCTGATGCGGTCCGTATAATAGTCATCCCAATAAGGCGTATCGCCGTCCCAGGCGCCGCCCAGGGAGGGATCCCGGAACGTACATCCATTTTCATAATACCGCTCCACATAGTCCGTATCCGCAGGCTCATGCTCCAGGATCACCTCCAGGGACAAAAGCACGCCCTTAATACTGAAATAGTTGGCATAAAAACCAAGCTTATTCTGCCTCGGATAGGGAATCCGGTAAAACTGGTTCTGGTGAATGGCAGGATCTACAAAGGCCGAGATATTGTCTACCCCCACCATCACATTCTTGGGGATGATCCCGTGTTCAATCATCGTTTCCAGGTTCTCCAGATGTTCCGCCGGCAGCCCCTCTGAATAAGACATGTTATACCATTTTCCCTCCGGAATACGATCTACATTGACAAAGCCTGTCCGGGATGAGCCGAACAGGAAGGAATCAAACTTATCCGGATTGTGCAGGATATACTCCATCTTGATATAATTGCTGTTTGGCTCCACGCCGTTATCCCGGATCTGCCGCCAGTGAAATACATTGTAGGGATCCACCGCCATGGGAATGGCGATTTCCAGCACCAGGATAAACAGGATAAACGGACAAATTTTCCATAAAAATTTCTTCATAGATTACCTATCTTCCTTTTTCTGCACGGCCTGTGGTTTCGGAAAGCCGTGCAAGCCAAGGCTTCTTCCAGAAGCCTTGGCTTGGGCTGGGCGCCCTATAGAAAAACCCCCACCCCTCTTCCGCCAGACTCCGTCTGCCGGAATCGGCCCGGGGCTTTTTCTGCACGGCCTATAGTTTCGGAAAGCCGTGCAAGCCATGACTTCTTCCAGAAGTCATGGCTTGGGCTGGGCGCCCTATAGAAAAACCCCCGCCCCTCTTCCGCCAGACTCCGTCTGCCGGAATCGGCCCGGGGCTTTTTCTGCACGGCCTGTAGTTTCGGAAAGCCGTGCAAGCCATGACTTCTTCCAGAAGTCATGGCTTGGGCTGGGCGCCCTATAGAAAAACCCCCCACCCCTCTTCCGCCAGACTCCGTCTGCCGGAATCGGCCCGGGGCTTTTTCTGCACGGCTTTCCAGTATCAAAACTGAAAGTATACGAACTCGTACTCTCCCAGCTGCCGGCTGTAAAGCACCACGAACAGCAGCGCGAAGTAGAACGCGTAGCGCACCGGCCCCCGAAAGCGGCCCAGCCATGTCCATACACTCTGCTTTAGTTCAATATAATCATGAACGAGAAGAACCGCGATCCAGACGAAGGCAAGCTTCAGATCAAAGCTCTGCATCAGCCCTGCAGCCTGAAGCGCCGTATACCCTGTCCTGATATAAGAGACAGGATTGAGAACACCGTCAAAAAGATGGGTCAGCACATAGACGGCATCCGAAAAGGTATTGGCCCTGAAAAAAATCCAGGCAGCACAGACAAAGGCGAATACCAGAAGAACCCGGATCACGCTCCGCCTGTCCTTCTTCGGCGGAAAATGCCGGTTCCACTCCTTCTCCACAATCTGTCCCAGGCCGTGGAGGCCTCCCCAGATCACAAAGGTCCAGCTGGCTCCATGCCAGAGTCCGCTCACCAGGAAGGTGGCAAGCAGGTTGCGCCTGGTTTTCCACTCTCCTTTTCTGCTTCCCCCTAAGGGAATGTAGACATAATCCCGGAACCAGGTAGAAAGGGAAATGTGCCAGCGGCTCCAGAATTCCTTCAGAGACGCCGCGAAATACGGGCTTTTAAAATTTACCATCAGCTCGATATCCAGAAGTTTCGCCACGCCTCTGGCGATATCGGAATAACCAGAAAAATCGCAGTAAACCTGGAAGGCATAGAAAAAGGTGGCCACCCCAAGGGCGATTCCCGTATAGGCCGTGACGTCATTATAAACCACATCCACCAGCGATACGACCACGTCCGCGATGGCGATCTTCTTAAAATAACCCCAGGCAATCAGCTTCGCGCCTTCGATGGCTCTGTCCGCCTCAAAGCTGTGTTCCTTTTCCAGCTGGGGCAGCAGATGCTCCGCCCGCTCGATGGGGCCTGCCAGAAGCAGCGGAAAGAACGAGACAAACACAGCGTACTTTCCGAAGTGCGCGCAGGCCTTTGTCTTTCCCTTATAGACATCGATGACATAGCCCAGGGACTGGAAGATATAGAAGGAAATTCCCACTGGCAGCACCAGGTTCAGCGTCACCGGACTTATGGGCAGGGAAACCCGCGCAAGCAGATCCGCCAATGTTCCGCTTAGGAAATTGAAGTATTTAAAGACGAACAGAATGCCCAGACAGAAAACGAGAGCCGCGCCCAGGCAGAAGTTCTTCTTTCTCTTTTCCTGCGTCCTGTCCAAAAAAAGAGCCGTGCCATAAGAAACGAGCGTGGTCAGAAAAAGCAGGGACACATACTGGACGCCTGCGCTCATATAGAAATAGTAGCTGGACACCAGCAGGACGCCCCACCGATACCGCCGGGGCGTCAGCCAGTAGACCGCAAATACAATTGGCAGAAACAGATAAAACGCATTGGAATTAAACAGCATTCAGCAGTTCCTCTAATGTCTTCCTTACTTCTTTGATAAAGCCTTCGCTGGAAAGAACCACCGGATTTTGCAGCGTCGTAATCAGCGCCAGATCCTTCGTCATCTTTCCATCCTCGATGGTCTTCAGGGACGCCCTCTCCAGCTTGTCCGCGAAATTCATCAGAGCCTGGTTTCCATCCAGCTCTCCCCGTTTCCGGAGCGCTCCAGACCAGGCAAAAATCGTCGCCACAGAATTCGTGGAGGTCTCTTCGCCCTTCAGGTGCTTGTAGTAATGGCGCTGCACCGTTCCGTGAGCCGCCTCGTACTCAAAATATCCATGGGGAGAAACCAGCACGGAAGTCATCATAGCCAGAGAGCCAAAGGCTGTGGCAATGAGATCGCTCATCACGTCGCCGTCATAGTTCTTGCAGGCCCAGATATAGCCACCCTCCGACTTGATCACGCGGGCCACCGCGTCGTCGATCAGCGTATAGAAATACTCGATGCCAAGCTCCTCGAATTTCTCCTTGTATTCTTTATCGTAAATCTCCTGGAACACATCCTTGAAATAATGGTCGTATTTCTTGGAAATCGTATCCTTCGTGGCGAACCACAGATCCTGCTTCTGGGAAACCGCGTAGGCGAAGCAGCTTCTGGCAAAGCTCTCGATGGAGCTGGTCAGGTTGTGGACGCCCTGGGCGATGCCGCCTTCTTTAAAATCGTGAACCGTCTCGCGGATCTCCGTTCCGTCCTCACCCGTAAATACCAGCTCGCATTTTCCGGGGCCGGGGATCCGAAGCTCCGTGGCCTTATAGATATCGCCGTAGGCGTGACGGGCTACTGTGATGGGCTTCTTCCAGCTTCTCACATAGGGCTCAATGCCCTTTACGATGATGGGGGCCCGGAACACCGTTCCATCCAGGATGGCGCGGATGGTTCCGTTGGGGCTCTTCCACATTTCCTTCAGATCATATTCCTTCATGCGGGCCGCGTTGGGCGTGATAGTCGCGCACTTTACCGCCACGCCGTACTTCTTCGTAGCCTCTGCAGAGTCAATCGTCACCTGATCATTCGTAGCGTTCCGGTGCTCCAGCCCCAGATCATAATACTCCGTATTCAGATCGATAAACGGAAGCAGCAGCTCGTCCTTGATCATTCTCCAGAGAATCCGGGTCATCTCGTCTCCATCCATCTCCACCAGCGGCGTCGTCATCTTTATCTTATCCATGTCAGTCCTCCAAAATCCGTATTCGCATAGCTCCACGAAAGTTCCCGCAAAGCCTCCGCCGCCGGTTCCCGGCGGCGCTATGTGTCTTATTATAGCCGATCCGCAGTCTGAGCGCAAGCCATAGTTCAAAATCGCCCCGTGCTGCCGGCGCCTAGAATCTTCCGAGGGCCAAAAAAGCAGCATAGAGATCCAGAATTCCGTAGCCCCAGACCCGGTTGGGATAGAGCTGGGAGCGGCTGCGCCCGGCTCCCCGGATCATCAGCTGCTTAATTTCCAGGGTGCCAATCGTCGGCCGGCGTCCCCGGACAATTCCCCATTCCAGCATCAGCGCGGCTGCGCCCGCCGTCACAGCTGCTGCCGCGCTGGTTCCGGTAAGCGAAGTCAATACATCCCCCGGCCCAAAAGCAGCCACATCCACCCCTGGCGCGGCCAAATCCGGCTTCAGCCTGCCCTTTCTTGTGTATCCTCTTCCCGAGTCAATATAGATGCTTCCGTTTTCCGTCCGGTAAGCCGCCGCCGTGATAGGAATCTCCGCATTGGCAGGCTCTGTCAGCGTAATATCCGGATTGGAATTCAAAAACACAGTCTGCGCCGTGAGAAACCCCGTCACAGGAAGCCAGAGATTGTAGACGCCGTCTACCACTGCCTCCCCGTATACCCGGATTCTCCAGACTCCCGGCGCCGGTTCCGACATGCGGATGACAATCAGCTGGTCGCCGCTGTAGGGATCCAGCGTCTGAAAATTCACGTAAACAACCGTCTTTTCAAAAAGAAAATCGAATCGGAGATTCCGGATGCCCGGCGTGATCTGGGGGATCTCCTCTCCCGAGGGCGAGATCAGGGAGACAGAAAGGACATCCGGCGTGCTGCTCCACAGCTGCATCATCAGTCCCCTTTCCCCCTGCGCCACCCGAAGCTCCACATCCTGGTACTCTTCATCCTGTCCCAGGATCCCGTAAAAATGATGCCCCTGGCTCGCCTCGTTTCCGCCCGCGGTGACGACACACCTGCCCGTAAGCGAGCCGATGGTATTAAGATAAAAGGACAGCGGCGAGGTTCCCGCGTGTCCGCCCATGTTGGTGCCCATCGCCATGCAGATCACCAGGGGCCTGCGTTCTCTCTGCGCAAGCTCATGGAGAAAACGCACCCCAAGCATCATGTCATCCTCCTGGTAAGCTTCCGCTTCTTCTGGCACCATAAAATAGTCCTTTACGTACTTTTTCGCAGGTTTTAGCTTCACCACGGCGATATCCGCAAGAGGCGCGGCCCCAATAAAGCCCGTCTCCGGATCGGCACTTCCCGCCGCAATAGCCGCCAGCTTCGTCCCATGGCCTGTCAGATCCCGGGAAGGCACAATCTCATAGGGCCTTCCGCTTTTCAGCGCCTGGTTCAAATCATCCCTGGTATATACGGTTCCGTAATCTATCCCCTCCGGTGTCCTGCCGCTTTGATCCGCCTGATCCCAGATAGCCAGAATCCGGCTCTCACCTCCGGCTTCCTGGAAACAGCGGTTCCTGTAGTCAATCCCCGTATCGATAAACCCCACAAGGACGCCCTGGCCTTTCAGCTCCAGCACCGGCTGGTTCTGCAGCTGCAGGATGTTCGCCGCCTCCAGGCTTTCCGTCTGCAGCGGCGCGTAGAGGGCAGGCAGCACCTCGAAGCCGTACTCCGCCTCCTCCCCCGGTGGGAGAAGATCCCGTTCCACGTAAAAGACCGTATAAAAATTGTTGATAGGCTGGCGGCAGATATCCGGGAAAAAACGGTCCAGCTCCTCCTCGCTCAGATTCTGCTGCCAGATAAAATCCACATACTCTTCCGAAACTGCCTGCTCCCTGCAGTCTGACGCCATAGACGCCTCTCCCGACCTATTCTTTCTATCAAACTATGCCGCCCAAGCCTCTTCCATACCCGGTTCGCGGCAAAAGTTCCTCTTTTGGGCGCCGCCTCCTTTTAACTTCCTGCCTGCAGGCCAAGAAGACCAGGCACCCAGATCTGTCCCCAGCCCTGCCGGTTGCGGGGCAGTCCCAAGTCCAGGCAGGAGGAACGAAGCCGAAGCTTTACCTCCTTATTGGTGAGCGCTCTTTCTTTGGAGAGCAGAAGGGCCAGGCTCCCGGACACCACCGGAGTCGCCATGGAGGTGCCGGATTTTTCCGTGTAAAAACTTCGGCCCGGCTTTTCAAAATCCGCATTGCAGGAGCGGATATAAGCCCCCGGCGCCGCCACATCCGGCTTGCAGACACAGGCCGCAGTCGGCCCCCGCCCGGAATAATCCGTCCTCTTCCCACCCGGAAACCGCACGGCACGGTTGTCGTCGGAGGAGCCTACCGTGATGACCTTGGGGCTTGTTCCCGGTACCGTGATGCTGGAAGGGGCGGGCCCCTGATTGCCGGCGGCCGCGCAGATCAAAAATCCGGCGTCCCAGGCGTCCTCCACCGCTTTTAAAAGACCGGATTTTTTCCTCCCCTGGATCTCGGCGCTTCCTGCGGAGATGTTTACAATCCGGACATCATACTCCCTTCCATGCTCAATCAGCCAGTACAGTGCGCGGGCAAGGCTGGCGCTGCTCCCATTGCCCTCCCTGTCCAGAACCTTCAGCGAAAGAAAATGGCACCGCGGCGCAAGTCCCTGGTACCTGCCGCCGGATGCCTCTCCTGTTCCTCCTATGATTCCGCAGATGTGGGTGCCATGACCGCAGTCATCGCCTCCCTCTGCGGAAGCTGTAAGATAATTATAAGAATAAACCAGTCTGCCGCGCAGATCCGGATGTCTTTCATTTACGCCGGAATCCAGCACTGCCACGCCGATTCCGTCCCCGAAAATCCCCTGCTTGTAGGCGCAGGAAACCCCTGTGAGTTCCCGTACCCTGTTCATAACAGAAAAACCTCTTTTCGCTTTTCTGTTATCATATGCGCTTCTCTTTTAAGCTGTCTCTGCCTTCCGGACTGCCATACGGAACAGAACGAACCCAACCGCGAACATCACCGCCAGCAGCCCCACGCCGGCCCGGGAGGTGTCAAAGAGCTGGGTGGAAATTCCCATCAGCATGGTTCCCATAAAGGCCGCGCCCTTGCCGAAGATATCAAAGAAGCCAAAGAATTCCGTGGACTTCTCCTTCGGCACGATCCGGGCGAAATAGGAACGTGACAGGGACTGGATCGCTCCCTGGAACACGGCCACGCAGACCGCCAGGAACCAGAACTCCCAGGCCTTGTCAAGCTGCAGGGCGAAGAGCACGATGAAGAAATACCCCACGATAGAGATCTGAATCAGCGTGGTATTCTTAAGCCGCTTCGACAAAGTCCCCACCAGGATGGAACAGGGGAAGGCCACCACCTGGGTCAGCAGGAGGGCGAGCAGAAGATTCGTATCGCTGATTCCCACATCCTTGCCGTAGGAAGTCGCCATGTCGATGATGGTGTACACGCCGTCAATATAGAAGAAGAACGCAAGGAGGAAGAACCAGATCTCCGGCATTTTCAGGATCTCCGAAAAGACGCGGGCCAGACGCCCGAAGCTGTCCCGCACCGGATGGGCCGTCCGCTCCACATAGTGCTTCTGCTCATAGCTGGCGAGCAGGGGCAGAGTCACCAGAAGCCACCAGGCCGCGTTCAGCACAAAGGCGATAGCCATGGCCGTCCCGCCGGAGATTCCAATCAGCTCTGAGCAGAGCACAAATACCAGGCTGATGATAAAGGGAACGCAGCTTCCGATATAGCCCCAGGCATAGCCCTGGGCCGACACCACGTCCATCCGCTCATCTGTGGTCACATCCGAAAGCATCGCGTCATAGAACACCAGGCTGGCGTTCAGCCCCGTCTTCGCCAGCACGTAGACCGCCAGGAAGGCCACCCAGGTCTTCGGCAGCGCCAGGGCCGCGCAGCCCAGCACGCCCATCATCATAAAGAAGGTAAATACCGGCTTCTTGAAGCCCTTCGTGTCTGCCAGAGTCCCCAGCACCGGTCCCAGCACCGCCACCAGGATCGTCACCAGTGACGTGGCATAGCCAAAAAAGGCTGTCGAATCCGCGTCTGAAATCCCGCTGGCAGCCGCTACGTTCTTATAATAAATCGGAATGATCGTGGATGTCAGAAGGACGAAGGCCGAGTTGCCCACGTCGTAGAGAATCCACCGTTTCTCCAGTTTTGTCAGTTTCTGCTTCATAACACCTGTCCTCTCTTACTTACATTCTCCGCCCGGACTCCCTTGCAGCCTCACTCGAAATCCCGGTTCAGCCGGATGCTCAAGGGCTCCTCCGTGTCCATCGCCCGCACGAGCTTTTCGATCTCCTCCGCCGCAGGCTTCACCGCGCTTTCCATGCGCTCCTCCAGAGCCCTCCGGCTCTCCTTGCATCTGGGGTTTGGCTTTCCGTCCATCACAAGGCCGGCCAGTCCCTTCTTCTGCCCGATCAGAGTGAAAAATCCCCTGAGGAACCGGGCCTTTCCCGGCGCCGGGCACTGGAACAGGCGGATAATCCGATGAAAGCCCAGGATACTCTCGTCCACCTCGTCCGGGGTGATTCCCTCCAGCACGGAAGCGATGGCCTCCTCCGTATCCAGATCCCGGATCAGATGCCGCGTACAGTTGTGGGTCACCGGATCGGCGCCGTCCTCCTCCATCAGCATTCTGTCGAAATCCGTCTCGATCTCCAGATGGCCCAGCCGGTGTTCTCCCATATACCGGCTGATGTAGGGATGGCACTCGCTGTCCAGCATGAAATGGCACAGAAAGCCGCACAGGTAAGAAAGCAGCACATAGCTTGGCCGCTTCTGGTACACCTTTCTCGCCTTTTCAAAGAAAAAGCGGGCGGATTCCCGGTGCATCCGCACTCCCAGCTGGTTCACCCGGTTCTTTCCCATGGCGCGGTAGTAAAACAAAAGATCCGGGCCATGCAGCCCCAGCCAGTAGGCGGGAGCGTTTTCCCTCACAAGCCGGCGGATGTCTTCCGGCAGCGCCCGGTAAACCTTTTTGCCAAATTTATAATGCGCATAAACTGCAGGCATAATTACGCTTCCCTTCTATCTCATTTTTTATATATTTTTCCACTGATTCATATTTTCTCACAAAAGCTCCGGTTATACAAGTAAATTTCTCGTAAGCCCTTTTCTTCCTGTGCCGCCGCACCGTGGAATTTTCCCGCAGGCCCTTCACACATTTTCAGCCTCCACATACTATGGGATTGTAAATAAATATTTTTTCTGGAGGAATTTCTCATGAGCGATTTAACTGCGACCAACTGCGGATGCGGCTGTTCCGACAACAGCGGCAGCAACTGCTGCAGTATGCTGATCTGGCTTCTCCTGCTCTCTTCCTGCTGCGGCGGCTGCGGAAACGGCGGCTTCTTCGGCGGAAACGGCTGCGGAGACAACAGCTGCCTGTGGATCATCCTTCTGCTGTGCTGCGGCGGCTTCGGTGGCAATGGCGGCGGATGCGGCTTTGGCGGAAACGGCGGATGCTGCTAAGCAAAAGGCACTTTCCTGTCCTGCCGTTTTGCCCGGGGGCTGCCGGCTGGCTGATACCGGTTTTTAGCCTCTGACACACAAGAAGGAGACGCTCCTGCAGAATCCTGTCTCTATCAAAGCCGGGATCTCCTGCTGGTTCGTCTCCTTCTTCCCATTCTTTCTATAATTCAGGGCGCAATTTTCTTTAGCTATTTCGTGCTTTATAGCCTTCCCCCCATGTCCACATGGCATCCAGAATCGGTTTCAGGCTTTTCCCCAAATCGGTTAGACTGTACTCCACCCGCGGCGGCACCTCTGCGTACACACGGCGATGGACAAGCCCCTTTTCTTCCATATCCCGCAGCTGGGCGGTCAGTACCTTCTGCGACACGCTGCCAATGGATTTCTTTAGCTCGCCAAACCG
>CALWBB010000075.1 GCA_944375885.1 uncultured Merdimonas sp.
AACGCAGCTGATAACTTCCTGAGCGCTACCTATCAGCCGCTGCTGCAGAACTATGACGACCTTCTGAACCTGAACGTCGAGTATATCGGCGGCGACGGACAGACAGAGTCCAACATCACAAACCGTCTCGGAAACCCGAGCCAGTATGATGCGTTCGCAATCAATATGGTTAAGACAGACAATGCAGCTTCCTACACATCTATTCTTAGCCAGTAGAATCCAGACAGATTATTTTGCAAAATAAATAATTTATAACGGACTAGATTATTGGGGAGAAGAGATTCTCCCTAATAATCTATTCAGAGGGTATCCGCGTCCGGCGGAATTGTCTCGAAGACATGTGGTGCAGGCGGACAGTTCCCTCCGGAAGGGATAAAAGAGTGTTAGTCAATCTATAGATACAGGAGTAAGAAGAATGGCAGATAAGAGGGATGACGTTGTCTTATCGATACGCGGGATGTGTAAGTCCTTTGGCCGCAACCGGGTTCTCGACCACATCAATCTGGATGTGAAGCGCGGAACGGTTATGGGCCTGATGGGCGAGAACGGTGCCGGCAAGTCAACGATGATGAAATGTCTTTTTGGTACATATCAGAAGGATGAAGGTACTATCTTCCTTGACGGGAAGGAAGTAAGCTTTTCCGGACCGAAGGATGCCCTGGAGAACGGCATCGCGATGGTTCATCAGGAACTGAACCAGTGTCTGGAAAGAAACGTAATCGACAATCTGTTCCTTGGCCGTTATCCGAAGAATTCCATGGGGGTTGTGGATGAGGGCAGAATGAAAAAAGAAGCCTCCGAGCTTTTCAGAAGGCTTGGCATGACGGTTAACCTGACCCAGCCTATGCGGAATATGTCGGTATCCCAGCGGCAGATGTGCGAGATCGCCAAGGCAATTTCCTACAACTCCAAGGTAATTGTTCTGGACGAGCCGACCTCCTCCCTGACGGTTCAGGAGGTAAACAAGCTTTTTGAGATGATGCGGATGCTCAAGGAGCAGGGAATCGCCCTGATTTACATTTCCCATAAGATGGACGAGATTTTTGAGATCTGTGATGAGATTTCCGTACTCCGGGACGGCAACCTGGTTATGACCAAGGCTTCAAAGGAGACAGATATGAATGAGCTGATTGCCGCCATGGTAGGACGTTCTCTCGAGAACCGCTTCCCGCCGGTAGACAATACGCCGGGAGATGTGGTTCTGTCTGTCCAGCATCTGTCCACGAAGTTCGCGCCTCATTTGCAGGACATCACCTTCGAGGTGAAGAAGGGTGAGATTTTCGGTCTTTACGGACTGGTAGGAGCGGGACGTACAGAGCTTTTGGAGACCATCTTCGGCGTCCGCACCAGGGCAGCGGGCCGTGTATATTTCAATAACCGGCTGATGAATTTTGGCAGCGCGAAGGAAGCTATGGAACATGGTTTCGCCATGATCACAGAGGAGAGAAAGGCGAACGGCCTTTTCCTGAAGGGCAACCTGACTTTCAATACCACGATTGCCAATCTGAACCAGTATAAGACGGGACCGGCTCTTTCCGATGTGAAGATGACGAAGGCTACGGCGAAGGAGATCAAGGTCATGCATACCAAGTGCATGGGACCGGACGACATGATCACAAGCCTTTCCGGAGGAAACCAGCAGAAGGTTATTTTCGGAAAGTGGCTGGAGCGTGAGCCGCAGGTATTTATGATGGATGAGCCGACGCGCGGTATCGACGTCGGAGCCAAGTACGAGATATATGAGCTGATTATCCAGATGGCAAAGCAGGGAAAGACGATCATCGTAGTTTCCTCCGAGATGCCGGAGATCCTGGGAATTACGAACCGTATCGGCGTCATGTCGAACGGACATCTTTCCGGAATCGTAAATACAAAAGAGACCAATCAGGAAGAGCTTTTGAGACTCAGTGCAAAATACCTATAATGAGGGAGAACGATAGATATGGCAACAGGAAATGAAAAGATTCTTACGGCCGAGCAGGAGATGGAGCTGCGCAGGCCGATCGACGATTATGTGGGCGCTATCCAGGACAAGATCAATGCCCTGAGAGTGGATGGAACGGATAGGGTGGTTTCCATCCAGAATAAGATCGATTCTCTGAAGAGGGACAAGAGCCGCAGCAAGGCCGAGAATGAGGCTGCTATCGCGAAGCTGCAGGGAGATCTCTCCAAGGCAAAAGAGGTCGAGGCAAAGAACAAAGATGAAATCGCGAAGCTGATCGCGGACGCGGAAGGCTATCTGAAAGAGCATTTCGACAAGGAATACTATCAGCCGGTAGTGGAAAGCGGCAGGTATGAGAAGGAAGCTGCGAGGGCGGCTTACCAGGCGAAGGTAGCTGAGCTGGAGAAGGAGCATCAGGCTGCAGTCGCGAAGCTTTCCGACCACAGAGAGATCAAGGATGAGAACTATGTCCATAAGAACCGTCTGTTTGACGCGAAGATGGAGCTGGATAAGAACCTCCAGAACATCAAGGACAGAAGACATGCCGCATTCTCCCATAAGTATCATCTGATTGATATGCTTCGCATGTCCAGGTTTACCTTCGCGGACAACATGGCTCAGAAGTGGGAGAACTACAAGTACACCTTTAACCGCAGAAGCTTCCTTCTGCAGAATGGTCTGTACATTGCCATCATCCTTATTTTCATCGCGCTGTGTATCATTACTCCGATCCTTAAGGGCACGCCCCTTCTGACCTACAACAACGTGCTGAATATCCTGCAGCAGGCCTCTCCGAGAATGTTCCTGGCTCTTGGCGTGGCGGGCCTGATTCTGCTGGCCGGCACGGACCTGTCCATCGGCCGTATGGTTGGTATGGGCATGACCACGGCGACCATCATTATGCACCAGGGTGTCAACACCGGCGGTGTGTTCGGACATATCTTTGACTTTACAGGCTGGCCGATCCCGGCGAGAATGATTTTCGCCCTGATTATGTGTATCATCCTGTGTACCTGCTTCACCTCCCTGGCGGGCTTCTTCACGGCGAAGTTCAAGATGCATCCGTTCATCTCCACCATGGCGAACATGCTGATGATCTTCGGTCTGATTACATACGCGACCAAAGGTGTGTCCTTCGGTGCCATTGAGCCCTCCATTCCGACCATGATCATCCCGAGAGTGAACGGCTTCCCGACCATCATCCTCTGGGCGGTGGCAGCAGTGGCGGTTGTATGGTTCATCTGGAACAAGACCACCTTCGGAAAGAACCTGTACGCGGTAGGCGGCAACTCTGAGGCGGCTGCTGTGTCCGGTATCTCCGTATTCGCGGTAACGATTGGCGCATTCATCCTGGCAGGTATCTTGTACGGCTTCGGCTCCTGGCTGGAGTGCGCGAGAATGGTTGGTTCCGGTTCTGCCGCTTATGGACAGGGCTGGGAGACAGACGCTATCGCGGCCTGCGTAGTAGGAGGCGTATCCTTCACAGGTGGTATTGGTAAGATTTCCGGCGTAGTAGTCGGTGTGCTGATTTTCACGGCCCTGACCTACTCCCTGACCATTCTTGGTATTGATACGAACCTGCAGTTCGTATTCTCCGGTATCATCATTCTGGTAGCTGTAACTCTGGACTGCCTGAAGTACGTTCAGAAGAAATAATTTTTACAGAAAAAGGATCCACTTTTGCCCACGCGGGCGGAGTGGATCCTTTTGCATTACCAGAAGTGATTTGTTATAATAGGGAACGGAAAAACTGCGGCATCATGGATGGAGAAAAAAATGGATATTTATACTGTGCTTCTGGTGGATGATGAGGAAGAAGTCATCCAGGTGATAGAAAAAAAGATAAACTGGGAAGGCCTGGGCTTTTCTGTCATAGGCCATGCAAATAACGGGATCAAAGCCCTGGAGATGGTAGAGGAATATCAGCCGGATGTGGTCATGACGGATATTAAGATGCCTTATATGAACGGGCTGGAACTGACATCCCGTATCCGGACGGAATTCCCGGCTACGAAGGTGCTGATTTTTACAGGCTTCGATGAGTTTGAGTACGCGAAAGAGGCTGTACACCTGGAGGTAGAGGAATACATCTTAAAGCCGGTGAACTCTCTGGAGCTGACGAATGTGTTTACCTCCCTGAAGATCAAGCTGGATCAGGAGATCAGCGAAAAGAGGAACGCGGAAATCCTGAAAAATTATTACCTGGAGTCCCTGCCGTTTCTGAAGACCAACTTTTATACGACGCTGATCGAAGGGCGGGTCCGTGAGGAAGAGGTAGAAAAGTATCTGGGAGATTACCAGATTGAATTTGAAGGGCCTTATTACTGCTGCCTGGTCGTCCACACCTCTTCTACGCAGGTGGCGAAGAACATGATCCCGGTACTTCTGGCTATGTCGGTTCAGAAGCAGGCAAGGGAGTATTTTGGAGAGCGGTGGAAGACAAAATATTTCTCTTACCTGGGAAACCTGGTCATGATTGCCCAGCTGGAAAGTGAGAATGAAGTGTCGGATTTGACGGATGAGTGCGACCGCTTCTGCCGTTATGCCCGCCGGATTATCGGGGCGGTGGTGACGATCGGGGTCGGCTGGGTCTGCCCGGATATTCTGGATCTTTCCCAGTCCTACGCAAGCGCCAGGGAGGCCGTCTCTTACCGGGCGATTTACGGCACATCCCGGGCGATCAATATTCGGGAGATCGCGCCCCAGGAGACGGGAGGCTTTGAGATGGCCAGCGATGCGGAAATTTCGAGCCTCTTTCGTACCATCCGCCTGGATTCCAGGGAGGATATCGTAGAAGAGGCAAACAAATATATGAACCATATTTTCCTGCCGGCCAAATCCCTCCAGCACCACCATATCGCGGTGATGGAGCTGGTGAGCGTGCTGTACCGCTTCGCGGTGAACAACGATATCCAGACGGAAGCTTTTTCCGGAGACATGGGAGAGCTGTACGGGCGTCTGATTGAGATGGCGCCGGACGCGCTCAGGACGTGGTTTGTGGAGACCTGCCTTGTTTTCCAGGAAAGCCTGATTACGACCAGAAATAAGTCGAGGAGATCCTTTGTGCTCCGCGCGCAGGAGTATGTCCGTGACAATTTTGCGGACGCGGGGCTTTCCCTGGACAGTGTCTGCGAGGTCTTGGGAGTGTCAAACTCCTATTTCTCCACGATTTTCAAAAAAGAGACGGGAAATTCCTTTATCAGCTACCTGACGGATTACCGCATGGATCAGGCGGCAAGGCGGCTTTTGGAGACGAATGAAAAGAGCTATATCATAGCGAAGGAGGTCGGCTATACCGATCCGAATTATTTCAGCTATGTGTTCAAACGGCGGTTTGGCGTATCGCCGACCAAATACAGGACGGAGCATGAGAAGAGTGAAAAATAAATTTCTGCGGGCAGTAAGGCTAAAGCAGCCCAGGGGAATCCAGACTACGGTTATGCTCAGCTTTTCTGTCATATCGGTCTCTATCATGCTGATCATTGCTGTAGTGCTGTATCTGCGTTTCTCCACCTCATCCCGGCAGGAGACGATCCAAAGCACACAGAGGCTGATGGAGCAGACCGGGGAGAGCCTGGAGGATTATCTGGTCAGTATGCGCCAGATCTCGGACACGGCGTATTATTATTTAATAAAAGAAAATGATTTTTCCACCTATGAGGAGGATATCCAGAGCCGGATGAACCTGCTCTACGAGGCTAACCGGGACAGCCTGCAGAGCATCGCGGTCTACGACGCCCATGGAAACCTGCTGGCGGCGGAACCCCTTGCCACCCAGAAGGAGAATCTGAATGTCACAGAGCAGGATTGGTTCGTCCAGGCGGTGGATGAAGTGGAAAACATGCATTTTTCCACTCCCCATATCCAGAACCTTTTTGATGACAATACCTTCCGTTATTATTGGGTGATTTCCCTGAGCCGCGCTATTGAACTTACGAATGACGGAAAGTCTGAACTGGGAGTGCTGCTTGTGGATATGGACTATTCCATGATCTCCAGGATGCTTGACCAGATAAACACATCGGAGAACGGGCAGTATTATTATCTCTGCGACGGGAGCGGGGAGATCATCTATCATCCCCGGCGGATTCAAATCAGCGACAAGATCAGCCATGAAAACAGCCGGACTGCCGCCTCTTACAAAGACGGGATTTATGACGATGTCTTTGAGGGGGAGAAGCGGAAGGTCGTGATCAATACGATCAGCTATACGGGCTGGAAGCTGGTGGGGGTGATTCCATATTCGGCCTTTACCTACGGCATGGTGGATATGCGCTACTTTATCATCCTCCTTGTGCTTTTGATGGCCATGATGCTGGCGGTGGCCAACCGCATTGCCTCCCAGGGAATCGCCGGTCCGGTTCTGCGGCTGAATGAGTCGGTCCGTGAGTACGAGGCGGGGGAAAAGCCGGAGATTTATATCGGAGGCCCCCAGGAGATCCGGCATCTGGGGCATTCGATCCAGAAATCCTACGAGCAGATCGAGGATTTGATGAAAAAGATCGTCCTGGAGCAGAATGAGAGGAGAAAGAGCGAGCTTGACGCCCTGCAGAGCCAGATTAACCCGCATTTCCTGTACAACACGCTGGAATCTATCACCTGGATGGTGGAGGGTGAGCGGAATGACGAAGCGGTTTTTATGATTTCCCAGCTGGCCCGGCTCTTTCGGATTAGTCTGTCCAAGGGACGGACGATCATCAGCATCCGGGACGAGATCCAGCATGCCAGGAGCTATATGAATATCCAGAAAATCCGCTATAAAAATACGTTTTCCGTGGAGTTTGACGTGGATCCGCAGATTGAGGACTACAGCACTGTGAAGCTGATTTTGCAGCCGCTTCTGGAGAACGCCATCAATTACGGAGTAAGCGGCATGGATGACTGCGGCGAGATTCGGGTAGAGGGAAGGAGAGACGGGGAGGACATCCTTTTGTCCGTGACAGACAATGGCATAGGGATGACAGAAGAAGAAACAAAATTTGTGCTCACGGACAGCGATCGCGTCCACAAGCACGGATCCGGAGTCGGCCTCGTGAATGTGAACCGGCGCATTCAGATTTACTTCGGAGGCGGATACGGCCTTTTTATCGAGAGCGAGCTGGATGAGGGAACACGGGTCATTATCCGTATTCCGGCTGTCCCCTATACGGAGGAAGGCACAAGACGCCTGGAAGAGGGAAGATTGGAATGAATAAGAGCGCAAAATATTTTATCCTGATAGAGGTGATACTGGGAATCCTGGTTGTGATTTTCGCAAGCCTCATGCTCAAGGGGCAGGGAGGCGGACCGCTGGGGCGGGTCGCCGTGATCGTCTGCGATTCTGACGGATTCCAGTGGTCAGCTTTCAAATATGGGATCCGGATGGCGGCGCAGGAGAGAGGGGTGGACGCGGTTATCCTGGGCACGGAGAGTGTGATGAGCCTGGAGGAACAGCAGGAGCTGATAGAAAGCGAACTGGAGAATGGAGCGGACGCGGTCATCGTGCAGCCAGTGTCTGACGAGGGGGCCGGGCAGATGCTGGAAGGGGTGAAGAAAAAGGTTCCGGTCATGCTGGTGGAAAGCCGGGTGCCGGAGGAAACCTCCCTGCCGGTCACAGAGGCAGATCCTTATGGACTGGGAGGCGCGCTGGCAAAAGAACTTCTGAAGGATTTTGAAGGGAGCCTGGAAGGGAAGACCCTGGGGGTTCTTTCCCGAACCACAGATTCCAGTACGGCAGATGAGAGGATGAAGGGCTTCCAGGCTGTCATGGAGGATGAGGGCGTGGAAATCCGCTGGTATATAGCCGGGAATTTTGATAAGGGCGAGGCAGAATATCTGGCCTCGCAGCCTAAGGTAGATATCATAGCGGCCCTGGATGACAGCAGCCTGACGGCAGCAGGTGCGTATGCGTCGTCAAATGGGCTGGAGGGAGCGGTTCTCTATGGGATCGGGCATTCTACCCAGGCGGCCTACTATCTGGATAAGGGGATTGTGGAGTGCCTGGTGACGCCGGATGAATTCAGTGTGGGTTATCAGAGCATGAGCGAGATCGCGGACTGCCTGGAAAAGCTGTTTTACAGCGCAAAGGACAGGATGGTGTCTTATACGGTTTTGCGCCGAGAATCCCTGTTTTCCCAGAAGGGACAGGAGATTTTATTTACAATGAGCCAGTAAGTGAAGGCTGCCTTTGGCAGCGGAAGGGCTCTGGAGAGGGTATGGAATTATGAGAGGAAAGATGGGACGGATAGCTGGGGCGGGAATCCTGGCGGCGGTATGCGTGCTTGGGCTGCCAGGCTGCGGAAAAGAACAGCCAGAGGATTCCGGGAAAAATTATATAGGGGTGGCTTATTATAACCAGAGCGATACCTTCTTAAATGAGCTGCTGGACAGCTTCCGCAGCCAGCTGAAGGAAATGCAGGGAGAAGATACGGAGACGGTGGTCATGATCCGTGACGCGGCAGGCTCCCAGCGAACGCAGGACGATCAGGTAAAGGAATTAATCAGCGCTGGCTGCGATGTGCTCTGCGTCAATCTGGTGGATCGGGCGGATCCGTCAGAGATAATCGATCTGGCAAGGGAACATGAGGTTCCGATTATTTTCTTTAACCGGGAGCCGGTGGCAGAGGATTTGATGCAGTGGGACGGCCTGTATTATGTAGGCGCGGAAGCGGAACAGTCCGGATATATGCAAGGAGAGCTGGCGGCGGATCTGATAAAATCAGACAGCCGGACAGACCGCAATGGCGACGGGAAAATCCAGTATGTGGTTTTGGAGGGAGAACTGGGGCATCAGGATGCGATTATCCGCACAGAGACAGTGGTGGAAGCCCTGACAGACCAGGGGATTGAGCTGGAAAAGCTCAGCTACCAGATAGCCAACTGGAACCGGGCCCAGGCAGAGAACCGGATGGAGCAGCTGATAGGACAGTATGGCAGCCAGATTGAACTGGTGCTTGCAAACAATGATGACATGGCCCTTGGAGCCCTGGATGCCTACGAGAAATCAAATAACACAGAAGCTGCTTTTCCTGTGTTTTTCGGAATTGACGGTACAAAGGCGGGACTTGAAGCCGTGGTGGATTCCAGGCTTGCGGGGACGGTATATAACGACAAGGAAGGGCAGGCGGGAGCTATGGCGCAGATCGCCGTGGCCCTTCTGACCGGCAGGGGTATGGAAGAGATAGAGTTTCAGAAAGACAGGTGCGTCTACCTGCCTTATGAAAAAGTTACAAAAGAAAATGTGGATGCGTTTCTGATGCGGGGCCTTTAGGGGTTCCGCACTTTTTTAGGGCTTTTTTAGGGCATGCGAAAAACATGTTGACTTGCATGTTATGAAATGTTATAATCTGTTAAAGAAACCGGAGAAAATGTAACAAAACCTAACAAGAGGGTACATGATATGAATCAGGTCCGGAGAGAAAAGATAGGAAAGTATATCCAGGAAAAAGGTGCCGTGACAGTAAAAGAACTCGGCGCTCTTTTTCCTGATGTCAGTTTAATGACGATTCACCGGGATTTGGAGAAGCTGGAGCAGGAGGGCGTAATCAACCGGACCAGAGGAGGCGCGGTATCGGCTGTGCAGGGGAGCAGCGTTACGGAAGCCAAGCTGGAGGCCCGCATGCATACTAATATGAGGGCAAAAAGAGAGATGGCGTCCAAGGCGCTGGCTTTGATCGAGCAGGGAAGCGCGGTTTTCCTGGACGCCGGCACTTCCAGCCTGGCGCTGGCCCAGGCGCTGCCAGATATGGATATCAATATATTTACGACGGGCCCGAATATCGCTCTGGAGCTGGGGCGCCTGTCCATGCCCGCGATCCATATGTGCGGGGGGACGCTGAACCGGTTTAACCAGGCAGTATCCGGCCAGAGTACGCTGCAGATGCTGGAGCATATCAATATTGCCACGGCTTTCGTGGGAGTATCCGGCTATACGGATGAGGGCGGCTTTACCTGCGGAAAGGAAGACGAGATGCTGGTCAAGCGTCTCGTGCTGCAAAAAGCCGGGCGAAAGGTGATCCTGATGGACAGCTCCAAATGCGGGAAGATTCTTCCCTATACGTTTGGAAATGTGGAGGATGTGGATTATATTATCAGCGATGGCGGCCTTCCAGAAGATCTGATCCGAAGGGCAGGCAGAGCAGGGACAAAGATCCTGTAACAGCGTGAGTAATAAATTATATTATAAAAACAAGTGATGGAGGTAAGAAAAAATGGCAGTAGGCGTAGTGATGCCGAAAGCGGGAATCACCGTGGAAGAATGCGTGATTACCGAATGGCTGAAAAAGAAGGGCGACCATGTAAACGTGGGCGACATTCTTTTCACTTATGAGACGGACAAGGCGTCTTTTGAGTGTGAATCCACAGCAGAGGGAGAACTGCTGGAAATCTTTTATCAGGACGGAGACGAGGTGCCGGTACTGACGAATGTCTGCGCGATTGGCCAGCCGGGCGATGATATTTCGGCCTTGAGAGGAGGAAGCTCTGAGGCAGCTTCTGCAGCGCCCGCACAGGCAGCGCCTGCGCCCGCACCGGCGGCAGCGCCAGCGCCGGGAGCGCACATGGCGCAGACGGTGATTATGCCGAAGGCAGGAATCACCGTGGAGGAGTGCGTGATCACCGAGTGGCAGAAGAAAAAGGGAGATCACGTCAATATCGGAGACGTGCTCTTTACCTACGAGACGGACAAGGCGTCTTTTGAGTGTGAATCCACAGCAGAGGGCGAGCTTCTGGAAATCTTCTACCAGGATGGAGACGAGGTTCCAGTGCTTGTTCCGGTCTGCGCGGTAGGCCAGCCGGGCGACAGCATCGAGGGTCTGAAGGATGGAACGGCAGCCCCGGCAGCGCCCGCACAGGCGGCTGCGGAAGCAGCACCGGCGCCCGCAGCCGCAGCACCGGCGGCAGGAGGCAGCGCGGCGCAGACGGTCATTATGCCAAAAGCCGGAATCACAGTAGAAGAGTGCATGATCACCGAGTGGCAGAAGAAGAAGGGAGATCATGTCAATATCGGAGACGTACTCTTTACCTATGAGACAGACAAAGCCTCCTTTGAGTGCGAGTCTACAGCAGAAGGTGAGCTTCTGGAGATTTTCTATCAGGACGGAGACGAGGTACCGGTGCTGGCGCCTGTCTGCGCTATCGGCCAGCCGGGCGACAGCGTGGAAGGCCTGAAGGATGGAACGGCAGCGCCCGCACAGGCGGCCCCGGCGGCGGCCCCCGCGGCAGCTCAGACGGCGGCTCCGGCGGCAGCGCCCGCAGCCTCTGGCCCGGCCAATCCGAACGCGAAGGTTTCCCCGAGAGCGAGAAAGGCAGCGAAGGAGCTTGGCGTAGACGCTACAGCGGCAGCAGGCACAGGTCCGCACGGACGTATTGTGGAAGCAGATGTAAAAGCGTACGCGGCCAGCGCTCCAGCTCCTGCGGCAGTTCAGACAGCAGCCCCGGCTCAGACAGCAGCCCCGGCGGCAGCGCCTGCACAGGCGGCAGCAGCTCCTGCGGCGGTTCAGACGGCAGCTCCGGAAGCAGAGTATGTGGATGTGAAGTTCTCCGGTGTGAGAAAGGCCACCGCGAAGGGCATGACGAAGTCCTTAAGCACCATGGCGCAGCTGACCAACTGCCATTCCTTCGACGCGACGGCTATCCTGGCCTTAAGAAAGCAGCTGAAAGCCAACGCGGAGGCTATGGGAATGCCGAATATCACCCTGAACGACATGATACTCTTCGCTGTATCCCGCGTCATCAAGAATCACCCGGATCTGAACGCCACCATGCCGGAGGAAAATGTGCTGCGTAAGTACACCCATGTAAATCTCGG
>CALWBB010000076.1 GCA_944375885.1 uncultured Merdimonas sp.
GTGTGGGCCGGGATCACAAAGCGCTCGTATGCCTCTCCCTGCTGCGGAAGCATCCGGATCTCCTGCAGGGCTGTCACCTCTGGCAGAATCTCCGTTCCCACCACCTCTACCGGCTCGAAGCCCGGAGCCGTGACCGAAAGGGTATACTCCGAATAGGGCTGCTGCTCGCTCGGTTCTACGCTGTATTCCAGCGGCGGCGCAGAAAGCTCCAGCTCCGGCGTATTGCCGGAGCTGTCGGTGGATACCTCCTGGAGAGGGCGTCCCGGCTCTCCCGTGTAGGAGACGGAAACCCGGGCGTCCGGAACCGGCACTGCCCCGGCCTCCGTCGTGACATGTACTTTCAGCCGGCCTTTTTCGGCCTGCTGCGTCTGCATGGCTTTTATCGGAAAACTGCGCATATCTTCCCCTTTGCTGCTTTGTGCTGTTCCTTACAGTATATGCGGCAGCGTGGGAAATTTTCTACAGAATATCGATATGCTCCCCTGCAAGGGCTTTGTTCATGCTGCGTACCGCGCAGAACTTGCCGCACATGCTGCAGGTATCGCTGTGGTCGTCCTCAGGAAGACGGTCATCCCGGATCGCGCGGGCGCGCTCCGGGTCAATAGCGCAGGCAAACTGTGCTTCCCAGTCCAGGGCGCGGCGGGCGTCCGCCATCTTATCATCGATGTCCCGTGCCCCCGGTATGCCCTTGGCAATGTCTGCGGCATGGGCCGCAATCTTAGACGCCACGATGCCCTGGCGCACATCTTCAAGGTTCGGAAGGGCCAGGTGCTCCGCAGGCGTCACGTAGCAGAGGAAGGCCGCCCCGCTCATGGCCGCCACCGCCCCGCCGATAGCCGCTGTGATATGATCGTAGCCTGGGGCAATGTCTGTCACCAGCGGCCCAAGCACGTAGAAGGGCGCTCCCATGCAGATGCTTTTCTGCACTTCCATATTGGCCGCCACCTGGTTCAGCGGCACATGGCCAGGGCCTTCCACCATCACCTGGACATTGTGATCCCAGGCTCTCTTTGTCAGCTCGCCCAGGCGCACCAGCTCCTCGATCTGGCAGACGTCTGTGGCGTCAGCCAGGCAGCCGGGACGGCAGGCGTCCCCTAAGGAGATCGTCACGTCATATTCTTCACAGATATCCAGGATCTCATCATAGTATTCATAGAAGGGGTTTTCTTCCCCTGTCATGCTCATCCAGGCAAAGACCAGACTGCCTCCGCGGCTTACGATATTCATCTTGCGCTTATGCTTCCGGATCTGTTCGATGGTCTTGCGGGTAATGCCGCAGTGGAGGGTCACAAAATCCACTCCGTCCTGGGCGTGCATCCGCACTACCTCTACAAAGTCCTTCGCGCTTAAGGTATCCAAATCCCTCTGGTAATGGATAACACTGTCATAGACCGGAACCGTGCCGATCATGGCCGGGCACTCTTTCACCAGCTTCTGGCGGAACGGGCGGGTATCGCCGTGGCTGGACAGATCCATGATTGCCTCCGCTCCCATGTGTACAGCGCTTAAGACCTTCTCCATTTCCACATTGTAGTCCTTCACATCCCGGGAGACGCCCAGGTTCACATTGATCTTTGTGCGCAGCATGCTGCCCACGCCTTCCGGATTCAGGCAGGTGTGGTTCTTATTGGCGCAGATGGCCACCTTCCCTTCTGCCACCAGCCTGCGCAGTTCCTCCTCCTGCATATGCTCCTTTTCCGCTACAATTTTCATTTCTTTTGTGAGGATGCCTTTTCTCGCGGCATCCATCTGCGTCGTGTATTCCCGCATAGTTCTTCTCCTGTTCCTTTCTTGTTATGTGCCCTGGGCGGGCGTCTCCAAAAAAATAAGGAAGCGCGCAGGCACTTCCTTTTTTCCTCAGGCATATCCCTACGTTGGCATTATCCAAATCAGGTTGTGGGTCGAGGCTTTCAAGCCTCCTCTCAGCCGGCTCCAGCCAGCTCCCCGTATCCATATTATTTTGTTGACAGTATTATTATAAGTCTGCACAGGCTGTTTTGCAAGACTGTTTTGCAACGCTGTTTTCCGGCTTATTTCATAAAGCGGTCTATGGCAGCCGTCAGTTCTTCTATCGCCTCATGATCCCCGCTTTCCACTGCGTCTACCAGGCAGTGTTCTATGTGATCTTTTAGAATCACCTTGGCTGTATTATTGATAGCCGCCTTTACCGCCGAGAGCTGAACCAGCACCTCGCTGCAGTCCCGCCCATCCTCCACCATGCGTTTGATGGATTCCATATGTCCAATCGCCCGGGACAATCGGTTCAGCACTGCTTTCGTGTTCGTATGCGTATGGCTGTGGCTGTGGGCGTGCCCGTGGGAGCCGCCCTCTCCAGCCGCATGGCCATGGGAATGTGTATGCTCATATACGGTTCCGTCCGGCGCCGTATGGGTGTGTCTTTCTTCTGTCATAAATCTCTCTTCTCTTTCCGCTCTGCTGCTTTGCGTCCCGCTCTGCCTAATGCCTGTCCCGGTATGCCTGTATGGAATCCCACAGGCCGTCCAGCGCCCGGATCGTCTCGCAGTACAGCTTATATTTTTCATCATAGATGGCCGACCGCTCCGGATCCGGAAGTACCGGGGCAGAGATCCGGCACATCTTCTCCACCGCCTTCCCCATATCCGCGCAGTCTCCCACGGCGGCCGCGCCAATCAGCGCGCAGCCAAAGGCTCCCGTCTCATCCACCTCCACGCTTTCCACAGGAAGCTTCATCACATCCGCAAACATCTGCGTCCACATGGGAGATCGGGCAGCCCCGCCGGCCAGGCGGATGGATTCCGGCGCTTCTTTCCTGGTTCCAAGGAGCTTCTCCAGATGATACCTGTGGGAGAAAGCCACCCCCTCGTACACGCTCCGCACCAGATGCTTTCTTGTGTGGAAATTGCTGATCCCCACGAATCTTCCCAGGGCGTTCGGATGCACATTGCTGGCCATCAAAAAGGGCAGATAGACCGGGCAGAATTCCTCTGGCGGAATCTCTCCCACCCATCCGTTCATCAGCTCGTAAATGTTCTGTCCCGACTTCCGGCACTCTTCCTTTAGTTCCGGCAGGAGATGCTTTACGAACCAGGCGTTGTTCCCCGCCGACGTGGGGCTGCACTCTTCGATCAGGTAGCAGCCCGGAAGGCAGAAATAGGAATTCATCATCACGCTCCCGTCCGTCACCGGGGCTTTCCCAATATACTCATTAATGCTCCAGGTGCCCGCGATCATGCAGACATGCTTTTCATCCGTGATTCCCACTGCCAGCGCGCAGGCGTCTATATCAAAGGCGCCTCCCGCCACCGGCGTGCCTGCGGCCAGCCCTGTCTTCTCCGCTGCCTCCTCTGTGACATGTCCGCAGATATCCGTAGAAAGCCTAAGGGGCGGCAGCTTCTCCATGCAGTCCTGAAGCCCGAACAGGGAAAGGAGTTCCCTGTCATACTCTCCGGTATGCAGATTTACAAAGTTGCAGCCGGAATAGTCTGTCCGCTCTGCGTAAGCCTCTCCCGTCAGGCGGAAGCGCACATAATCCTTGCAGGCAAAAATCCACTGGGTCTTTTCAAGCGTACCCGGTTCATGCTCCTTAAGCCAGGCCAGAAGCGACACCGGCTGGCTGGCAAGGATGTGCTGGCAGGAGATGGCAAATACTTTTTCCTCCGTGCCGTCCTGCCTCCATTTTTCCGGATATCTCCACGCCCTGTTGTCCGTGGAAATGATCCCGCCGCGCACAGGCCGCCCGTCTTTCCCCCACAGATACAGGCCTTTTCCATGTCCGCACACTGCCACGGAAGCGATATCCCCGCCGGAAAGCCCCGACTTTTCCAGAGCCTTTCTTATCACGCGGCAATTTGCCTCCCACATCTCTTCCATATCGCGCTCTGTAAAACCAGGGCGGGGCACCAGCATCGCCGTGTCCGTCCCCGCCGACGCTATCTCCTTCCCGTATTCATCAAAAATAGCCGCCTTTGTGGCCGTCCCCCCATTGTCCAGCCCAAGATAATACCTCATTTGTCACTCCTCCAGTCTCTTCCTCAGCGCCTCTTCCCTTCTGTCCGCAGACAGCAGGGCGTCCGACTGCTCCTGCAGGCCAGGAAGCCTCCTTCCTATCACTTCCCTGCATACAGAATGTTCTGCCAGCCCCGTCAGGAAAACCACCCACTCCTGCCCGTTCCCGAAAGCCCTGCGCACAAACGCGGCAGTACGTTCCAGGCCTAAGGCCAGCTCTTCCTCCTGCCCCTTTGTCTTCTCCGCCTCCCTGCGGCTTGTCCGCGCAAAGACATCCGCCCCGCCGGAAAGGCGCAGTTCTTCCTGGCAGCCCCGGATGAGCTTCGCCAGTTCCCGTTCCCGCTCCTCCTCGCCAGGAGCAAGGAGCCCGTGTTCCTTTCTTACCTCCAGCCCTTTCCGGCGGCTGTCAAGGCGTTCCTGGATGAGGGCTTTCAGCTCTTCCGCTTTTTCTGTCCCCATAGGGGATACGCCCACTTTGTTCGCTTCAGCTGGAAGGCCGGCGGTAAAATAGCCCAGGCTTTCTGAAAGCTTTCTCTGCCCGTCCAGCCGCGCCGCCATGGCAAGAAGCCTCTGTAAAAGCAGCCAGACGATGCACAGCCGCTCGTCAAAGGGCAGAGCCGGCAGCTCCTTTTCCAGAACTCCTCCGCCTCCCTCCAGAATCTGCTCCGGCCTAAGCCTCTTCTTCCACTTTTCATAAACCCGGTAGTAAAACGCAAATTCCAGGGCTGTCTCCTCATCCTGCAGATACTGGCCAGGCAGTTCCTCTTCCACGCCAAGGCCAAGTTTCTCCATGGCCAGAAGTATCTCTGATAAATCCTCCCAGGCGCGCCCCGTCACAAAGCCTGCGCGCCCTGGTTCCATCACATAAAAGCGCTCCGGGCGCAGTTCCAGGAAGGAGAGTACTGCAGGATGAAGCCCCCGCTCCACCGCATACTCCTTCCATACTGCCCAGTCCGGCCGGATGTCCAGGCAGCGCACCCGATCCAGGGTCACTGTGTCGAACTCCCGGACAGAACGGTTGTAGGCAGGCGGGTTCCCGGCTGCCACAATCACCCAGCCCTCCGGCAGGCGGTGGCTGCCAAAGGTCTTGTACTGCAGGAACTGCAGCATGGCAGGCATCAGCGTCTCCGACACACAGTTGATTTCATCCAGAAAAAGAATGCCTTCCCGGCAGCCGCCCTTTTCCATCTGTTCATAGACGGAAGCTATGATTTCGCTCATGGTGTACGAGGTGACGGTATAGCTTTCCCCGCCAAACACCCTTTGTTCCAGCACCGGAAGCCCGATGGCGCTCTGACGTGTATGATGCGTCATCGTGTAGGCCACCAGGCCAATCCCACATTCCCGGGCGACCTGTTCCATCACCGCCGTCTTCCCGATGCCGGGAGGGCCGATCAAAAGCAGCGGCCGCTGCCTCTTTTGCGGAATCCTTAAGCTTCCGGCCTGTGTCCTGGCTGTATAAGCCCTTACCGCTTTCCCTATCTCTTCTTTTGCTTCCCGGATATTCATGTCCGTCTCTTTTCCTCCAGCACCAGCCGATGTATCCAGCCTGGCATATCAATGGTGTCAAAATGGCCTTGCAGCATCACAAACCACACCTGGTAATCCGGCTCTTCCTCCGGGTATCGGCCGCAGCCGTCCGTAAAGTACAGGATTCCTTTTAGATCTTTAAGCTCTCCGTCCCTGCGAAGCTCCCCGATCCTCCAGAACGCCGGACGGAAATCCGTACCTCCGCCGCCGCGGATCACCAGGTTTTCCAGATACCGCTCAAACTCTTCCCTGCTCCGGATACAGTCATCCTTTTGCACCCGGTTGTCACACTGCAGGATATGCAGGCAGAAGCGGCTAAAAAACAGCTTCTCCTGCTCCAGGATTCCCCTTGTCTCTTCCAGGAACACCTGCACAAGCTCCTTTTCGCATGAGCCAGAGGTATCGATGACAATGGCCAGATCCGAAACCTTGCGCTCCTCCCGGTACTCCAAAGGCTCGATCAGCGGAAGGTTTCCATAAAGCTGGAGGCCGTATGCATACCAGGAATACTGGAATTCCTCCTGATTAAGGCCTGTCTCCTCCTGCCAGGCGGAAAGCCCACGCAAGACGCTTCGGTAGTCTCCCCGCTCTCCTGCGGCAGGAACCAGGCGCCGCTCCCGGCTTCCCGGGGACGCTCCCGCCTTCCTCTTCCCCTTTGGGGCGCCGCTTTTTAAAAGCTTCTCTCCCTGCCCCTGCCACCAGGCAGCCTGCCGCCCGTCCAGGCGTAACCATCCCTCATGGGAATCCACAAAAAGAAGCTCCTGCGCCTCTTCTTCCTTTCCCTCCTCCAGAAGCCTGTCTGCCTCTTTCAGAAGCGGGAGGGGGCTTCCCCACAGTTCCCGGGCCAGCTTCCAGGCTTCCCAGTCACATTCCCTGTCCCAGGCCCTCTGGCCGCGCTCTCTTTCCCTGTCCCGCTTCCCGCCTTCACGCCAGGCACGAAAAGGATGTCCCAGCAGGCAGTGGCACAGCATATGCAAAATCTCCAGGCAGAGCCTGCCGCTGTCCTCCAGGAAATCCAGGCGCAGCTTCCCGGCATCCAGGAAAACCCGCCTCCCGTCCGTGAGGAAGCCTTCCTTCCCTTCCTGCTTTCGATTTTCCACGCAGAATTCCAGCGCCCCCAGCACAGGAGCAAGCCCATGCATCCTTTGATAAAGCTTCAGCTTCACAAGCTCCAGGATCTCATATTCCGCTGCGTATTCCCGGCCGATATTTCCCATCATTCTCCTCGCATCCTGCCGTCATACTGTCAGCACACAAAAGGCCATGCGCCCCGGTACGCCAGCATCAGCCTGCCGATTTTAAGAAAGCGCGCAAAAATCGCACCGATCTTTGCGCGCCTTCTCCTCTGTCTTAGCTTCTTTACAGGTCGCAGTTATTCACCGTCCGCGGGAACGGAATCACGTCGCGGATATTCGACATTCCAGTCAGGTACATCACGCAGCGCTCAAAGCCCAGGCCGAAGCCGGAATGGCGGGCTGAGCCGTATCTGCGCAGATCCAGGTAAAAGCCGTAATCCGCCTCGTTAAGCCCCAGCTCCCTCATGCGGGCCGAGAGCTTCTCCAGATCGTCCTCCCTCTGGCTGCCGCCGATGATCTCCCCGATGCCAGGCACCAGGCAGTCCATAGCCGCCACCGTCTTCCCATCGTCATTCTGCTTCATATAGAAGGCCTTGATCTCCTTCGGGTAATCCGTCACAAAGACAGGGCGCTTAAATACCTGCTCTGTCAGGTAGCGCTCATGCTCTGTCTGCAGATCGCAGCCCCAGCTCACCTTATAATCAAACTGATCGTTGTTCTTCTCCAGAATCTCTATGGCTTCTGTATAGGTCACATGGGCGAACTCCGAATGGAGCACGCCGTGCAGCCGCTCCAGCAGCCCCTTATCCACAAACTGGTTGAAGAACGCCATCTCATCCGGAGCTTTCTCCAGCACATAGCCGATCACATACTTCAGCATAGCCTCGGCCACTTCCATGTTGTCCTCCAGATCTGCGAAGGCCATCTCCGGCTCGATCATCCAGAATTCAGCTGCGTGGCGGGTCGTGTTGGAATTCTCAGCGCGGAAGGTCGGCCCGAAGGTGTAAATATTCCGGAAAGCCATGGCATACGTCTCTCCATTCAGCTGGCCGCTTACCGTCAGGTTCGTCTCCTTCCCGAAGAAGTCCTTGCTGTAATCCACCTCTCCGTCTTCCGTCAGCGGCGGGTTCTTCAGATCCAGGGTAGTCACCTGGAACATCTCGCCCGCGCCCTCACAGTCACTTCCCGTGATCAGCGGCGTATGCACATAGACAAAGCCCCTCTCCTGGAAAAACTGGTGGATCGCGTACGCAATCAGAGAGCGTACCCGGAACACCGCCTGGAAGGTATTCGTCCTCGGGCGCAGATGGGAGATAGTCCGTAAATACTCAAAGGAATGGCGCTTCTTCTGCAGCGGATAATCCGGAGCGGAATCGCCCTCCACAGCCACCTCGGACGCCTGCACCTCAAAAGGCTGCTTAGCCTCCGGCGTCGCCACCAGAGTTCCCTTTACAATCACAGCCGCGCCTACGTTCAGCTTGGAAATCTCCTTAAAGTTCGCCATCGTGTCGTGATATACGATCTGGAGCGTCTGGAAACAGCTTCCGTCACTCATCACCAGAAAACCAAAAGCTTTGGATCCGCGGTTGCTGCGCACCCATCCAGCCGCGGTCACTTCCTGATCTACATACTTTTCCGTATCCTGGAACAATTCTTTTACAGTAATACAATCCATAATTTCTATCCCTGTCCTTTTGCCTGTTATTTCATTTCGTTCCGCTCCGGCCTAAACCCCAGGCGGCCCGTAATTTCGTATGTACCAGTATAGCGCATTTTCCTGCTTCCTGCAACCATCTTCCAAAAGCAGTCCAAACGCCGCCCTCTAAAACAGGCTCAGCCAAACAGGGACAGCGCCGCGAACAGGGAGGACAAAAGGGAGGATACCAGAGACACCACGGTAATCTGTGTATTGATGGAGGGCCCTGCCGTATCCTTAAAGGGATCTCCCACCGTGTCGCCTGTGACGGCTGCCTTGTGGGCCTCAGAGCCTTTTCCGCCCTCATTGCCCGCCTCAATATATTTTTTGGAATTGTCCCAGAGGCCGCCAGCGTTCGACATGAACAGGGCCAGCAGAAGGCCGCTTACGATATTTCCAAGGAGGAAGCCCCCGATGGCCTCCGGCCCGCCGATAAAGCCCACCAAAACCGTGGCAATGATCGCCATCAGGCCTGCCGGGATCAGCTCTTTTAAAGCGCCTTCCGTAGCGATATTGATACATTTGTCATAATCCGCCTTCACGCCTTCCCGGCCTTCACGCAGTCCTGCGATCTCCCGGAACTGCCTGTGAATCTCCGCCACCATCCTTTGGGCATTCTTATCCACGCCCAGCATCAGCATGGCCGAAAACACGGCCGGGATCCCTGCGCCAATCAGGATGCCGAAGAAAACCGTAGGCTCCATGATGTCAAAGCCTGTCAGAAGCTCTTTCCCCGCCTCCGCAAGGGCCACATTGACCTCCGACATATACGCTCCCAAAAGAGAGATGACCGTAAGCCCCGCCGCGCCGATGGCAAACCCCTTGGTGACAGCCTTTACCGTATTCCCGGCGCTGTCCAGCTCATCAGCCACCCAGATCGTCTCCTCCCCCAGGCCGCCCATCTCCGCCAGTCCCCTCGCGTTATCCACAATCGGGCCATAGGCGTCATTGCTGATAATCATGCCCACGATAGAAAGCATACCCACAGCCGCCATGGCAATCCCAAACAAAGCGTAGCCTTCTCCCAGCGGCTCGCACAGCTTATAGGCCGTCAGCGCGGAAACCGCAATTCCCACCATAGCCGGAAGGGAAGAGATAAAGCCGTAAGAAATACCGGACAGGATCGTAAACGCCGGGCCTGACTGGGACGCATGGGCCACCTTTTGCACAATCGGCTTGCTGTCATCCGTAAAGTAGTCTGTGGTAATGCCAATGATCACGCCCACCACCAGGCCGACTGCCGAGGCGCCCCAGATCCGCCACTCGAAGCCATCCAGGAACCAGGTCGCGGCGGCCGTCAGGAGAATGAAAATCATGGTCGTGGAATAAGTGGAAGAATTCAGCGCCTGGGTGGGATTCCCATTCTTTCCCACACGCGCGCAGGCGATTCCGATGATGGAAGCCAAAAGGCCGATGGCCGCGTAGCAGAATACCATCGCCGTGTTCGCCCCCGAGCCCCCGTCCAAAGCCTGCGCCATCACGAGGGCCGACGCCATAGCCGCCACGTTGGAATCAAAGAGATCGGCTCCCATGCCCGCCACATCGCCTACATTGTCGCCCACATTATCCGCGATCACCGCAGGGTTGCGCGGATCGTCTTCCGGAATGCCAAGCTCCACCTTGCCCGTCAGATCCGCCGCCACGTCTGCCGTCTTCGTAAAAATGCCGCCGCCCGCCTTGGCAAAAAGCGCCAGGGAGCTGGCCCCAAAGGAAAAGCCCAGCAGGACCGTCGCGTCTGCGGTAATCATCAGCACCGCCATGACCCCCAGCAAGCAGGAACCCACCACAGCAAGCCCCATAACCGCTCCGCCCCGGAACCCTATCAGGAACGCAGGCTTCAAGCCCTGCTGCGCGCCCTCCGCCGCCCGGGAATTCGCCTGGGTCGCCACCAGGATCCCTATTTTTCCCGCCAGGGCAGACAGGGCTGTCCCTGCCAGATAGGCGATTGTCATGGAAATGTTCGGGAGCACATCTCCCTCCCAGATGGGCGACGGCAAAAGAATCAGGATCAGCACCGCCGCCACGCCCGCGAATCTGGCCAGGATCAGGTACTCCCTGCGCATGAACGTATTCGCGCCTGCATGAATCAATTCAGAAACTTCAATAATTTTCTCGTTCCTTGCCGGCTGTCTTCTCACCCAAAGATGAAGATACACAGCAAAAGCAAACGCGATAATTACCGAAAAAAACGACACTGCGTACACCAGCTGCAAAGCTTCCATACACTTCCCCCATTTCTATAGAATTTGACTGAAAAAAGCGAACTTTGGCTCCTATTATAGATCTTTTTGCACAAACAGTCAATTCCATTTTCAGTAAATTAATGCAGGAAATGCATATTTTTTGTGATATTTTTGTTAATTATTTATGAACATTTTACTTGCGGGAAAATAGCTCTTTTCAGCCCTTCTGTCAAGGCTGCTTCCCGCCTTTTATGCCTAGGCTACTTCCCGCGCTCCTGTTCCGGCCGCAGCTTCGCCGCGTCCGAGCGCAAAATATGCGCAAGGAGCGCCTCGCATCCCTCCCTTACATCCTCATAGGTCACGTCGAAATTCCCCGTATACCAGGGATCCGCAATGTCCCGGGGATGGTCCGTGTAATCCAGCAGAAGCGATACCTTCTTTTTCGGATCTGTGCCCAGAATCCGCAGCATATTCCGCCGGTTCCAGCCGTCCATCCCTATGATGTAATCGTATTTTTCGTAGTCTGCCTTCGTCATCTGTACAGCCCGGTGATCCCCGCACCAGATTCCTTCCTTCTTCAGCTTGGCGCGGGTTCCGCGGTGGACGCCGTTCCCGATCTCCTCGCGGCTGGTGGCCGCGGAATCGATAAAGAAGCTGGATGAAAGGCCGCGCTTGTCCACCAGATGCTGCATAACGTACTGGGCCATGGTGCTGCGGCAGATATTGCCGTGGCAAATGAATAGTATTTTTATCATATCTTATATATCCCTTCATAAGCCTTCAAACCTTGATATTTAGGGCTTTCCGGCGCTTTTTTCTATTTTTCTGTTTTGCCCCAAACCTACGCTATTCTTCGTAAATCTACGCAGATTTACGGGCAAATGGTGTAGTAAGTGGTGTAGTAACTCGGTGCGTTTTCAACCTGATTTTCTCTGCTTTTCCGTTGTTCCCACTTCTTTGAAAGCAATGATTTTCGCCATCTGCTCCGCCGCTCGGTCATAGCTGGCGTGGGTGTAGACATTCAGCGTTACTCCCACATCAGAGTGTCCCATCACATACTGTAAGGTCTTTATATCCATACCGGCGTTTGCCATATT
>CALWBB010000077.1 GCA_944375885.1 uncultured Merdimonas sp.
CTGCTCACCGCCCTCCTCCCGCGTCCGGAAGGTCACGAGCAGCGGCCGTTCCCCAAGGGCCGCCCGCAGAAAATCCAGCAGCTCCAGGAGGCGTTCCCTCTCCAGCGCCTGCTCATACCAGTCCGCTCTCCACTCCAGCAGATCCGCCTCAGTCCCCAGAGCCTCTTCCAGACGCAGGCTGATTTCCTCTTTCGTGCGTCCTGTAATGGGCACGCAGATCTTCGGCATCCCCTCTCCCAGGACTATATTTCGTACTTTTACTGTATTCATCCGTTTTTCTCCCGATTTACGTTTGCTTTTTGTCCCATATTACCATATAATACAGGTATTGGACAGATTTTTAGAAAATAATTTACGAAAAGGGGTATCTGCAAAATGGAAGAGAAACTGACCATGGATGACTACGCAGCTGAGCTGGAGGCCTCCCTCCGCCAGGTGAAGGAGGGAGACGTGCTGACCGGTACTGTCATCGGCGTATCTGACACGGAAGTGACCGTGGATCTGAAATCCTACACAGACGGCGTCATCAAGCCGGAGGATTACTCTGACGACCCGTCCTTCTCCATCACGCGCGACGTACAGGTGGGCGACGAGGTAACGGCCACCGTCCTGCGCACGGACGACGGACAGGGACATATCCTGCTTTCCAGAAAGGCTGCCGCAAATGAGCTGGCCTGGAAGAAGCTGCAGGAGTACATGGATGAGAAGACCGTGCTGGACGTAAAGATCGGCGGCGTGGTAAAAGGCGGCGTAGTAGCTTACGTGGAGGGCATCCGGGGCTTCATTCCCGCGTCGAAGCTTTCCCTGAGCTATGTGGAGAATCTGGAGGACTGGCTGAACAAGGAGATTCAGGTACAGGTGATCACAGTGGATCCGGAGAAGAAGAGACTGGTTCTCTCCGCCCGTGAGATATTAAGAGAGAAGGCCGCAGAGGAACGCCGCGCGAAGATCTCCAATGTACAGGTGGGCTTCGTGACGGAAGGAAAGGTAGAGAGCATCCAGCCCTACGGCGCATTCATCGACCTGGGCAACGGACTTTCCGGCCTGGTTCACGTATCCCAGATTTCCGACAAGCGCATCAAGACTCCCGACGTAGTCCTGAAGGTGGGCGACACCGTAAAGGTCAAGGTCATCGCTATCAAGGATGGCAAGCTTTCCTTGAGCATGAAGGCCCTGAAGGATGTGGCTGCGGAAGAGGTCCGCGAGGAAAAGGTTGTGCTTCCCAAGACCGAGGAGTTGACCACAAGCTTAGGCGAGCTGTTTAAGAACCTAAAGCTGAACTAAAGTTACGATTCTCAGCCGATTCAGACCTGGCAACAGATGTGCCGTGCCTGCACGAAAATCTCTGTTGCCAGGGCTGAATCAAGACTGCGAATGGTAACGAGCTAAATTACGATATTACACCGTAAAAGGACGGAAATGCCGCTTAAAAAAGCAGCGCTTCCGTCCTTTTTCCATTCATTCGACTGTTTTACAATTCCGTCTTTCCCACGCACACCTTCTCTATCACGTCCTTCAGACGCCACCTCTCTTCCGCAGTCAGAAAGGCGGCGTCCGCGGCGTTCAAAAGCAGCTGCCGCCGTTCCTCCGGCGTCATGCCAAGCTCCTCCTTCAAAAGCCGGAATTCCCGTTCTATCGTCGTATCCGAAACGGTCATATTGTCTGTGTTCACCGTCACCAGAAGGCCGCGCCGCAGATACGAAAGCACCGGGTGCTCTGAAAGGGACGGCACCGCCTTCGTCTGTACGTTGCTGCTGGGGCACATCTCCAGCGGGATCTGCTTTTCCTTAAGCTCTTCCAGAAGCTCCGGATCCTCCCCGGCCCGCACGCCGTGCCCGATCCGGCTGGCTCCCATACGAAGGGCCGCCCGGATACTCTCCGGCCCGTCTGCCTCCCCGGCATGGATCGTAAAGGGAACCGAAAGCTCCTTTGCCAGCGCGAATACCTCCCCATAATCCGCCGTCGGATACAGGGCCTCTGCCCCGGCCAGGTCAAGAGCCGCTACGCCCCTTCCCAGGAAGGCCGCAGCTGTGCGCACCGTCAGGAGATTTTCCTCCCGGTTGTCCGCTCCCCGCATACAGCACAAAATCAGCTTCGCCTTGAAAAACGATCCTGCTGCCGCCTCCTGGAGGCCCTGAAGAGCCGCCTTCACCACCTGCTCCTGGGTCAGCCCCTTTTTCGTGTGCAGCTGAGGCGCAAAGCGGATCTCCGCGTACAGCATCCCCTGCTCCTTCAGGGAGCTGACCAGCGTATACATCCCTTTACGGACCGCTTCCCTGGTCTGAAGCACCAGAAGCGGCAGATCAAATTTCTCCAGATACTCATTCAGGCTTCCGCAGTCCGCCGGAGCTGCCAGGAAAAGCTTCAGCTCGTCGGGTTCTTCGGATGGGAGCGCGATGCCCTGCTCCTTCGCCAGCTCCAGCACCGTGCGCGCAAGCAGGGACCCGTCAAAATGCAAATGTAAATCTATCATAGCTCTCCCTACTCGCAGTCCAGCATGGTCTTCCCCTTGCCGCAGAGCTTCTCGAAATCCTTGCGAAACACGTTCAGGGCCGCTGTCACGGAATCATTCTTGATCAGAAGATCCAGGACGTCCGGAGAAATCGTAGTCGCACCGATGCCGTATTCGCACAGAGAGATGACCTGTCTGGAGTTCTTGAAGCTGGCTGCCAGCACCTCTGTCTTGAATTTATAGTTCCGGAACATATCGTGGATTTCCTTGGCCGTACGCACGCCGTCGGAGCCCAGGTTGTCAATCCGGTTGATGTAGGGAGCCACGTAGAGAGCGCCCGCCTTCGCCGCCAGAAACGCCTGCATCTGGGTGTAAATCGCGGTAGCTGTCACACGAATTCCGGCCGCCGCCAGGATACGGATCGCTTTGAGGCCCTCTTTTGTCGTCGGAATCTTGATAAAGGTATCGTCTCCCAGCTCCTTGCGTATCTTATAGGCTTCCTCCACCATATTGTCCGCTAAATCGCTGACTACCTGCACATGCAGCTCGCCCTCCTCAATGAAATCCCGGATCTCTTTTAAGACCTCGTAGGGCGGCCGCTTCTCCTTGGCCAGAATCGTCGGGTTGCAGGTCACTCCGTCCATCGGGAAAAACTCATACATGGAGCGGATCTCGTCAATATTCGCATTGTCAATAATCAGTTTCATTTTCTTTTCCTCCTGAGCTTCTGTGTAAAAGCCGCATTCCCTTCACAGGAACCTCGTGCTTTCCAGCTGATTCCATTATAAATTCCTTTTCCGCGGATTACAACACTGGGCTGTCCCTCATCCTCTCAGCATGCGCCGCCCCTCCTTCCATGCGAACAGAATGGCCAGCACTTCAAAGGCCGTCATCACCGGATAGCCACCTGACAAGTACCAGTACAGGATCGCGTTCCAGCCGGATATCTCCGAATAGGAGATTCCGCCCAGCAGCACCAGATAGCTGGCAAGAAGAGCCGTCACCGCCAGCCAGCTGGCAAGGCCCGTCTCATTCTTTTCCCGCCTGATAAGGCTGCGGACACGCTCCGCGCAGAGCAAAAACCAGCCAAGCAGGCCTAAGGCCGCCAGGATTGGCCCTGTAAGACGGTAGATATCCCGGATTCCGTTCAGGATTTCACCCTTATAATTAATCTTTGCCAGCAGGCCGTGCCGCTCCGGCACATCCCAGTACCAGTCCAGGTTCAGCCGGGATCCTTCCCGCTCCACCTGGGCCACGTCTTCTGACAGCTCATACTCGTCCAGAAGCTCCCCATCCCGGTACGCCCGCAGATAGACGGCCTGCGGCTTGTCCGCCACAGAAAGCTTCAGGGAAAACCGGCAGTTTTCACTTCCTGGCACAGTAATTCCCTGCTGCTCCAGATAAGAGGCCACATCGCTGCTTTCTGTAAACTCCGCCGTTCCCAGAAGGGTTCCGTCGGCGAGCTCCGCCTGCAGGGTCACGCCCTCCATGCCGCCATAGGATACATACCAGCCGGCCATCTCCACCAGATCCGACTCATACCAGACTGCCTTATCCCCGGTAATCCGCTCAAACAGCGGGATTCCGCCGTTTTCATCTGGCTCACTGTAGAGATAGACCAGCGTC
The DNA here is from genome assembly GCA_944375885.1 of uncultured Merdimonas sp. Lineage (GTDB taxonomy): Bacteria > Bacillota > Clostridia > Lachnospirales > Lachnospiraceae > Laedolimicola. The sequence goes on from CALWBB010000077.1 coordinate 4,079, forward strand.
TCCATCTCGTCATAGGTGGTGGTATAGGCTATGGCCTTCCCAAGCGCCCCGAACAGATCTCCCAGATAACCCTTTCTCCAGGGCGACATATAGGTGGAGGGCATCGTCGCCTGCCGCTCCAGAAGGCCCTCATCAAGCGCCTCCTCGATCTCGTCCCGGATCTGCAGGCAGATCTCATTTGCCGCAGCCCCGTCCTGATAATAGCCTGCCTCCTCCAAGGCAGTGCGGAAAATCCAAAATACCCAGCCGTCCCGGACCTCCCAGTTCTCCGCGTCGCCCTCCTCGCCGGCCCAGACTTTCTTGCTGCTCTCAATATAGGGCTCCAGCTCTTTTAAAGTCGGACACACCTCGCACATGCGGGCGATTTTTTCCCGGGTCATCGTCACGCCAGGGATCTCCTCCTCCGGCTTGACGGCCATCATGCTTTTGTACATTTCGGCGAAGCCGCCCTCCTGAAGCTCGTTCGCCACCTCGATGCCGTAATGGGCCAGATTCTGGCGGGCGATCCATTTGCCCGCCGCCCAGGTACACAGGAAGGGCAGCAGCACCATCGCCGCCTTCACCGCATACTGCCTGGATTTCTGCCGCTCTTTCCTCCAGAGTCCGGCCAGGCTTCCCAGGTACACCAGCGTAAATACCACCAGGAAGGGAACGACCCAGATGGCGTCCTCCCGGGTATAGAAAAAGCTGGCAGTCCCGGCCGCCGCCGCGATAATCCAGCCGATCTGCTTTCTCACCGGCTCCCGTCTTCGCAGATAGACCGCAAGGAAGCCGCCGAAAATCAGCAGCACCTGAATGTGGGAAATGCTGTTACGGTATACCCTCTGAAATGCCTGCAGGGAATAGGAAATGGGATTCCACAGAAGCGCCAGGTACAGGATGAGGCGCGGCAGCTGCTTGGGAACCAGCGGGCGCAGGGCATAGACAAAGACCATACAGCCCACGGTATACAGAAGCGCCGTCACATTCAGATAGGACAAGTGGAGAAAATTGATCACCGCCAGATAGAGCGGGAAAAACATTCCCTTTGTCAGCGTCAGGCTGTTGTATTCTCCCAGCCACTGGCCGCTTCTTAAGGTATCCGCCAGGTGCACCATGATCCAGTCGTCGTGGATCCCCTTGGGTACCGCCATAATCGGCAGATTGTACACCAGAAACTGCTTCACCAGGCCAAAGCCCGCCATCACCAGAAGCAGAAGCAATTCCTTTTTCGCAGCAGAAAGTCTGTTCCACATTTTCATGCGCCCGGAACCTCCTTCTCTTTCTTTTCTCCCGGCTCACGGCCGGAGGCAAGGTTCTCCGGGCCAAAGCTTAAGGGAAGCAGATCCTTTAAAAGCCAGGACTGCAGATCCTCCCCGCCTGTCCCCAGAATAATGCGGAAGGCCTCCGGATCGCAGAATTCCCGCATCACCTGGCGGCAGACCCCGCAGGGCGCCGTAAGAGAAAGCTCTCCCGGTCCGGCAGCCGCAGGGCCGCCCGCGATGGCAATCGCCAGGAAATTCCGTTTCCCCTCGCTGACCGCCTTGTAAATGGCCGTGCGCTCCGCGCAGATGCCCGGCGTAAACGCCGCGTTTTCCATGTTGCAGCCTGTATAGACGCTGCCGTCCGCGCAAAGCAAAGCGGCCCCTACCCGAAAATTCGAATAGGGGCTGTAGGAATATTCTCTTGCCTGTACTGCGGTCTCCATCAAGGTTCTGTCATCCATTCTTTTACCGCCTCCGTCTCTTTCACCGGACATCCGTCCACATAGCTCACTGTCCGACAGCCAGGATTCCTGCCGTCACCAGCTTCTGGAACCGGGCCGCGGTCCGATCCGCCGTCTCCTGAACCTCCTCATGGGAAAGCTTTTCTCCCGTCACGCCCGCCGCCATATTGGTAATGCAGGAGATTCCGCAGACCCGCATTCCCGCGTGGTGGGCCGCGATGGCCTCGCAGGCCGTACTCATGCCCGCCGCGTCCGCGCCCAGCGCCCGCGCCATCCGGATCTCCGCCGGCGTCTCATACTGCGGGCCGGAAAACTGGATATAGACGCCCTCTTTCAGAGGCACGCCAATTTCTGACGCTGTCTTTTTCAGCAGGCTTCGGTATTCCAAATCATAGGTATCCGTCATATCGCAGAACCGGGGCCCCAGTCCTTCGAGGTTCGGCCCAATCAGAGGAGAAGGCACCAGGGACGAAATGTGATCCCGGATCAGCATCAGATCTCCCGGCGCGTAGGACGTGTTGATCCCGCCTGCGGCATTGGTCAGGAACAGAGTCTCTGCCCCCATCAGGCGCATCAGCCGGATCGGCAGCACCACGTCGCTCATGGCGTAGCCTTCATAATAATGAACCCGGCCCTGCATGCAGACCACAGGAATCTCTCCCACATGGCCAAACACAAAGCGTCCCTTATGGCCCTCCACCGTCGAGCGGGGAAAGCCCTCGATCTCATGATAATCCAGGAAGCCTTCTATTCGGATATCTCCCGACTCCGCGTAGCCGCCCAGGCCCGACCCGAGAACCAGGGCCGTCTTTGGCCTTAGGGGCAGCCGTTCCCGGATGCTGTCAAAGCATCCGTTCAGTCTTTCTTCTATCGAATTCATCTGCGGATTCATCTGCATCCCTCCCTGCGTTACGATTCACAGCCGATTCAGGAATGTGAAGCGTAACCTCCCAGTCAGCCATTATCGATCCAGCACCATCTGATCGTAGTCAAGGAACTCAAAGCCCAGCTTCTGATACAGCCGCACAGCTCCTTCGTTGCTTCTCGTCACCTCCAGGCGGAAACGCTTCACCTCGGGCCGTGACTTCATCACAGCCTCGAAATAGCGGCTTCCATAGCCCTTCCCCCTGGCTTCCTCCTTCAGGTACAGCTCCTCAAACATCAGACAGCGTCCGCCCACCTCGCAGGCATAGTAAACCGTCACATAGCCGAAGCCGACGATATGCCCGTCCTCCTTCAGCACATAGCCCTCCAGAATCGGATCTGCGCTCACCGCAGCCGCGAAGGTCTGCTCCAGCTTCTCCCTCTCTACCTCGTGGCTCACCGCGTCGCTGTGGTAAAAGGCGTCCACCATGGGCATGACTTCCGGACGCATCTCTTCTGTCATCTTCTCAATTGCAAACATAGGAGTCTCCTTACATCTTTTTCTCCAGTTTACCCTGAATCAGCGTCGCAGTCAACAGGATCACGATGGTTCCCAGAATCATCAGGGTAGACAGAGCGTTCACATCCGGAGACACGCCCTTTCGCACCATGCCAAGGATCTTCAGCGGAAGCGTCTGGCTCTCTGGGCCCGCCGTAAAGAAGCTGACTACCACGTCGTCGAGAGACATGGTCAGTGCCAGCATACCGCCAGAAATCACGCCGGGCGAAATCATCGGAAGCGTCACACGGAAAAAGGTCCGAAGCTCATTGGCCCCCAAATCCCTGGCCGCCTCCTCGATGGACTTGTCGAAGCCCGCAAGCCTTGCCCGCACCGTGATCACCACAAAGGGCATGGAAAAGGTCACATGGGCGATCACCAGCGTCACCATGCTCATGCTCACATGGATGGAAGAAAAGAAAATCAGAAGAGCGATAGCGAACACCAGCTCCGGAATCACGATGGGAATATACAGGGAGCTGCTGATCATACTTTTCAGCTTGAATTCAAATTTGTAAAGCCCCAGAGCGCACAACGTTCCGATGATCACGGAAAGCGCCGTGCTGGCCACGGCCACGATAATCGTATTCACAAAGGACTGCATCAGCTGCCGGTTCTCAAACATCCGCCCGTACCATTCCACGGTAAAGCCCTCGAAGGTAATATTCATCTCCGAGGTATTGAATGAAAACGCGATGACCACGAAGATGGGCAGATATAAAAACAGATAGACCAGGCAGGCATAGAAGACGCTGCCCGGCTTGAATTCTCTGACTTTTCTGCGTTTTTCCATTGCTTACTCCTTTATGCCATATCTTCCAGGCTTCCTACCCGCGTGTACAGCCGCATCAGAATCAGTGTGATCACAATCAGCACGATGGAGAGCACCGCGCCCAGAGGCCAGTTTCTGGCCGAGAGGAACTGATTCTTGATCAGGTTGCCGATGTACATGGTCTTCGCGCCGCCCATCATATCTGAGATAAAGAAGAAGCCCAGGGACGGGATAAACGTCTGGATGGATCCCGCGAAGATGCCGGGCATGGTCAGCGGCAGGATGACCCGCGTAAAGGTATGCACCCGGGACGCCCCCAGATCACTCGCGGCCTCCAGAAGTGATTTGTCCAGCTTCTCAATGGAGGTATGGAGGGGCAGCACCGTAAAGGGCAGAAGTGCGTAAACCATACCGAGCAGGACGGCCCCGTCCGTGTAGAGCATTTCCAGAGGCTTGTCAGTCAGGCCGATCCACTGCAGGAAATGGTTGATAATCCCTTCCGTGCGCAGCAGCGTATTCCAGCCGTAGGTACGGATCAGGGAATTGGTCCAGAAGGGCAGCATCAAAAGCAGTACCAGGGCCGGCTTCCACTTCTTCGGCGCGTTCGCGATAATATAGGCAAAGGGATAGCCTACGATCAGGCAGATCACAGTGGTCTCCAGAGACAGCCACAGGGAATCTGCGAACACCTTCACATACTCGCTGGAAAAAAGCGCCGCATAATTGGAAAACGTCAGCTTGAAGTCCACGCCCCCGTAAGCGTTTTTCGTCAGGAAGCTCATGCCGATCACGTAAATCAGCGGTATCATCAGAAAGAAGCCCAGCCACAGCACCGTCGGCCCCACTGTCACCAGCGCGCCGATCCGCTTCTTAAAAGATTTGATCATTTCTCATTCCCTCTATCTCTACGGACTGCTCGATGACGTTGTAAATCTGCTCCTCCTTCGTCCGCATTACCACAGCCTTGCCCGGATTCCAGTACACATTCACCGTCGTACCCACCGGAACCAGCTCATCCTCCGCAGGCGTCACGCTTTTGAGCATCTGGCCGTTCGGCATTTCGATCATGGTCTTATTCGTGGAGCCGATGAAAATATGCTCCCGCACCTGTCCCCGGAACCGGAAGCCCTCCTTCTGTTCTGTGGAAATCTTCAGGTTTTCCGGACGGATACAGAGATAGACCATCTCCTCCATGCGGTAGCCCGTCTCCGGGATGACCGCCTTTCCGGACTCCATAGTCACCTCGATGGAATCCTCCGTCATATGCTCCACATAGCCCTCGATAATATTAGACTCCCCGATAAAGTCTGCCACAAATTTCGTCTCCGGATAGTTGTAGACCTCCTCCGGCGTCCCCACCTGCTCCAGCCGTCCTCGGTTCATGACCGCGATGCGGTCGCTCATAGTCAGGGCCTCCTCCTGGTCGTGAGTGACATAGATAAAGGTTATGCCCAGCTGGCGCTGCAGGGCCTTCAGCTCTCCCTGCATCTGCTTGCGAAGCTTCAGGTCCAGGGCGCCCAGGGGCTCATCCAGCAGCAGCACCTTCGGCCTGTTTACCAGGGCGCGGGCGATAGCCACGCGCTGCTTCTGTCCGCCCGACATCTGGGAGGGCATCCGCTTCTCCATGCCGTCCAGCTGTACCAGGCGGATCATCTCCTCCACCCTGCGGCGGATCTCATCCTTCTTTACCTTCTTCTCCACCAGTCCGAACGCGATATTGTCAAACACGTTCATATGGGGAAACAGGGCGTAATTCTGGAAGACTGTGTTGACATTGCGCTCGTTGGGCTTTTTGTCATCCACATCCTCGCCCTCCAGAAAAATCTGTCCTGACGTCGGCACCTCAAAGCCGGCAATCATCCGCAGCGTCGTCGTCTTTCCGCAGCCGGAGGGCCCCAGCATGGTCAGAAACTCTCCCCTCTCCACATCCAGGTTCAGCTTCTTCACCACGCGCTCCCCGTCAAAGCTCTTATCCACATCCGCGATCCGGACGATTACGTCCTTTTCCTGCGTCTTGCTCATCTGCTGTTCCTCCCGCATTACAGGGTCTTATAGCCACGCTCCCCTGTCCTGATTCTCACCACATCGTCAATCGTGGAGATAAAGATCTTTCCGTCTCCCACGCTTCCTGTAGTCAGCTTCTGCTGAAGCTCCAGCAGGATATCCTCCAGATCCTCGTCCCAGACTACCGTCATCACATGAATCTTCGGCAGCAGGTTCATCTCCAGGTTCAGCTCCTCGAAATCCTTGGCGTCCGCCTTCTGGCGGCCGCAGCCCATGGCTGCGGTCACCGTCATGCCGGAGTACTCGTTCTGCGCCAGAATCTTCTTGATGATATCCAGTTTGTCAGGTCTTGTGATAATCTCTATCTTTTTCATACGCGCCTCCGTATAGGGAAATCCGTAAACCAGCGAATCTGCTAGTTCGTCTTCATCTTTGTAAATACGTCGTCATAGTAAGTCACCGCGTCTCCGACCTCCTCGATCAGGTTCGCGCGGGCGATCTCGGACTGATCCACGTTGCTGCCCGGGTTCTCCAGATAGCGCTCGTCCATGATCTCCAGGGCCGCGTCGTTCACGCAGACGCCCGGGAACACATCCAGGATCATCTTGTAGATGTCCGGGCGGTGTACGAAGTCGATGAACTTCATGGCGTTCTCCACGTTCTTCGCCTCAGAGGTCAGCACGAAATTGTCCATGGACATCTCGCAGGGCTCCTCGGTGAATACCACGTCGATATCCGGGTTTTCATTGATAGCCATGCCGGCGTCGGTATTGTAGACCACGCCTACCGCCACCTCATTGGAGGCCAGCAGGGTCTTGGGGCTGTCGCTGTCGTAAGCCTTGATATTCGGCACCAGCTGCTGCAGCCAGGGAAGGGTTCCCTCGATCACAGCCTGATCCGTCGTATTGGAATCCTGGCCCTGGGCCTTCAGCGCGATTCCCACGATCTCACGCACGTCGTCCACGACTACCATATTATTTTCCAGGGCCGGGTTCAGAAGATCGTCAAATTTCTCGATGGTCACGCCCAGCTCCTCGCACATCTTTGTATTGTAAGCGATGACCGTGATTCCGCCCATAAACGGAATGGAATACTGGTTCTCCGGGTCAAAATTCATGCCCAGAGCCGCGTCGCTGATATTTCCCAGGTTCTCCAGCTGCGTCTTGTCCAGCTCCTGAATCAGCCCCTGCTCCTCCATGGCCTTGATCACGTAATTGCTGGCCACCACCATGTCGTACTGGCCCGTGCCGCCCGCCGTCAGCTTCGCAAGCATCTCTTCATTGGAAGAAAAAGTAGACTCAATCACTTCGATGCCCGTCTCTTCCTCAAAAGCATCATAGACTTCCTGAGGGATATATTCCGTCCAGTTATACAGATACAGCTTCTCTCCGCTGTCCGAGCCTCCGCCGCAGCCTGTCAGCGCCGCCATGCAGAACGCAGCAACCAGTGCCAAAACAATACCTTTCTTTTTCATCCATTCATTCTCCTCTTCCTTTT
>CALWBB010000078.1 GCA_944375885.1 uncultured Merdimonas sp.
CTTCTGCTCCTGCGGCAGGCGGCGCACCACCTGGTAGATATACCGCTTCATCAGCTCCTGATCCTTTTCTGTCATCCTTCTTCCTCCTCCATCAGAGCCTCTATCCCGGCGGAGATCTGCCGCCACTGCTTTTTCAGCTCCTCATAAATCTCATTTCCATAAGCGGTTCTCTGGTAATATTTGCGCGGCTTGGAGCCTCCCGTATCCCAGCGGCTCGCGAGAAGCCCCTGCTTCTCCAGCCGCCGAAGCAGAGGATACAGGGTATTCGGGTCAATCTCCACGCCCTTTTCCTCCAGGCTCTGTACCAGCGCGTAGCCGTACTTCGCCTCCGCCATCTGGCTTAGGACGCTTAAGATCAGCGTGCCCCTTCGCAGCTCCAGAACCAGCCCCGCCAGCAAATCCTTTTCTTCTCCCATAATCAGTCCTCCTGCTGTTACTATACTGTATATCGCACACTATTGTCAATATGAAATTATTATTTCTGATTCAATCAAAAAAAGAATCCCGGCAGAGAGAGCCTTCCTCTATCCCGTCTCTCCGCCCGGATTCTGCCTGTATTCTGCCTGTATTCTTTTCTTTCGGTATTCTTTTCTTTCTGTACTCTTTTTACCCTTTCTTATAGGGTAAAGCTTTCGCCCCGCACGTTGATTTTCACGATCCGCTCCCTGCCCGGGAAGTCCGGGTGCTCCGAAAGCCAGCGGTCAATAATTCCATACTCATCCCAGCAGTGCATGGGAAAAATTTTCTTCGCTCCGCGCTTCGGATCCCGGTAATCCGCCAGCGTCAGAAAATAATCCAGTCCCAGGGCGTAATGCTCCTCCTGCCGCGGATCCAGAGGCACAAAGGCCGCGTCCAGATCCACCTCACGCAGAGGCTCGATATATCTGCGGAATTTCTCCGCCATCCCCCGGTTCCAGTTTTCCGATTCCCCGTCCCAGCGCCAGTCGTTCAGATCGCCGGCGTGATAGAAGGCCTTTCCTTCCGCCCGCACCAGGAACGCCACGCCTTCATCCGTGGAACGAAGGGTATCCGCCTCCACGCCGTCCCGCTGCCACCGGGTCCCTGCTTTCAGGTGCGCGGTCCTCTCACGCAGCTCCTCCGGCACGCGGCTCCTCCAGATATCATGGGACAGCACGAAAAAGCTATTCTCCCGGTCCCTGGCCAGACCGAAAATCTCCGGATTAAAATGATCCGGATGCCGGTGGCTGGCGAAGACGTACAGGGGCTTCTCCGGCGGCAGCGCCGGGATCTCTCCCTGGTAATAATCGAATAAGAAAAGCGTATGAGCAAGCTCCACAAGGAAGCCGCTGTGGGCGATGTATGTGATTTTCATTTTCCCTGTCCCTCTTTTCTGGGCTGTAAACACACGGTTCTCCTATGTCCTGCCTTCCCCCTGCCGGCGCACCTGGAGCTGGTACTCATTTGGGTTCTGGCCGAAGGTCTTCTTGAAAGCGGTAGAAAAATAGCTGACGCTGGAATACCCTACCTGCTCGGCGATCTCATAAATCTTTTTGTCCGTCTTCTCCAAAAGCTCCACCGCTTTCCGCATCCGGAGGTTATTCAGGTAGGTAACGAAGTTAAGCCCTGTCTCTTTCATAAACATGCGGCTGAAATACTCTGGGTTAAACGACACATAGCCGGCCACCGTTCCCAGCGTAATCTTATCCGCGTAGTGGGCCTTCATATAGGCGACAGCTTCCCGGATTGGCTCCGAATAGCTTCCCGGGCGCGGCATTCCCGACGCGTAGGGCGCGAATACCTGTTCCAGGATCCCGGAAAGTTCTTCCATGCTCCTGCTCTCAAATACCAGATTTTTCACCTTTTCCAGGCGTTCCTCCTCGCCTGCGCCCTGCTCACCAGTAAGGTAAAGCAGGGTAGAAGCAAAGAAACCGCACAATTCCTTGACAGCCTTCAGGTCTGTGGGACAATCATCCAGAATTTCCTGTATCGCCTGATCCTTTACCGCCGCAGCCCTCCTGTAATGCTGTCCAAAAAGCTCTTTGCTAAAGGACGCCCTCCAGCTTTCCGTATGCCGGGGCGCTGTGACGTGAACCGCTTCCCGCCAGAACACATGGCGGTCAGGGTGGTAGAAATGGAGGCTGCACCTGGCCTGGGCCGTGCGCAGCGCCTCAGACAGTCCCTTAAGCCCCAGGGCCGGATCGCTGAACCCCGCTATAAAAGGCGGCTGGTTTTTCTTCTCAAAATATTCCCGCGCAAGCTGGGCGTCTCCTTCCTGGCGCAGGTTCGCCATCACCAGCAGATGCTCGTCATCCAGAGAAAGCAGGCAGAGATTGTGAAGGCCGGGAGCCCCTGCGGCCATGCGTCGCAGGCCCGACTGGACATTTCCCTCCTGGCACCAGATATCCGCCACAAGCAAAGGGCCTTCCTCCAGGGCGATTCCCTGCCTGCGCAGCATTTCCGGCGTAATCTCCTCCCGGCAGCCCTCCGACGCCAGCTGCCGCAAAAGGCGTCTGGCCGCCTGCTCCAGGCTCTCCTCCCCGGAAATCCCCTTCGCCCGGATACTTTCCGCCGCTTTTTCCAGCGCTTTCTGGAAGGATCCCATGGTAATCTCCGCCTTCAGGATGTACTCCGCCGTCCCCTGGCTCAGCGCCTGGCGGGCATAGGAAAAGTCCTCATGGCTGGTCAGAATAATCATGTAGGCCGAATGGATCTTCTGCATCCGCCTGAGCATCTCAAGCCCATCCATGCCAGGCATCTCTATATCAGTCACCACAATATCCGGCAGCTCCCGGCGGTAAAGCTCCAGTCCCTGATCCCCGGATACAGCCGCGCCTGCCACGGTAAAACCGTCAAATTTATCTACACAGTACTCCAGCCACTGCCGGATAGGCGCCTCATCATCGACAACCAATACTTTCAGCATACTCTCTCCTTTTTTCTTCTGTGTCCCGCAGCGAAGCGGCGCATGTTCACTCCAAAGCGGGGAAGCTCAAAGTGATCTGCGTCCCCCGCTCCGGCGCGCTCTCAATATGCAGGCCCCAGCCTTCGCCAAAATGCAGGCGGATCCGCTCATGGACATTTCTCACGCCCAGATGCGGGCGGTCCACATCTTCCTTCGCCGTCATGACCTCCCAGATCCGTTCCTTTGTCATGCCTGCGCCATTATCCTCTACCTGAATCGCTATGGTATCCCCCTGCCGGCGCGCGATCACAGTAATCATTCCATTTCCCGCCGCCATATCCACGCCATGCAGGATCGCGTTCTCCACCAGCGGCTGGATCAGCAGCTTGGGAATCCGGCAGTTTGCGGCCCGCTCATCACATTCCACCAAAGCGTCAAAGGCGTCGTCATACCGGAACCTCTGAAGCTCTATATACTGGCGGATCCACTCCATCTGGGAACGGATCGTGACCATCTGCTCCGAACCGGAAAGCACGCCCCGAAGCAGCTGGATAAAAGCGGTCAGCATATGGCCTGCCTTTTCATTATGTCCCATGTCTACCGCGCATTTGATGGAGAAAAGAGTGTTGTACATAAAGTGCGGGTTGATCTGGGCCTGGAGCCAGTTGAACTCCAGACGGCGTTTTTCTTCCTCCTGGGTGCGGACATTTTCTATCAGTTCCCGGATACGGGCCAGCATTCTCGCCATGCCGGTACTTAAGTCATTGATTTCTGAAAAGCTTTGGATCGTAAATGTCTGGTTCAAATCCCCGTCTTCTACCTGGCGGACATCCGAGCACAGCTTGCGAAGAGGCGCCGCGATACGCCCGGAAAAGCCCCAGGCCATCACAGTTCCTCCGGCCAGGGCAAGCAGGGCCAGGATAATCACGACGACGCGGATGCTCTCTATCGGATGCAGGACTTCTGACAGAGGAATCTCCTCAAACACAGTAAAACCGCTTTCCGAATCGCTGTATCTGGTAAACAGAGCGTCCCGTCTGGAAATTTTCGTGATAATATGGTTCTGCTCCCCGAAGAGCTCCTCCAGATTTTCCATATGAAAATAAGAGAAGCCAATGATCGTATCTCTGTTGCTGGATACAATCCGTCCTTCCCCGTCCGCCACATAGATATTGCTTTCCTCGCTGATAACCTCGGAATACATCTGATAAAGCTGGCGCTCGTCGGCGCTGATCATCAGGTATCCTATAATCTCCCCCTGGCTGTCCAGAACCGTACGGACAGCCGTGTAGGCAGTGATCCCCAAGAGACGGTCCCGGTAGCTGGCCACATCTACGATAGCGCCCTCGGAGTGATAGAGATCCCGGTACCATATTTTCGTCTTGGGATTCATGTAATCATAATCCTCCGGCGCCGGCGCCGAACAGTAGCCAATCCCGTTCTCCGACAGATAGACCACGTAGAAATCCAGGTTCACCTGGTTGAACGATACCTGGAGCTGCTCCGTCAGTTCATCCATATAACGGAAAAATTTCTCTTTGTTCTCCTCATCCAGATTCTCAGCCGCCTCAAGAAAACGGCTGTCATTATAGTAAAGATTGGACAGCGTATAGATGTTCGTCTTAAACTGCCGGGCACGCTCCGCGATCTGGCGCAGGACGTCCGACCGGGCGCCCGCGATCTCATTTACAAAACTCTTCTGAAAAAAAGCAAACGCCCCCAGAGACAGCAGAAGGATGATGACCGTATTCACACATACCAGCATCGCCATCGTGCCGCCCCGGACGCTTATCTTTTTCCACTTTGAAACTAACCGCTTAAACACAGATCCGCCCCCTTTCCGGACATTCTCATTATATAATATCCGGTATACCGCCGCAAGCCTGGGCAGACGCCCAGGCCCGCGGCGGTATCCGTACCTGTACAGCGGAATATTTTTTTAATACTTTCCGATACGCAGGGGCAGGGCATCCTCGGTCTGGATCAGGCGATCCAGAAGCCTCTTGATCAGGCGTTCCTTTACCTCCTGGTATTCCGGGTCATCCCAATGGTTGACGAACTCGTTGGGATCCTCGTTCCGGTCATAGAGCTCTCCAAACCGCTCCCCGGCATAATAGGTGAGCTTATAATCCCTTCCTGTCAGGGTTTTCACGGAAAGCCCCCAGTCATAGCAGTTGAATTCCGTAAGGGCATACTCCCTTCCGGCTCCCTGATCTCCCCGGATGATGGGCGCCATGGACATGCCCTGGACGCCGTAGGGAACCGGCAGTCCCGCCAGATCCAAAAGCGTCGGCATAATGTCCACATGCTCTGTAATCTGGTTGTAGCGCGATCCCTTCGGGACAGCGCCCGGCCACTGCACAATCATGGGCGCCTTAATCAGGCAGTCATAGTGGAAGGGGCCCTTGAACAAAAGGCCGTGATCCCCCAGAAGCTCTCCATGGTCGTTGGTGAACATAATCAGGGTATCCTCCTCCAGCCCCGCTTCCTTAAGCGCCTGGAGTATCCGTCCGATATTATAATCGATCAGGCTTACCATGCCATAGTACGCAGCTTTCACCTCGCCCCACTCATGGTCGCTCAGTTTCCGGTAATCATACTTCTCATTGCTGCAGCCCCGTCCCTCGCGGTGCCTGCGGAAATGGGGCGGCTTGTCCTCAAGCTCTCCCTCGCGGCGGACCGGAATGGAAAGCTTGTCCGGATCATACATCTGCGAATAAGGCGCCGGCGGATCAAAGGGATGATGCGGATCCACAAAGCTGCACAGGGCAAAGAAGGGATGCTCCGGATCCGCCTCCCGGATCAGATCGATGGTCCGGTCCGCGATCCAGGCAGACTGATGATAGCGCGGATCGATTTCGCTGGGATAGACCTGGGGCGGGCCGCTGGTATCCTTTTCCGACGCGCTGGCCCGGTCTTCCTTCGCCTTGCGCTCGCCCTGCATTTTTACTACCTCGTAATCCCTCTCGCTGCGCTCTTTCAGCCATGTAAGGTATTCACCTGTCTTAGTGTCGCAGGTGGTATGGATCACATCAAAGCCATAGTGATCCTCTGGCCAGTCGTCCTCCTCGTTTTCCTTGGGTACAAACTGGGTCGTAAAATGCATTTTGCCGATAGCCGCAGTCCGGTATCCGTTCTCCCGAAGAACCTCCGGGAAGCACAATTCCTGATCCCGGAGCGGAATCCCATTGTCCCGGGTCCCGTGGTTCCTGGGGTAGCGGCCGGTAAGGATGCTGCACCGGGAAGGGGAACACACCGGGTTCTGGATGAAATGGTTGTCAAAAACAGAACCGTTCAGGGCAAGGCTGTCAATATTTGGCGTATGAATCTCATTGTTTCCGTAGCAGCCCAGCGCGTCGAAACGCAGCTGGTCCGCAAGAAACAGAATGATATTGGGTCGTTTTTTTGCAATACTCATATTTTACCACCACTTAATCAGATCGGTAACCTCGTCACGAAGCTTATTAAAATCAGGATCGGTAACATCCCTTGGACGGGGCAGATTGTTTACGATCTCTTTCTTGATTCCAGTAGGCTTATTCGTCAGAACCAGAATGCGTTCACTCAGATATACAGCCTCCTCTATGTTATGGGTAATGAAAATAACCGTAGTTCCTGTGCGCTGCCACAGCTGAATCAGTTCATCCTCCAGCTTGTAGCGCAGGGAGTTATCCAGCTGGCCGTAAGGCTCGTCCATCAAAAGCAGCTCCGGCTGTACCGCGAAAGCACGCGCGATACTTACGCGCTGGAGCATACTGGCGGAAAGCTGGCTGGGATAGTAGCTGCGGTATTCCGTAAGGCCTACCAGATCCAGCATCTCCTCCACCTGCTCCTTGATCTCAGCTGCCGAACGCTTCTTTACCTTCAGACCATAGGCGATATTTTCTTCCACAGTCGCCCACGGGAAGGAGGAATACTCCTGGAAAATATAAGCGATATTGTGCTTCTGGAGATCCACCGGTTCGTTGTTGATAAGAATCTCGCCGTCCGTCAGCTCATATGCCTTAAGCTTGGTCAGGCAGTTCAAAAAGGTCGTCTTTCCGCAGCCGGTAGGCCCTACCACGCAGAGGAATTCCCCCGTTTTTACGTCGAAGGAGATATCGTTAAGTACCAAAAGATCGCCGAATTTCTTCGTCATATGGGATACTTTTACTTTGATTTCGTCATTCATGCCTCTCTCCTCCTTACAGGGTGTCATCGCAGATCTCCTCGATCTGCCGCCGGATTTCCAGGAAAGCCGGATCGCTGTACTGCCTGGGCCTTGGCAGATCCACCCGTACCTCCTGCTTGATGTGTGTAGGCGTGTTCGTCAGGATAATAATCCGGTCTGCCAGATAGACAGCCTCCTCGCTGTTGTTCGTGACGAAGACGACGGTTCTCTTTTCCTTCTGCCAGATTTTCTCCAGCTCCGCCTCCATCATATAGCGGGTCTGCGCGTCCAGATGGCCAAAGGGCTCATCCATCAGCATAACCTTCGGATCATTCGCGTAAGCTCTGGCAATGCCGACACGCTGGCGCATACCTCCGGAAAGGCGGTTGGGATAGCTGTTCTCAAAGCCCTGGAGGCCTACCAGGTTGATAAAATACTGCGCCCGTTCCCGGCGCTCCTTTTTGGGGATTCCCCGGCTTTTGGGCCCGAACTCCACGTTCCCCATTACCGTGCAGAAGGGGAAAAGCGCAGTCGTCTGATATACCACTCCACGGTCAGAACCGGGCGCCTCCACCTTTTTGCCATCCACATACACTTCTCCTGTGGTGGGAAGCTGCAGTCCCGCGATCAGGTTGATCAGCGTAGTCTTGCCGCACTGGCCCGGGCCAAAAAGTACCACAAATTCATTTTCCGCCACATCCAGGCTCACATCGCGCACGACTTCATTCGACTTATGAATACTTAAATAGGTCTTGCCGACATGAGACATGGAGATAATCGGTTTTAATTGTCCATGATGTTCCATGAGCAAAGCCTCCTCTCAATTACACGCATTACGGCTGCCAGGAGCATACCCACGCAGCCAATGACAATCATGCCTACCATAACCAGGGTGATGTTCAGCGTATCGCTTCCTCTCTGAATCATCCAGCCGCAGCCCTCCTGGGCTCCTACCATCTCGGCAGCCAGCACGGCCATCCAGCTGGTGGAAAGCGCCACCTGCATTCCAGCGAAAATCTGGGGCGTACAGGAAGGAAGAATCACGCGGAAGAAGATCGATCTCTCGCTGGTACCCAGCATCCTTGCACAGCCAATCAGCTCCGGATCCACGTTCTGCGCGCCAGTGTAGGCGTTCAGGGTTACGTTCGTGAAAGCGCCGATACCGCACAGGATGTACTTGGAACTCTCACCGATTCCAAAGAACAGGATAACCAGAGAAATCCAGGCGATAGGCGGGATCGGACGGAGCAGCTCAAATATGGGTTTGAAAATCGCTTCTGCCCACTTCGATGTACCCATGGCAATACCCAGGATAATACCTAAGATAGTAGCCACAGAGAAACCAACCAGCACACGCCGGAGGCTTACCAGCAGATGGCCGGTAATCACATAATTTCCAATCGGAGTCACAAAGGAATCAATCAGGAGCTGGATTACCTCGATGGGGCCAGGAGTCGTCTCCTTCGCAGGAGTAAAGGTCGTGATCAGCCACCAGAATACAAAAAAGGAGGCTATGGCCAGTACGGCATACGTCATTTTTTCTACATCCATTTTCTTTTTCATCCGCGCCGTCCTCCCTTCACAAATCTCTTCTCCAGCGAGTTAAGACCTACCGTAAAGATCGTTCCAATCAGTCCTACTGTCAGCATGGCGACCACAATCAGGTCGGCACGTGCCAGAGAACGGTTTACCTGGATCATGTAGCCCAGGCCCTTGTTAGAAGCCAGCATCTCCGCCGCACACAGGGTCATCCAGGCGGTTCCCAGGGAAATCCTAAGTCCCGTAAAGATCAGCGGAAGGGCTGTCGGAATAGCGACCGTAAACAGCATCTCCCGGCGGGAAGCGCCAAAGGTCTGAGCCACCCAAAGGTGTACCGGCTTCGTCTGTTTGATGCCTGCGTAAGAATTGATAACACAAGGAACAAACGCAGAGACAAAAATAATGGCAGCCTTCGCTCCAAGCCCGATACCAAACCACAGGATCATCAGCGGAATCCATGCGATGGTCGGCACAGGACGGATCAGGTCAAACAGCGGGGTGACAAACATATCCACCCGGCGGAACCAGGCCATGGCGATTCCCAAAGGGATTCCCACGATAGCTCCCAGCACGTAGCCGCTGAGGGCCACCTGGAGGCTGGCGCCGATATGTCCGAAGATCGTAGCGCCGTCCGGGGCTGTCCGCGTAAGCTTATCAATAAAGGCCGTCACGACCTGAACGGGACTTGGAAGGATGTAGTCCGGCTTCAGATGCAGCACGGCCGTGCAGATATACCAGACCGTGAAAAAGACGCACAGAGATATCACGGAAACGATACCGAATTTTATTTTGTTTTTGCGTCTCTGCTTGGCATATTCGTTCAAAAAAATCCGCTCCTTTCACAAAATGAGGGCGCGCAAATACCAATCTACACGCGCTCGGTATTCGCGCACCCTCCGGTTCAAATCCTGATTAGAAGCCTAAAGCTTCTTTTACAAGGGAATCATCCACATGCGTCGCAATTTCGGGGAAGCGGCTCTCTTCCAGAAGCTCCTGCTCTACCCAGAACTCGCCGGTAACTTCTACAGACTCGCCAATGGTAATGCTGGGAGCCTCTTCGCTGGTTACGAACGGCCGTGTCTCAATCTCAGTCGCGCAGGCCTCCAGCGTCGTCTCGCTTCCGTTGCTGGTGTACCAGTCAAGAAGCATCTGAGCTGCCATCTCCGGATCTGCCTGAAGGGCGTCCGTAGCCTGGAAGAAGGCTTTCAGGTAATTTACCAGAACGTCTCTGCGCTCCGTATACGCTTTGTTGGATACGATAACAGAGTCAAACTGCGGCACGTCCAGGGTAGAAAGGCTGGATGTCACCACATAGCCCTCGCTCTCAGCGGTGTAAGAGGTAGGCGGATTCAGAGCGGCCACATCACAGTTTCCGGTAATCAGCGCCTGATAAGCGGACGGATAATCCATGCTGACAATCTCTACATCATCCGGGGTAAGTCCCAGAACTTCCAGCCACTTATTCACGTTCAGATGGGAAATCGTACCAGTCTGAGTCGCGATTACAGCGCCTTTTACGCTCTCAGCGTCGCCGTATACGTCCGGATAAGAGGGATTCGAGCCCTTAACCTGAGACATGGGAGCGTCCGCGCTTGCCAGCGTGTACAGGCCGCCTTCAGAATGTCCGATATCAGCGATGCAGTAAGCTCCATAGATAGCCAGGGAGTTTACAGCAGCGGCACTCAAGGTTCCCACTTCCCACTGGTCAGCAGCCAGAGCCTCGTTCATGGCTGTACCATTGGCGAAGTATACCGTCTCAATCTTAAATCCGTTCGCCTCATCCAGGCCGTTCTCAATCATGTACTGAACCGGCAGGCAGTTCAGGAAGGGCATAACAGCCACCTTCAGCACCGGCAGCTCCTCTCCGCCTTCCTCTGCGGTCTCTCCAGACGCATCCTCTGTGGTAGCAGCGCTTTCATCTGCTCCGCCGCCTGAGCAGGCAGCAAGACCTGCCACCATGGATACAGCGAGCAAAAGTGCAAGCAATTTCTTTTTCATGTAGGTTCCTCCTTAAATTTTTTCCAGATTCAGGTGTCCCGCACCTGAGCTTCTGAAAAAATGTTACCAGATTATGCAAACGGAGTACATTTATTTTTCCTACCTTGTCTTTTATTTTTTTGACTTCTTTTGAAACAATTAGTCAATTTCACCAAATTATTCAGGTGTTTTTTTGTGTATTTTTTATAAATCCTTTTTCAAATTGCGGAGGAGCTTTGAAAGTTTGGCCGGACGGGTTGGAAACGTCCCTTGGAACGCGGTACAAATTCTGGCTAAACAAAAATGTCAATTTAGTTTAGCCGGAAATGTCATTGACAAGCCTCCCTCAGATCAGAAGTCTTCTAATGGGAGCAAAATGCACGAAAAACCGAACTCATTCCTGAGTTCGGTTTTTCGCGGTTAAGTGGACCTGAGGGGAATCGAACCCCTGTCCGAAAGCCTGTTCCCTGTTCTTCTACTATCATAGTCAGTTATTTGACATTCCCTCCGCTGTCCGGGAACGGACACCCTGGCAGCTTCAGTAGCTTCATGATACGCCCATGCGCGCAAAGCTTAACGCATGTCGTTTCCTGCATGGTCGATGCCGGATACTTAAGGTGCAGGTGCCCTAAGGCCGACAGCTGCCATTAGGCAGCGTATGCTAAATTATCTTCAGCGTTTATATTTAGGTT
>CALWBB010000079.1 GCA_944375885.1 uncultured Merdimonas sp.
TCGCTGCTGTCTCACGCGACAGCTTAGTTAATTTACCACACCAGGAAACGAATGTCAACACCTTTTTTCAACTTTTTAAAAAGAAGTTTTTTGTCAGCCAAGGTCAATTTCCAGAACAAGCTCTTCATCCGTATAACCGGGATAATAATAGGCATAGATGCGCTCTGTCCCGTCTTTAATCATAAGGACATCCGAAGCCGACCCGGTGCGTCCAGGCGGAATGCAGGCCTTTTCATATCCGTAAAACAGAACCGTCTCTATTTCTTCCTCCGTTTCCTGTCCTGCCTGCCAATAGTATCTGTCATATACGGCATCGTAATCCTCTGCCTCATAGTACAGAGACGGCATCTCACGATAAGCCTCCCCTTCTCCCTTATTTTCCACAGAAAAAGAAAGCTCATAAAAGGCATAGCCTGCCTCGGCTTCAACGCCTTCATAAGTTCCGCCGATTTCTGAGATATCCTCCAATTCCACTACGCAGTAAGGCTCTTTATAAGAGGAGACGGCAGAATTTCCGGACGCGCTCATAATCCAGAAAGCCGCGCCCATTACCAGGAAAAGAATTCCAATCATCAAGAAAAGAACCGCAAACACATATCTGATCTTATTGCCCATCTGTCCCGCCTCCTAACGCCGCCGGATCCTCCAGCGCTAAATCCACATAATGACCTGCCAGAAGCTTTCCGCCATCCCAGCCGCTTCCATCGTACTCATCAAACCAGATTCGGATCTCTGTCACATCCTCCTCTGCCAGGAATCCATACCAGCCATCGCAGAAGCTTTCTTCCATCAGGACATATTCATCCAGGGCCGGGTACGCTCCCAGCATCTGTCCGTACGGTTCAAAATCATAATATGACAATGCCCTGCGGTATTTCCCGTCTATTTCTATATAGGGAGTCAGCACCTTGTTATAATCCTCATATTCCCCATCGCTTTGCCCCGCAATATGCACGGCAATCAGTTTCATTCCTCCCGCCAGGTTTGGCAGGCTCTCCTGATCTGCCAGGTTCCTGGCCTCCAGCACCTGGATGCTGCCCTGCTGGAACTCAAAGCTTTCCCCGGCTTCATGGGCTATCAGCTGCAGGGTACTGTCTTCCTCATCCGGACTGCTGTCGTCGGTGGAATAGGCCAGGCTTCCGGAAACCAAAACCACAAGCCCGATGAGCAGAACTATGATTCCAGCAGCCAGGGCGCCGCCGCCGCGCTTTATCTTTGCCTTCCCGTAGGGCGGCGCGGTTCCAAAGGCTTCCGTATTTCCGGCGGACTCCGCCTGGGTATCCTGGTAAGAGGGGAAAGGCTGCGGCTGTCTATATCCATAATCTTCCCCGTGATCTGACTCATCCCCGAAGCGGTCATGCAAATCCTCATGCCGTTCCGCCTGCGTCTCCTTTTGGTTAAAGCAGCCGCATTTGGGGCAGATCCCATAATATTTGTCATAATCAAAGTTTTTGTTACAGTTAAAGCACCGCATGTTCTTTCCCCCTTCTGCCTGTGAACGCCCCTCGGGACAGCTCCTGCCGCACGCTTCCCTTTTGTCTCCTTACTCCCAGGGCAGCAGCGGATTCTCGATTTTTTTATCCCGCAGCATCAAATCCATGACAGCCTCCCTGGCTGGCTTATTCTCAAACAGCACTGCGTTTACCTGTTCGATAATCGGAATCTCCACGCCATACTTATGGGCGAGGGCTACCGCCGCCTTTGCGGAGTACACGCCCTCCACGACCATTTTCACCTCGTCCATGGCTTCCTGCATAGTCTTTCCCTGTCCCATCAGATACCCGGCTTTCCGGTTCCGGCTGTGGACAGAAGCACAGGTCACAATCAGATCTCCTATGCCGGACAGGCCGTTGAATGTCTCCTGCCGTCCGCCCATGGCTACACCGATCCGGCTCATCTCCGCGATGCCGCGGGTGATAAGGGCAGCCTTTGTGTTGTCTCCATAGCCCAGGCCGTCTGCGATTCCCGCCGCCAGGGCAATCACGTTTTTCAGCGAGCCGCCCAGCTCGATTCCCAGCATGTCCGGGCTTGTATATACGCGGAAGACCTGATTCATAAAAATATTCTGAATATATTCCGCCGTCTTCCGGTCATGGGCGCCGGCCACCACTGTAGTCGGCAGCCCTCTTCCCACTTCCTCCGCGTGGCTCGGGCCGGACAGTACTGCCGCCCTGCAGTTTGGGATCTCCTGCTCGATAATATCGGTAAGGATCATCAGGGTACTTTCCTCGATTCCCTTGGCCACGTTCACAATCAGCTGACCGTCCGCCACATAGG
Source organism: uncultured Merdimonas sp. (assembly GCA_944375885.1). Lineage (GTDB taxonomy): Bacteria > Bacillota > Clostridia > Lachnospirales > Lachnospiraceae > Laedolimicola. The sequence continues at coordinate 2,278 of CALWBB010000079.1, forward strand.
GCGCCATAGAATGGGCCGTGCTCCTGGTATAGGGAGACGGCACTGCCAGCACCAAAATATCCTTTCCTTCCACAGCTGACTTCAGATCCGTCGTAATCCGGATATCCTCCGGAATTTTCACTCCCGGCAGCTTGTCCTTATGCTCACGTTCCGTGTTCAGCATGTCTACCTCCGGCTGTGAGATAGACCAGATCTCTACCTCATGCCCATTGCTGTGCAGAAGCACCGACAGTGCCGTTCCCCAGCTTCCCGCTCCAATAACACCTGCTTTTGCCATGATCGTTTCTCCTTTTTATTATACTCCTCTATCATAATCCTCTATGTACGGGTCTTTACTTTCGCCCGGCACAGATACCGCCAAAATCTACTTTGCCTTTTCGCCCAGTTTTCTCTCCGTACCTGTCAGCAGGCCGCGGATATTTTTCCGATGGCGCCAAAGAGCCATCACGCACAGGAAAGCCGCAATCGCGTACATCTCGTAGAGATGCCCCTCTGCCAGTCCCCATTTTCCCAATATTCCATAAATCACCACTCCCACCGGCAGCCAGATGCTCACCAGGATGGAGCCTAAGGACACGTACCGGGTCACCGCCACGGAGCCTGCGAAAAGCAGCAGCGCCACCAGCGTCAGGAATGGGTCAAGAGACAGGAAAAGCCCCGCTGTGGCTGAGATTCCCTTGCCACCGTGAAATTTCAGGTAGCACGGAAAATTATGGCCCAGAATAACTCCCAGCGCCGCGTACATACCTACCAGCACGCTGATATTCTCCCCTGGGTAAAACCGGTCAAAGAGAAACCGCACCAGCAGCACCGCAAACACGCATTTAAAGCAGTCGCCCAGGAACGTGATAAGCCCCGCCTTCCAGCCCAGGGTGCGTAAGGCGTTCGTCGCTCCCGCGTTGCCGCTTCCGTGCTCCCGGATGTCCATTCCTTTGATACGCCCGTAAATATAGCTTGTCTGGAACAAGCCAAACAGATAGCCTATCACAACGCAAACCAGCCGTACCATCTTACTGCTCCCCCTTCCGTTCCCGGATCAGGAATTTCAGCGCCGTCCCCCGGAAACCAAACGCCTCACGGATCTTATTTTCCAGATAGCGCGTATAAGAAAAATGCATCAGTTCTTTGTCGTTGACAAAGATGACAAAGGTGGGCGGCTTCACAGCCACCTGCGTGATATAGAAAAGCTTCAGCCTCTTGCCCTTGTCAGAGGGGGGCTGCTGCAGGGCTACCGCCTCTGTCATAATCTCGTTGAGCACGCCCGTGGCCACCCGCAGGTTCTGGTTCTGGATCACCATGTCGATCAGATCGAACAGTTTGGGGAGACGCTGCCCTGTCACGGCTGAGATAAAGGTAATCTCCGCATAAGGCATATAAGCCAGCACCGTGCGGATCCTGTTCGTGTACTCATAAACTGTCTTGTCATTTTTCTCAATGGCATCCCACTTATTGACGGCAATGATGATGCCTTTGCCCCGCTCATGGGCGATTCCCGCGATTTTCGCGTCCTGCTCTGTGACGCCCTGGGTGGCGTCGATCACCAGGATTACCACATCGGCCCGTTCCACGGCCGTCACCGTCCGGATGATGCTGTACCGTTCCAAATCCTCTTTGATCTTGTTCTTCCGCCTAAGCCCCGCCGTATCGATAAACACGTAGTCCCTGCCATTCCGGCGCACTTCTGTGTCGATGGCGTCCCGGGTGGTGCCAGCGATATCGGAGACAATGACGCGGTTTTCTCCGATCAGCTTATTGATAATCGAAGATTTACCCACATTGGGTTTACCCACGATCGCCACTCTTGGCCGCTCGTCGTCTTCTTCCGCGCTGCCGTCCTCTGGGAAATACTTTACCACCTCGTCCAGCATATCGCCAAGTCCCAGGCGGGAGGCAGCGGACACCGCCACCGGATCTCCGATTCCCAGATTGTAGAATTCATAGACGTCTCCCATAAATTTCTGGAAGCTGTCTACCTTATTTACAACCAGCACGACGGGCTTCCTGGAGCGGCGCAGCATATCTGCCACCTTGGAATCCGCGTCTACCAGCCCCTGGCGCACATCTGTCAGAAACACAATCACATCTGCCGTGTCGATGGCAATCTGTGCCTGCTCCCGCATCTGCGAGAGGATGACATCGCTGCTGTCCGGCTCAATGCCGCCGGTATCTATCAGGGTAAAAGAATGGTTCAGCCAGGTGATGTCCGCGTAAATCCTGTCTCTGGTGACGCCTGGCGTATCCTTGACAATGGAAATATTCTCTCCAGCCAGAGCGTTGAACAGAGTGGATTTCCCTACATTGGGACGTCCCACAATGGCTACGATCGGTTTGCTCATAGTATCCTATATTCTCCTGTTCTGCATCATTTCCTGGGTTCAGGGACACTCATAGGGCTGCTTTGCCCGGCACGCTGTCCCTGCTGCCTTAAGGTCTTCCTCTTTTAAGCCAAGCACGGCCATAAGGAAGGCTTTTCCGTCTGATTTTACAATAGTTACAGGAACTTGTAAAGCCCCGGAGAGTTCTTCCGCCGTCATATCGTCGAGAAAAACCTCCTCTCCGTCCCGGAACATATTCTCTGTCAGTAAAAGCTCTTCTCCCAGCTCCCGTCCGGAAAGCTGCTCTTTGATATCCTGTCCGGTCAAAAGACCTGCCACTGTAATCTGTTCCCCGAAAAACCTGTTTTCCACTGGAATAACCTGAATCTCCACACCCGGGCACGCCGCCGAAATCTCATCAGCCGCTTCCCGCAGGATCGGCGCCGCAAGCATTCCTGTGGCGATCGTAACCTTTCTGCCTGTTCCGGCGCTGCCCTGCCCGCCTGCCACAGCAGCTGTCCCCGCCTGCGCCTTCTGGTATTCTCTCAGGGCTTCCTCCGTCTCCTCCCGGAACAGGCGCACCATACCTACGCCGTTCTCCAGCTGCAGATAGCCGTCATAATTTTCCGCCTCCGGAAGCTCCCGGCCCGCCATCAGATACCATTCGTCGCCCGCGTGGATAAAATGCGTACCCTGCTCCCGGTAAAGCTTTTCCTGCCATCCATGGATGAGATCCAGCACCTCTCCGGCGTCTTCCCTGGTGAACGGCTCCAGCGGATACAGCCCTTCCCTGTGGTCTGTAAGGCCCACAGGAACCACCGACACGCTCTGCAGATACGGAAGATACCGGGAAAGCTCCCGGATGCTGGCTTCCAGCTCCCCTCCGTCATTGATTCCTTTGCAAAGTACAATCTGCCCGTTCATCCGGATCCCTGCCTCATAAAACCGCTCCGCCTTTTTCAGGGCGTCTCCCGCAAAGCGGTTCTGAAGCATGCGGCAGCGAAGCTCTGGATTCATCGTATGGAACGAGATATTGACCGGCTCCAGACGGTAAGTAATGATCCGCTCCACATCCTCATCGCCCATATTGGTCAGCGTCACGTAATTTCCCTGCAGAAAAGACAGGCGGGAATCATCATCCTTAAAATACAAGGTTTCCCTCATACCCTTCGGCAGCTGATCGATAAAGCAGAAGATACATTTGTTGCTGCAGGAACGGTAGTCGTCCATCAGGCCGTTCTCAAACTCGATCCCCAGATCTTCCTCATATTCCTTCTCTATCTCCAGCTCCCACTCTTCTCCGTCCGCCCTGCGCACAAGAAGCTCCAGGTATTCTTCATTGATCAGATAATGATAGTCCAGCACATCCCCTACCGGCTGCCCATTTACCGAAACCAGCACGTCCCCGGGGGCAAGCTCCAGCTCCTCTGCGATGCTGCCCGGTTCCACAGCCTTTATAATATGTTCTCTTATTCTTTTCATGGATAACCTCATTATTTGCTTCATTTACTTCCATTTTTATATGATACCTTACTCAGAGAGAAAAAGCAATCCGCGAAAAGAGCCTCTGCATGAACCGTTTTATGTTTTTCTGCCAAAACCGGGACAATCTCTTGACGATCTCACCCTGAAAATGGTATATATGTAGAGAGGGCTTGTTTTGTCTGCGCCCTGTTTTTCTATATACGTCGTACATCTGGAGGGACCCATGTCAGAAAACAATCAGTTTGAGAATATTTTGCCTGTAGCGCCCTTAAAAATCGCAGCCCTGGAAAGCTGCCGCGAATTTGCGCGAAAGGTGGACCGCTACCTCGTAAGCTTCCGTGAAACAGCGAATACCCAGCACAGGGATAACGTATATTTCCAGAATTACGCGGAAGACTCCTATCTGGTCGACTGCTCCTGTCCACGCTTTGGCACAGGAGAGGCAAAAGGATGCTTCGGAGAATCTGTCCGCGGCAGCGACCTGTTCATCATGGTGGATATCTGCAACTACAGCCTGACCTACACCGTCTGCGGCCACGAAAACCATATGTCGCCGGATGATCACTACCAGGATCTGAAGCGTATGATTTCTGCGGCCACCGGGAAAGCCCACCGTATCAATGTGATCATGCCCTTCCTCTATGAGGGGCGGCAGCACCGCCGTACCCGCCGGGAATCCCTGGACTGCGCCCTCGCGCTTCAGGAACTGCAGAATATGGGAGTCAAAAATATCATTACCTTTGACGCCCACGATCCCCGGGTCCAGAACGCTACCCCGCTGAACGGCTTCGACAACTTCCAGCCGCCCTATCAGTTCATGAAGGCCCTCATCCGCACGGAACCGGATCTGAAGGTAGACAATGACCACCTGATGATCATATCCCCGGACGAAGGCGCCATGGAGCGCGCCGTCTATTTTTCCAATGTGCTTGGCATTGATCTTGGGATGTTCTACAAGAGACGCGACTACTCCACGATCATCAACGGCAAGAATCCTATCGTCGCCCACGAATTCTTAGGTGACAGCCTGGTGGGAAAGGACGTCATCATCATCGACGATATGATTTCTTCCGGCGGAAGTATGCTGGACGTGGCTAAGCAGATGAAAGAACGGGGCGCAAGGCACGTCTATGTGTGCTGTACCTTCGGCCTTTTCACGGATGGCTTTGAAAAATTTGACGAATACTATGAAAAAGGCTATATCAAGCGCATTGTCACCACGAACCTGAATTACCGGGATCCGGAGCTTCTGAAAAAGCCTTATTACACAGAGGCAGACATGACGAAATTCCTTGCCACGATCATCGATACGCTGAATCATGATACGCCCGTGGGCAAAATCAACACGCCTACCGAGAAGATACGCAAGCTTCTGGAAAAGCAGAAAGCGGGCGTCAAGATCTGAGCAGCATCAAAAAAGCGCCCAGGTTTCCCCGTTTCCCGCAGGAAGCCCTATGGCTGAAAAGCAGGTCCGGATTGCAGCAGGTACAGAGATCTGTGACTGCAATCCGTTCCGGCTTAAGGCCGGCTTCCAGAAACGCCAGCTCATTGGCCCGCCAGAGATCCAGCTGGTATTTTCCTTCGCCTTTCGCATAGAAAAGCTGGGGCCAGAGCTTCTGATCAAAGGCTTTCTGAAATTCCCCAATCACATCCTCACTGACCTCATAGCAGTCCTGGCAGATGGAAGGCCCCACAGCCGCGTACAGATCTTCCGGGCGGCTTCCATACTGCTCTTCCATCAATTCTACTGTCCTCTTTCCGATTTTCCCGGCAGTCCCCCGCCAGCCAGCATGGGAGAGGCCGATGCAGCGCCGCACCGGATCCACCAGGTAAAGCGGCACGCAGTCCGCGTAAAAGGTGGCCAGCACCAGCCCTGGCACGTCTGTCACCAGGCCGTCCACATCTGAGTAATCCTTCGGGCGCGTAAAACCCTTCCCCCTGTCTTCCTCCGTCACGACGCGGACATTTACCGTGTGGGTCTGATCCGAGCAGACCAGATTTTCACAGGAAAATCCGATGGCTTTTCCCAATCTCCTGTAATTCTCCCTGACAGCTTCCTCCCGATCTCCTCTTGTAAAGCTGACATTCATGGACGAAAAGATCCCTTCGCTTACGCCGCCCAGACGGGTCGAAAAACCGTGTACGACTGCTCCCGTCTCCTCCAGGGCCGGGAAATATAAAAAAGGAACGCCCTCACGCACCTTTTGTTCCACCTGGGGCCTTCCTTCTCCTCTTTTCCGTTTCCACATTTCTTTCATTTATCTTCCTTTCTCCCCTGCAGGGCGTCTGCCGGATCCGGGCTTTCTCTGCTGCTCATTGATAGGGGAACGCATCCTGAAGCAGGCTGAGTTCTTCTCCCTGCACCGATATCACGTCAAAACGGCAGGCCTGCCCCTCCAAAACTCCATGGCACATCCGGTAATGATCCGCCACCCTGCAGATGGTACGCTGCTTTCTTCCATCCACCGCCTCTGCCGGGCTCCCGTAAGTATCCGAACGCCGGTATTTGACCTCCACAAAAACCAAGGTCTGTCCATCTGCCGCGATCAGATCGATCTCCCCTGTCCGGCAGCGGTAATTCCGTTCCAGGATCCGCCATCCAAGCCCTTCCAGGTACTCCGCGGCTCTTTCCTCATACTTCGCGCCCTTCTTTCTTCGGTTCTCCATATCTCCTCCCAAAGATCCGCCTTACATTCTATCTGCCTCGACAAAATTTCCTATGAAGCTTTTTCTGTGAATCGGGCAGGGGCCCAGGGATTTCAGCGCCGCAATGTGGCGGGCAGAGCCATACCCCTTGTTCGACGCGAACTCATAGCCGGGATACAGTTCGTCATACTGTACCATCATCCGGTCTCTCGTCACCTTGGCCACGATGCTGGCCGCCGCGATGGACACGCTTTTGGCATCTCCCTTGATGATGGGTACTTGGGCAAGCTCTACGCCCGGAATCCTCACCGCGTCATTCAAAAGCAGGGCCGGCGTGGCAGAGAGCTTGGAGATGGCGATCCGCATGGCCTCATAGGTGGCCTGCAGAATATTGATTTCGTCAATCCGTTCCGGACTCACAGCGCCGATTCCCACAGCCACTGCCTTCTCCATGATCTCATCATAGAGCAGCTCCCGCTTTTTCTCCGACAGCTTCTTGGAATCGTTCAGATAGAGGATCTCGCAGTCTTCCGGCAGGATGACAGCTCCAGCCACTACAGGGCCCGCCAGAGGCCCGCGCCCCACCTCGTCAATACCGCATAGAAATCCCCTGTCCGCGTACTGGCGCTCGTACACCCGCATGTTCTCCAGGCGTTCCCTCTCCGCTTTCAGTTTTTCTGCTTTCCGCTGCTCTCTCTGCAGGCGCAGAAGCTCTGTCTTTGTCATATCGTACTCCCTCGTACTCCCATCTTTCCCACCGCCGCAGGGCAGGAGGCCACCGCTTATATGGCCCAGTCTACTGATGCTTCAGGATTCCAAAGGAATCCAGCGGCCAGATCCGGATCCATGCCCGGCCGATAATCTCATCTCTGTGAATCAGGCCCACACTTGGATCCCGGCTGTCAGAACTCTGGTTCCGGTTGTCGCCTAACACAAAGTATTCATCCTCTCCTAAGGCAATGGGTTCTGCGGCGATTCCAGGATCCTGCATCACCTCACGCCCATATGCTTCCTCCAGAACTTCTCCATTGATGTAAATCGTCCCATCCTCAATCTGAACCGTCTCACCCGGAAGGCCGATAATCCGTTTGATATAATAGGTGTTTTCTCTGTAATGAAACGGAAATACGATAATATCGAAGCGCTCCGGATCCCGGAACCGATATGTAAGCTTATCCACGATCAGCTGATCTCCGTCATCCAGGGTGTTTTCCATGGATTCTCCGCTGACGTGGGTTCTCTGTCCTACGAAGGTAATGATCAGAAATGTCACGCCCAGCACGATACCCATGTAAAGCAGCATGCCGGCAAGCTCTTTTAAAGGGCTTGTCTTCTCTTCCTCTTCGATAAGTTCCGGTTCTTCCTCTCTGCCTCTGAGCATCCTGTGTCCTCCTGTCATGGCCGCTCCAGGGTAATCCGTCCCAATTTCCCGGAACGAAATTCTTCCAGCAATACGGCCGCCGCTTTTCCTGTATCAGGCTCCCCGCCCTTTTTCAGGCAGCCTCTTTTTTTCGCCAGCTCATGGAGCTGTTCCAGAGGCTCCCGCTCCTCATCCATCCCATACCGTTCATGTAACAGGCCGCTGTAATTCTGCGCCAAAAATTTCAAAAGCTCCATAGACAGCTCTTCTGTGTTAAGAACCTCTTCCCGTATAGAACCTATCAGAGCAAGCTTAAGCCCCACTTCCTGATCCTCAAATCTGGGCCAGAGAATTCCCGGCGTGTCCAAAAGCTCCACCTGCTTATTCAGGCGTACCCACTGGGCGCCTTTCGTCACGCCCGGCTTATTTCCTGTCTTCGCGCAGGCCCGGCCGGCAAAGCTGTTGATAAACGTGGACTTTCCCACGTTCGGGATGCCCGCCACCATGGCGCGCACCGGCCGGTTCAGGATTCCCCGCTTCCGGTCGCGCTCCGTCTTCTCCCTGCATGCCTCCTGGACTGCCGCCTGTACCGCCTTCAGCCCCGCCCTGCTCCGGGAATCCAGCTTTACCACCTGGAAGCCCAGCCCGCGAAAATGCGCGCTCCAGGCTTCATTGGCCGCCTCATCTGCCAGATCTGCCTTGTTCAGCAAAAGGAGCCGGGCCTTATTCTTCCCCAGCTCATCAATATCCGGGTTGCGGCTGCTGTAGGGCACCCGGGCGTCCACCAGCTCAATCACCAGATCTACCAGTCTGATATTTTCCTGCATCATACGCCTGGCCTTGGTCATATGGCCAGGATACCACTGTATATTCATACAAACCTCATTTTCTATCTCAAAAAACCAAAATGCCCGCCCGGTGCAATGATAAACCAGGCTTTTCCCAAAATATCCTCCCGCTTCACATTGCCGATGTCAGCGCTGCGGCTGTCCTCGCTGTTGTTCCGGTTATCGCCCAGCACAAAGAATTCATCTGCTCCCAGCGTGACGCCTTCTTCCGCCAGTCCGGCATCTTCCATGCTCTCTGTCTGGACCTTTTCGTCCAGAACCTCCCCGTTTATGAACACACG
>CALWBB010000080.1 GCA_944375885.1 uncultured Merdimonas sp.
TATTAGGTCTTCAAATTTAAGGCCGTCTCTGATCTGCTTGCCTGAGGACGTTAAATGTGTAAATTTATTCCAATAACAATTTTTTAATTTCCGCATAGCTTTCCTCTAAAAATGCAGGATAATTAGGTATTATCCTCTTTACTACCGCCGCTATTTATTTTTTAATTATACCAATATTATCCTTACATTTCCACTATTTTTTAATGTTTTTAGTATTTTCCCATAACATATTTTCCCTTATTTACGGCAAGCACGCGGTATACGCGGCAGAATGCATCTGGAGCATCAGACACATTCTGCCTGGTCGCATTCAGATGGTATATTGGATATTCATATGCCGTCTCGGGTGCAGTTCCCGCAGAACCTGTGCCTTTCGCTGGGCTGCGATGTGGATATAGATTTGCGTAGTCTTTATAGAGCTATGTCCCAGAAGTTCCTGCACATAGCTGATATCGACCCCCTCTTCTATCAGATATGTAGCAAATGAATGGCGGAACATATGCGGGGTTATATTTCGTTCGATTCCCGCCTGTTTTGTGTACTTTTTCAGCATAGCGCGCATAGACTGTTCAGAAAACCGGCAGCCATTCTGATTGACAAAAAAATATCCGCTCGCAGCGATGGCGTCTTTGTTTTCCTGATAATAAGTTCTCAAGAGTTCCAGCACTTCTTCTGCGCCTATCTGCATATACCTCTCTTTTCCGCCCTTTCCCATAATGCAGATTGTACCTGATAATAAATCAACATTTTCTCTTCTTATATTAGATATTTCATAAATCCTTGCTCCTGTCGCAAAGCACATCTCGATCACTGCCAAATCCCTCAGCCAAAATCTTCTTTTCCACGATGCGTCTTTTCCGGCCTGATAAATATGGTTAAGCAGCTGCTCGATTTCATTTCTCGGCACAATACGCGGCAAAATCATCTTTTCTTTAAATTTTGCTCTGATACGGTTCATTGGATTTTCCCGGATCAGTTCTTCTTCTTCCAGGTACGAATAAAAGGCTTTTATGCTCGCAAGCTTACGCTTGATTGTTTTTTGTTTGTATTTTTTGTGAAGCTCTGTGATGTACTGCTCTATCTCTATTTTTGCAGGTTCATCACAGGTAAAAGATTCAAAATACTGATTTAAATCAATCCTATACGCTTTAAGGGTTTTCTCGTCCAGTTCTTTCCGGTATTTGCAATATTCCAGATATCCATTCACCGTTTCCTGCAGTTTCATCTTTCCGTCCTCCATGATGTTTTTTGTAATCTTATCATAAAGCAGGAAAAGATTCATTATGCTTGACCTCATTTTGCATATGTTATTAATATGGATAATTGGGTAATTTTCTCCTCTTTGCGCCATATGCTCTCTTAATCAAACAAAAAAGCAGGAAGAAAGATATCGCTCGTAGGTTCTATCTTTCTTCCCATTTTAAACCGAAAGGGAAAACTTATCCTTCTGCCAGATACTCTTCGGCGCTCCAGGCCGCCATGGCTCCGTCGGCCGCCGCCGTAATCACCTGGCGCAGCTTTTTCGTCCGCACGTCTCCCGCCGCGAAGACGCCCGGCAGGCTCGTGCGCGTCGTCTCGTCCGCTATGAGATATCCCGCCTCATCCATCTCCACCTGACCTTCAAACAGCTTCGTATCCGGAATCCGTCCAATCGAGACAAAGAGGCCGTCCAGGGAAAGCGCTTTTCTCTCTCCTGTCTTTACATCCGTAAGCTCCACGCCTTCCAGGCGCTTTTCCCCCAGAAAGCCTGTCACACGGCTGTTCCAGACCAGCTCTGCGCCGCTTCGGAACAGGGCGTCCTGGTAGACCTTCGCAGCCCGCAGGGCGTCTCTTCTGTGAATCAGGTACACCTTGCCGCAGATGCGGGAAAGCAGAAGGGCGTCCTCCACGGCGCTGTTGCCGCCGCCGTAGACAGCCACTGTCTTATCTTTATAAAACATGCCGTCGCAGGCCGCGCAGTAGGCGATGCCCCGGCCCTGGAAACGGTCCTCGCCCTCCACACCCGTCTTCCGCGGGTAGGCGCCGGAAGCCAGCACGACAGTCCGGGCCTTAAATTCCTTCTTCCGGGTGCGCACGAGCTTGACCGGGCCGGAGAGCTCCACAGACTTTACCTCGGAAAACTGGTTCTCCGCCCCGAAGCGCAGGGCGCTTTTCTGCATCCGCTCTCCCAGTTCAAAGCCGCCGATGCCCTCCGGGAAGCCCGGATAATTGTCAATCTGATCCGTATTAGTCATCTGGCCGCCTGCGGAAAGCTTTTCCAGCACCAGGACGGAAAGCCCGCTTCTGGCCGCGTAAAGGGCCGCTGTATAACCTGCGGGGCCGCCGCCGATCACGATCATGTCATATATCTTTTCTTCCATACCGAAGCACCCCTTCCCTGCTTTTTAGAGCGTCACGCCATTATCCTCCAGCCATTCTTCGATGGCATCCCGGGAACCGGGCGCGACCAGGGCGTCTCCCGCCTGCTCGCCGTCCCGGAAAAGGAGCAGGCTCGGAATGGTCTCCACGCCGAACTGATCTGCCAGAGCTTCCTGCTCATCCACATTTACCTTGGCCACAATGAGCGTCCTTTCCGTATCCGCCGCCAGTTCCTCTACCGCAGGCTCGATCCGGCGGCAGTAGACGCACCAGGGCGCCCAGAAATCCACCAGCACCGGAAGAGCAGATTCCAGCACCTCTTCCTCAAAGTTTTCCGCTGTTACAGTCAGAATTTTTTCACTCATGCTTTTGTCCTCCTTTTTCAGACGGCTTTCTGCCCCCTGTTTTTTCTTAAAGTATGCCCGTAATTGACAAAGATATGTTCGGTCATCCGGTCAGTGCAGAGCCGACCCGACGGCCTGCTTCCAGGCTCTTGTAAGCCGCGCGGCCGCCTCGGAAAGCTCTTCTTCCGTAAGCGTCGCGTACCCCAGAAGGACGGCGGCCTTTTCCCTTCGCTCCCCCGTCCCGGAGCTCTCCGTCCGGTACTCCGAAAGAGGATAGACGCGCACCCTCTCCTTCCTGGCCTTTTGCAGCGCCTCCTCCTCGCTCATGCCGTTCTGGAACTCTGCCAGCAGATGGACGCCCGCGTTCTCTCCCGTGATTTCAATCACGCCGGACAGCTCCTTTAGCTTTTCCAGAAAAATATCATGCTTTCTTCCATAGGTTCTGCGCATCCGGTTCAGATGGCGCTCGAAATGCCCTTCCCGGATAAACTGATTCAGGACCATCTGGTCGATCCGGGAAACCGTGGAGGAAAAGCAGGCAAGCTTTTCTTCCGTCTGGGAAAGAAGGGGCTGCGGAAGCACCAGATAGCTGATGCGGATCGCCGGGGCGATGGACTTGGAAAAGGTCCCCAGATAGATGACCCGGCCATCCCGGTCTGAGCCCTGCAGGGCCGGGATGGGTTTCCCTTTATACCGGAACTCGCTGTCGTAGTCGTCCTCGATGAGATAGCGGTCCGCCTTTTCAGAAGCCCATTTCAGCAGCTCCAGCCGTCTTTTGATAGGCATGACGACGCCCAGAGGATACTGGTGGGAGGGCATCACATAGGCGATGTCCGCCCCGGAGGCGGAGAGCCTCTCCACGTCCATCCCCTGGGCGTCCATGGGAACCGCCGTCAGGGGAAATCCCAGCTGCCGGAAAATCCGGTACGCGTGCTCATAGGTAGGGCTCTCCATCGCCACAGAACGTCCGGTCCCCAGCACCGCCGCCAGCAGCATCAAAAGGTAGTCGTTTCCAGCCCCCAGAATCACCTGCTCCGGCCGGCAGAGCACGCCCCTGGCCTGATGGAGGTACCGGCTGATCGCCTCCCGCAGCTCCCATTCTCCTTTCGGATCTCCCAGCTGGAACAGCTCCTTTCTGTCATCCAGCAGCACATTTCTCATCAGCTTGCGCCAGATCTCATAGGGGAAATGCTCCAGATCAATGCCGTTGGGCGTCAAGTCATAATCCCAGAGAGAGCTCTCTGCGGCTCTCCTTTCCCGAACCGGGCCGCGCTCCGGGGAAAGGCTGTAAAGGCCCTCGATCCGGCATACATAGTAGCCCTTCCAGGGAACCGCCTCCAGATATCCCTCCGAAACCAGCTGTTCATAAGCCAGATCCACCGTGCTGCGGCTCACCTCCAGAAAAGCCGACAGAGATCGGGTCGAGGGCAGCCGCTCCCCCGGGAGCAGCTGCCCTTTACGAATTTCACTTCGGATATAGCTGTAAATCTGTTCATACAGAGGTTCTTTTGTATCCGGATTCAGATTGATCGCCAGTTCCCGCATCACGTTTCTCCTGCCAGTTCGGATAAGCCCTCCGGTTTATGCCTTCCGAATGCTTTTTCTGCTTACGCCTTCGGAAGCTTAAAGGAGCTTTTCAGAGATACAATCCGGTTAAATACCAGCCTGTCCGGCGTGGTATCCCTGGCGTCCACGCAGAAAAAACCGTTCCGTACAAACTGGAAGCTGTCATAGGGCTTCGCACCCTCAAAGCCCGGCTCCAGGTAAGCGTTCTCAATCACGGTCAGGGAATTGGGGTTCAGGTTCAGACTTCCGTCCTCGTTGTAGACTCCCTTTTCCTCGTCGATGATATTTTCATAGAGACGAACCTGGGCGGTAATGGCGTAAGGCGCCGGAACCCAGTGGATGGTACCCTTGACTTTGCGGCCTGTGAAGCCGCTTCCGGCCTTCGTCTCCGGATCGTAGGTGCAGTGTACCTCGACGACCTTTCCGTTCTCGTCCTTTACAAAGCTTTCGCACTTTACAAAATACGCGTGCATCAGGCGGACCTCATTGCCCGGGAACAGCCGGAAATACTTCTTCGGCGGCTCCTCCATAAAGTCCTCCCGCTCAATATACAATTCCCGGCAGAAGGGTACTTTGCGGCTGCCCAGCTCCTCGTTTTCCAGGTTGTTGGCAGCGTCCAGGTATTCCACCTGTCCTTCGGGATAATTGTCGATCACAAGCTTGATCGGATCCAGCACCGCCATCATGCGGGGCCGCTTCAGCTTCAGATCCTCGCGGATGCAGTATTCCAGCATGGCGTAGTCCACAGAGGACTGGCTCTTGGAAATGCCGCAGAGATCCACGAACATCTTGATGGATTCCGGCGTAAAGCCGCGGCGCTTTAAGGCCGCGATGGACACCAGGCGCGGATCGTCCCAGCCGTCCACGATGCCCTCCTCCACCAGCTTCTTGATGTAGCGTTTTCCGGTGACCACGTTGGTCAGATAGAGCTTCGCGAACTCAATCTGCCGGGGCGGCATCGGATATTCCAGCTCGCGCACCACCCAGTCGTAAAGGGGCCTGTGATCCTCAAACTCCAGGGTACACAGGGAATGGGTAATTCCCTCGATGGCGTCCTCGATGGGGTGGGCGAAGTCATACATGGGATAGATGCACCACTTGTCTCCGGTGTTGTGGTGGGTCATGTGGGCTACCCGGTAGATGATCGGGTCGCGCATATTGATATTCGGGGAAGCCATATCGATCTTCGCCCGCAGCACCTTCTCGCCGTCGGCGTATTTTCCGGCGCGCATCTCCTCAAAAAGCCTTAAGTTCTCCTCCACGCTCCGGTTCCGGCAGGGGCTGTCCTTTCCCGGCTCTGTGAGGGTTCCCCGGTATTCCCGGATCTCCTCCGCCGTCAGATCGCAGACGTAGGCCTTGCCCTTTTTGATCAATTTAACCGCCGCCTCATACATCTGCTCGAAATAATCGGAGGCGAAAAAGAGGCGATCCTCCCAGTCGGCTCCCAGCCATTTCACATCTGCCTTGATGGATTCCACAAACTCGGATTTCTCCTTGGTGGGATTCGTGTCGTCAAAGCGCAGATTGAACTTTCCGCCGTATTTTTTCGCGATGCCGTAGCTTAACAGGATCGCCTTGGCATGTCCGATATGCAGATATCCATTGGGTTCCGGCGGGAAGCGGGTGTGAACCGTATCGTAGACCCCCTCCGCCAGATCCTTGTCTATCATCTGCTCGATAAAATTCCTGCCAGTGGTTTCATTTTCCATAACGTCTTCCTCGTTTCTTTCTCTGTATAGTGCCGGCGCCGGCCGAAAGGCCCTCTGCCGCTGTCAGTCTGCAAGAATCATACCACAGCTTTCCGGCCTTGGCAAGCCCAATGCTCCGCCCGCTCTCCCGGTCAGATCCGGTATCCCGTCTTCCGGTCTATCACATTTCTGAGGGGCCGTTTCACCAGATAGCATTCCAGGTTCTCGATGCAGATGTCCAGGATCTTCTCCAGAGTCTCCGGCTGCTCGAAGAGGCCGGACACGTGGGGCGTCAGGATCACATTGTCCATCTCCCAGAGAGGGTGCTCCGAAGGCAGGGGCTCCGGGTCTGTGACATCCAGGCAGGCTCCCGCGATGCGTCCCTCCTGAAGCGCCCTGGTCAGCGCTTCCGTATCCAGGGTCATGCCACGTCCCACATTGAAAAGCACGGCGTCCTTTTTCAGCAGCGCCAGCCGCTCCTCATTCATCAGATGATAGGTGTCCTGATTTCCGGGCAGGCACAGGGCCACGATATCGGCCAGCGGGAGCATCTGCTCCAGCCGATCCAGCGTATAGAGAGCGTCCACGCCCTCCGGCCTTCTGCCCTCCCGCCGTTTGATTCCTGTGGTACGGCAGCCCAGGGCCTTCATTTTCCGGGCAAAAGCCGTGCCGATATCCCCAAGGCCTATGACCAGCACCCGGCTTCCCTCTATGATCCGTACATGGCCTTCCCTCTGCCACAGATGTTCCCTCTGGTTCCGGCTGTACAGGTTCAGCTTCTTTTGCAGCTCGAAAAGCATCCCTATCATATGCTCAGAAATCGCCAGGCCATAGGCCCCTGTGGCGTTCGTCAGAATCACGTCCTCCGGCAGGGCTCCGTCGCAGTACCCTTCCGTGCCTGCGTTATTGAGCTGCAGCCACCTAAGCTTCCGGGCATGGACAAGGCACTGGGGCGGCACATTTCCCAGAATCACCTCTGCGTCCGAAAGCATCTCTTCAGACAGCTCCCTTGGCAGGCAGTAGCAGAACTCCTGATGCCGGAAATTCTGTTCCAGCCTTCTTTTCTGCCTCTCATCCAGGGGCAGCACCACTAAAATCTTCATACTCACTCTCCGCTCCCTTATCGCTATTCGCAGCGCCCGCTCACATACGCGCCCGCCGCCTCTTTCAGCCTCTGGCCTTCACGCCCTTCGTGTCGCGGCTTCCGGCCTTCAGCTTATTCAAAACCAGCTTTCTTCCTCTGTATTCAATGCTCTGCTCCGCTCCCGCGTGATAGAGATGGATCGCTTCCAGGGAATCTCCCTCTCCCAGCCGCATGCCGCGCACGCCTACAGCCCCCTTCTTTTTCTCCGGAACCTCGGACACGGCAAAACGCAGGAAATAACCCTCCCGGCTCTGCAGCACGACCTGCTCGCTTCCGTCTACAGTCTTTGCAATCAGAAGGGAATCCCCCTCTGCCAGCTTCGTGGCCGCCACCGTGCGGTTGTTCGTTTCAAACTCACTGCCGTCTACGATCTTCAGCATGCCGCCTG
This sequence comes from uncultured Merdimonas sp., assembly GCA_944375885.1. Classification (GTDB taxonomy): domain Bacteria; phylum Bacillota; class Clostridia; order Lachnospirales; family Lachnospiraceae; genus Laedolimicola. The sequence continues at coordinate 7,489 of CALWBB010000080.1, forward strand.
CCGTTCCGAAGAGCAGCTTTCTGTCCTTCAGATCTTCCATGCTTCCGATTCCCACCAGCCGCTCCGCGCCGCTGTTGAAATTGCTGAAATTGTCGATGGGGCTTCCCTTGTCCCGGAATTTCCCGAAGGGCAGATCCAGCACCTTGATGGTGTGCAGTTTTCCCGTATCGGTGAACACGCAGATCTTTCCTGTATTCATGCAGGGGAAGACGTACCGGTTCTCGCTGTCGGCCGCCTCCTTATTTCTCTCATAGACGCCCATGTCGATGGTCCGGGCATAGCCGAAGCGATCCATCAGGAACATGACGGGCATCTCCTCGATCTTTTTCTCCTCCAGGACGATCTCCTCCGCGTTCTCCACCGAGGTCCGTCTGGGTCTGGAAAAGGCCCGCTTGATGGCGTCCAGCTCCCGGAGAATCACCCGGGTCATGCTCTCATGGTTTTCGAGGATATCCTCGTACTCCGCGATATTCTTCAGGGTCTTTTTATTCTCCTCCAGCAGGGCCTCGATCTCCAGGCCGATCAGGCGGTACAGGCGCATCTCCAGGATAGCCTCTGCCTGGCGCGGGGTGAAGCGAAGCTTCGCGGCCCGCTTCCGGGAGGCCTCAGACTTGAAGCGGATTCCTTCGGTGATCCCTTCCGTCAGACAGGCCTTCGCCTCCTTTACGCTGCGGCTGCCCCGCAGGATCTCGATGATCAGATCGATGACATCGCAGGCTTTGATCAGCCCCTCCTGGATCTCCCGCTTCTCCTGCTCCTTCGCGAGCAGAGTCTGGTATTTCCGGGTGGCCAGCTCATACTGAAATTCGATGTAATACTCCAAAATCTGCTTAAGGCTTAAGGTCTCCGGCCTTCCGTCGGCCACCGCCAGCATGTTGACGCCAAAGGTATCCTCAAGCCTCGTCTTTTTATAGAGAAGGTTTTTGAGCGCCTCCGTGTCCGTACCTTTTTTCAGCTCCAGCACGATACGGATGCCTTCCTTGGAGGACTGATTCGAGATATCTGTGATCTCCGGCGCCTTCCGGCTCTCCACCAGGGAAGCCACGTCGTTTAAGAACTTTCCGATATTGGCTCCGATCATGGTGTAGGGAATCTCGGTAATAACCAGCTGTTCCTTTCCGCCTTTCAGCTTTTCCACCTCCACCCGGCCCCGAATGCGGATCTTGCCTGCGCCGCTCTCATAGATGGCCGGAAGCTCGTCCCGGTTCACCACGATTCCTCCTGTGGGGAAATCCGGCCCCGGCATCAGCTTTAAAAGCTTCTCAGTGGAAATCTCCGGATCCTTCAGGTACGCCTTGGCAGCGTCGATGACCTCCCCCAGATTGTGGGGGGGAATGCTGGTGGCCATACCCACGGCGATTCCGTCGGAGCCGTTTACCAGGAGGTTTGGCACCTTCGCCGGAAGCACCACAGGCTCCTTCTCATTCTCGTCAAAGTTGGGGACAAAATCCACCACATTCTTGTCCAGATCCGCCAGAAAAGCCTCCTGGGTCACCCGCTGCAGCCTGGCCTCTGTGTAACGCATGGCAGCCGCCCCGTCGCCCTCGATGGAGCCAAAGTTCCCGTGGCCGTCCACCAGCGGCAGCCCCTTCTTAAACTCCTGGGACATAACCACCAGCGCCTCATAGATGGAGCTGTCGCCATGGGGATGGTATTTACCCATGGTATCTCCCACGATACGGGCGCATTTCCGGTAGGGCCGGTCATAGCGGATGCCCAGCTCGTACATGTCGTAAAGGGTCCGGCGCTGCACAGGCTTCAGCCCGTCCCGCACATCCGGCAGGGCGCGGGAAATGATGACGCTCATGGCATAGTCGATATAAGATTTCTGCATCAAATCCGAATACTCGGTGCGTATAATCTGTTCTTCCATAATTCCTCCCTGATTCAGGCGCTCCAAGGGCCGGGCGCGCGTCCCGGCCCTTTCTGCCTCTCCTTCGCGGCTTCCTTTTTATACGTCCAGCTCCGCGTCGCAGGCGTGCTCATAGATGAAGGCCCGGCGCGGGGGCACCTCCGTCCCCATGAGCATCTCCGTCACGCCGGAGGCCATGCGGGCGTCCTCGATCTCCACCCGCTTCAAAATCCTCGTCTCCGGATTCAGCGTCGTCTCCCAGAGCTGCTCCGGATCCATCTCGCCCAAGCCTTTGTACCGCTGCAGGGTGAAGCTTCCCTTATGCTTCTTCCGGTAGCGCTCCAGGGCCTTGTCGTCGTACAGGTACTCCTCCTGGCCCCGGGCCGGCATGGCCTTGTAAAGAGGCGGCATGGCGATATAGACGTGGCCCTCATAGATAAGCTCCGGCATAAACCGGTAAAACAGGGTCAAAAGCAGAGTGGAAATATGGGCTCCATCCACGTCCGCATCGGCCATAATCACGATCTTATCGTAGCGCAGCTTCGTGATGTCGAAATCATTGCCGTAGCCTTCCGAGAAGCCGCAGCCAAAGGCGTTGATCATGGCTTTGATCTCCGCGTTCGCCAGCACCTTGTCGATGCTGGCCTTCTCCACGTTCAGGATCTTTCCCCGGATAGGCAGGATCGCCTGAAAGTTCCGGTCCCGGGCCGTCTTCGCGGAGCCTCCGGCGGAATCTCCCTCCACGATGAAAATCTCGCACTTCGAGGCGTCCCGGCTCTCGCAGTTGGCCAGCTTCCCGTTGGAGTCAAAGGAATATTTCTGTTTGCTTAAAAGGTTTGTCTTGGCCCGCTCCTCGGTCTTGCGGATCTTCGCCGCCTTCTCCGCGCAGCCGATGACGCCTTTTAAGGTCTCCAGGTTCCGGTCGAAATAGCGGACGATCTCCTCTCCTGCCACCTTGGACACCGCCCTGGAGGCGTCCTGGTTGTCCAGCTTCGTCTTGGTCTGTCCCTCGAAGCGCGGGGCCGGATGCTTGATGGAGATGACCGCCGTCATGCCGTTGCGCACGTCGGCGCCGGTGAAATTGGCATCCTTTTCCTTCAGGATGCCCAGCTCCCGGGCGTAATTATTAATCACCGTGGTAAAAACAGTCTTAAAGCCGGTCAGGTGGGTGCCGCCCTCCGCGTTGTAGATATTATTGCAGAAGCCCAGCACATTCTCATGGAACTCATTCACATACTGGAAGGCGCCCTCCACGACGATCCCTTCCGACTCTCCCTTAAAATAGATCACGTCATGGATCTTTTCCTTCTTCTTATCCAGGTCCTCCACAAAGCCGACGATGCCGTTCTCCTCGTGGAATTCCACATGCTCGATCTCATCCCCCCGGCGGTCCTCAAAGATAATCGTAAGCTCCGGGTTCAGATAGGCCGTCTCGTGCAGACGGCTCTTGACCTCCTCCGCCTGGAACCGAGTCTTCTCGAAGATCTCCGGATCCGGCAGGAAATTAATCTTCGTCCCCGTCTCCTTCGTCCTGCCTGTGACGGGCAGAAGGCCATTCTCCAGCTCGATCGTCGGCACGCCGCGCTCGTAGTGATCGTGGTGGATATAGCCGTCCCGGCTCACCTCAATGTCCAGATAGGTGGAAAGGGCGTTCACCACAGAGGAGCCCACGCCGTGGAGGCCGCCGCTGGTCTTGTATACGGAGTCGTCGAATTTGCCCCCAGCGTGCAGGGTCGTAAAGACCAGGCGCTCCGCCGAGACGCCCTTTGCGTGCAGATCCACGGGGATGCCCCGCCCGTTATCCGATACGGTACAGGAGCCGTCCCGCTCCAGGAACACGCAGAT
>CALWBB010000081.1 GCA_944375885.1 uncultured Merdimonas sp.
GCCGTGGATGCCCAGGCAGATTCCCACGACGCCGCAGGGTGAAGGCTCCAGCGGGGCGGTCATCTCCCGGATAATGGCACCCAGAAGAGAAATGATGGAATTCCGGCTGGCTGTGTTCGGATACTGTTTCAGGCGGCAGTTTTCCCCGAGAAGATTGGAAGTCATGGCGGCGATGGTGTCCACATTCAGATCGATGGAGAGTACATGGCCGCAGGAGGCATTAAAGGTCAGAAGGATGGGCTTCCGCCCCATGGAGGTATCGTCGCTTCCCACCTCGATGACCAGCTTCTTTTGAATCAGCTCCAGCACGATGGCCGAGACAGTGGCTTTGGTAAGCCCTGATTTTTTGGCCAGGGCTGCCCGTGAGATCTTTCCTTCCCGCAGAATAATCTCCAGGATCAGGTGGATGTTGATGTCCCGTATCAGTTCCTTGCTTCCTGTTCTCATATCGCCTGTCCGCCTTTCTGTGCCTGAAATTTCCTGCCCTTCGGAATTTGCCGGGGCTGTTTTTGTTGGACTGGTTTCAGTATAATATACTTTGTTCAGAAAGTAAACAAAATACTTGCAATCTTATTTTCAGAGTGATACTATATTTCTAATATAATTAATTTACTAAACTATCTAGAGGAAACTGGGAATGAAGAAGGAAAAGATAAAAATAAGCTGGGCAGCGGCGGCAGTCTGTTTTCTGCTGCTGCTTTTTGGCGTTACGATCTATTCGCTTGCGGCATTTCGTGGAAGCATCCGCTATGCGGTGCACCAGGATCCTCTGGAGGCGCAGCGGTACAGCGCTTACTATGTCCTGATCGCGGAAAACGGCGACAATTTATTGTGGAGCTCTGTGTATAAGGGAGCAAAACAGGAAGGGATGGAGAACGGCGATGCCTGCGTGGAATTTTTCGGAAACCGCCTGTTTTCTGAGCGCACTGCCGCTGAAAAGCTCCGCATGGCGATTGATGCAGGGGTGGACGGCATTATTCTGAATGGAGACGGAAGCGGGGAGACACAGGAACTGGTGCAGGAGGCTGGAGAAAAGGGGATTCCGGTGGTGACAGTGCTGGGTGATGAAGCGGCGGATGTCCGTCAGTGCTTCGTAGGTGTGAACAGCTATCATCTGGGCCAGGAATATGCGGGCCGGATCTGGAAGCTTTTGCAGGAAATGGAAGAGGACAGCCAGATTCAGGTACTCTTAAATTCCGGCGATGCGGATCCAGGGAAGAACACGCTGTTTTTGGGCCTGCGCGATACGCTGGAGGAACTGGCTGGAAAGGAAGGGCGCGGAAGGGAAATCCATCTGGAGACGATCGCGGTGGATCGAAACGACGCTTTTCAGGCGGAGGAGGCGATCCGGAAGCTGATGGTGGAGGAGCCAAGGAAAGAGAAAATCCTGGTCTGCCTAAGTGAGGCGGATACGCGGCGTGCCTATGAAGCTGTCGTAGATCACAACCGGGTAGGGGAGGTCCGGATCCTGGGATATTACGAGTCCCGCCAGGTGCTGGAGGGGATTGAAAAGGATATCATTGATTCCACGATTACCGTGGATGGGGAACAGGTGGGCAGGCTCTGCGTGCAGGCACTCACTGAGTACCGGGATACAGGCTATGTGAACGCTTATCTCCCTGTAGATGTGTACCTGATTGACCGCAGCAGCGTCTCGGGTTATCTGGAACAGTATCTGGGCCAGGGACAGGAGCAGGGAGGCAGCGGGCTATGAAAAAATGGGAATCATTGTCCATCCGTGTGAAGCTCACCTCCGCGTTCCTCTTTACGCTGCTGATCCTGTTCTTTATCAATCTCTTTCTGTATCTGAATGTGAATTCCATGCTGGAGCGGATCAACGAGGTCTACCAGAGCAACAGCAGCCTGAACGAGCTGTCGGAAACCCTGGAGCGGGTGCAAAACAGCATGGAGGAATACCTGAGCGTAAAAAATACGGATACATTGGAGGCCTATTATCAGAGCTGCCAGGAGCTGAACGGGCAGCTGCAGGATCTGAATGACGAGATCTGCAGCAATGAAATGCTGATGATGGAGCGCAATATCCGGCGGATGACCGGGGAATACCTGGAGGTGGCGGACGAGGCCATGCAGGCCAAACGTGGGCGCAATATCGAGCGCTATGGCCAGAAGTACGAGGAAGCTTCGGTGAAATTCCGCAATATCAGCGACTGGATCTACAGCCTGAACAACCTGCAGTTTGAGGTGAATACAGAGAGCTATCTGGGGCTGGTGGAGGCTTTGCGCACCTTTGAGAATTTCAGCCTGGTGATTCTTGTGCTTGCGGGAATCGCCAATGGCTTTCTCATCTATGTGCTTGCCAGAAATATCACGGGTCCCCTGACGGCTCTGGCGCAGACGGCTGACCGGGTATCCGGCGGCTGCCTGGAGGTGGAGGACGTCCAGGTTCGGGGCAGAGACGAGGTGGCTACCGTGGCCGGCGCCTTCAACCAGATGATGGAGAGCATCCGCGTGAATCTGGAGAAAACCAGGGAGAACATGGAGAAGGAAGCAGCCATGAAGGAAAAGCAGCTGATGATGGAAAGCCACTTAAAGGACGCCCAGCTGAAATATCTTCAGGCCCAGATTAATCCTCATTTCCTGTTCAATACCCTGAACGCAGGCTCGCAGCTGGCCATGATGGAGGGAGCGGACAGGACCTGCCTGTTTGTGGAGAATATGGCGGATTTCTTCCGCTACAACGTAAAAAAGATTAACCAGGAGGCCACGCTCCAGGAAGAGCTGGAGCTGGTGGACAGCTATCTCTATATTATGAACGTACGCTTCAGCGGCGAGATTCATTTCAAAAGCCAGGTGGAGGAAGGACTTCTCAAGGTAAAGGTGCCCAGCATGATTCTGCAGCCCATTGTGGAAAACGCGGCGACCTACGGTATCCGGGGCATTGACTGGGAGGGCTGGATTGTGCTGACGGCAGCCCGGGAGGACGGGAAAATCCGCATTTCCATTCGGGATAACGGAACCGGGATGAGCCAGGAGAAGATCCAGGAGGTCATGGAAGGCAGGATCCAGGAGACAGATCTGTCCAGAAATTCCACAGGAATCGGCCTTGGCAATGTGATCAGCCGCCTGCGCCTCTATTACAATACAGAGAATGTACTGGAGATACGAAGCGAGGGCGAAAACAAGGGTACGGAGGTGCTCCTGTACCTGCCTTGTCCGGAAGCGGAGGAAGGAGAAAGTCATGTATAAGATTATGCTGGCAGACGACGAGGGAATCGTCATTGATTCCCTGACCTATATCATCCGGCAGAATTTCGGGGATCGGTGCGAGATTGTCTCCGCGAAGACGGGACGCAGCGTCATCGAGCTGGCGGAGAGCTTCCGCCCGGATATCGCCTTTATGGACATCCAGATGCCCGGAATCAACGGAATCGAGGCGATGAAGGAGATCCGGAAAAACAACGCCAATCTTATTTTTATCGTCATGTCGGCCTACGACAAGTTCGACTACGCGAAAGAGGCTATCAACCTGGGCGTGCTGGATTACCTGAACAAGCCTGTGAACCAGAGGAAGATCGTGGCAGTCCTTCAGAGGGCCATGGAGCTGATTGACGCCAGGAGGGAAAAGCGGAGCAGGGATCTGGAGATCCGGGAGAAGCTGGAGATCGTGGTTCCCATGATAGAGCAGGGCTTTGTCATGGCCGGCCTTCTCCAGGAAGGAGAGACCTCCGGGATCGAGAATTACCGGCAGCTTCTTGGCATGACGGAGGAGAATCTGTTTACCCTGGTGCTGGAGTTCGGCGAGGAGCAGGAGGGGGAGCACATGACGAATCCCGTAGGCACGGGCGTGCGCCTGCAGAGGCTGTACGGGAGAAGCTGCGAGACGATCCGGGATTTCTACCGCTGCTATATCGGCCCGCTGATGACGAACCGGCTGGTGGTATGCGTCCCTACGGAAATGGAACAGGGGGATTACGACAGCCGGGTGCGGGATGTGGAAAAATGCCGCCAGCTGCAGAAGAAATTATCGGAGGCCACGGGGCTTAGCTGCCGGATAGGGATTGGAAGCATCCTGCCGCCGGAGAAGATGGCGGAGTCCTACCGGGACGCGGAGAAAGCTCTGGAGACAGGAAAGGGAAGCGTCGCCCACTGCCGGGATCTTCCCGTATTCTGCGAGTATGAGCCGGACTATCCGCTGCATCTGGAGAACAGGCTGTTTGACTGCATCAAGGCGGGCAAAGCCCAGGAAGCAAAAGAGGCCGCCCGGAATTATTTTGACTGGATGGAGGAGACCCAGAAGGACTATGAGCCGAATATCCGGCTGAAGACACTGGAATTCGTGCTTTTTATGGAATATGTGGCTTATAAAAGCGGCGGCCTTCTGTACCGCTTCCGGGATCGGGGAGAGTACCTGGAGCTGGCGGAAAAGGAAGATCTGGGAAAGGTCCGCAGCTGGTTCGTGCAGAAGGCGGAGGCGGCGGCCGGCAATGTGGCCGGGCAGAAGAAGGAGTATTCCAACGAGGCCATCGAGAAGGCGCAGGAATATATCCGGCACAATTACCGGAAGGATCTGTCTCTGGAAGAGATGTCCCGGCAGATGGATATGAGCCCTTATTATTTCAGCAAGCTGTTTAAGGAAGTGACCGGCTCGAATTTTGTGGAGTATGTGACGGGAGTGCGCATGAAGCGCGCCAGGGAACTGCTTTTGGAGGGAGGAAAGAGCATCAAGCAGATCTGCGCGGAGATTGGCTACAGCGATCCCAATTATTTCAGCAGGATTTTCAAGAGATATGAGGGCTGCACGCCGACGGAATTCAGGGAGGGAAAGCGATGAGAAGGGAAAGAAGGCTTATGGCGGCTCTGCTGCTTATGGCGGTCCTGGGCGTTCTGGCGGGCTGCGGCTCCCAGGAGGAAAAGCAGGAGGAGCCCAGGCAGGAGGAAGAGGAGGACCGGATCCGCATCGGGCTTTCCTTTGACACCTTCGTGCTGGAGCGCTGGCAGCGGGATCGGGACGCCTTTGTGGCCCGGGCTTCAGAGCTTGGCGCCGAGGTCAACGTGCAGAACGCCAACGGCGATGTGGAGGAGCAGATCGCCCAGATAGAGTATCTGATTGAGAAGGATGTGGACGTCATCGCGGTGATCGCGGTGGATTCCCGGGGGCTTTCCGATGTGGTCGCGAAGGCCAAGCGGGAGGGCATCCGGGTGATCGCTTACGACCGCCTGCTTACGGACGCGGGCGTGGATCTGTACATCAGCTTTGACAACGAGCGCATCGGGCAGATGATGGCGGAGTGCATCGCGGCCAACACGCCGGCCGGAGGGAAGGTCTTCATGATGTGCGGCTCTCCGGAGGATAATAATGTCTCCCTGGTGGAGAAGGGATTTTACAGCGTCATGGATAAGACGGATCTGGAGATTGTGGAAACCGCCTACGCAGACAACTGGCTGGGCGAGATGGGATACGCGGCGGTCAGCGGGTTCCTGGATGAGGGCGGAGAGCTGGACGCCGTCATGTGCGGCAACGACGATATCGCCAGCCAGGTGATCCGGGCTCTTTCGGAGCGGCGGCTGGCCGGGGAGGTCTGCGTGGTGGGCCAGGACGCGGATCTCTCCGGCTGCCAGCGGATCGTGGAGGGAACCCAGACCATGACCGTCTACAAATCCATCGAGACCCTCGCCATGCGGGCGGCGGAGAGCGCCGTGGCCCTGGCGGAGGAGGGAAGCGTCAAGACGGCAGGCACCTATTTTGACGGGACCTACGAGGTGCCCTACATAGGTCTGGAACCCATTGCGGTGACAGAGAGCAATATGCAGGTGATTATCGACGACGGGTATCATCTGGAAGAGGATATTTATCTGAATGTGGAGCGCTGAATCAGAAAAAGGAGCTGGAAGCAGGACAATCTTGTCCTGCTTTCTTTTTCCGGCAAAAAAATGCTAATAGTTTGTTCAGTGAATAAACTAAATGGCAAGAATTTGAAGCATCGTGACAACTAATTGCTAGGGGAGTCATGCTATAGTTTTCTTATCAAAAAAACATCTTCAAAGGGAGGAAAAATCATGAAAAGAAGATTCTTAAGTGTTCTTCTCGCAGGCGTACTCGCTGTTTCCATGCTGGCTGGATGCGGCGGAGGAAGCGATGACGCGGCAGAGACCACGACCGAAACCACAGACGCGGCAGAGACCGAGGACGCTGCAGAGGATGCAGACGCGGCTGACACAGAAGCAGGCGGCGGCCTGGTAGGCGTATCCATGCCGACCCAGGACCTGCAGAGATGGAACCAGGACGGCTCCAACATGAAGGCAGAGCTGGAAGCAGCGGGCTACACCGTAGAGCTTCAGTACGCTTCCAACGACATCGCTACCCAGGTATCCCAGATTGAGACCATGATCACCAACGGATGCGAGCTTCTGGTTATCGCTTCCATCGACGGAGATTCCCTTGGAACCGTTCTGGCTCAGGCAAAGGAGCAGGGCATTCCGGTTATCGCTTACGACCGTCTGATTATGAACTCTGACGCCGTTACCTACTACGCTACCTTCGATAACTATCTGGTAGGCCAGACCCAGGGCCAGTACATCGTAGACGCCCTTGACCTGGACAACGCAGAGGGACCGTTCAACCTGGAAATCGTTACCGGCGACCCGGGCGACAACAATGTAAACTACTTCTTCGGCGGCGCTATGGACGTTCTGCAGCCCTACATCGACGAGGGCAAGCTGGTAGTTCCCTCCGGCCAGATGACCAAGGAAGAGGTTGCGACTGCCAACTGGGCAACTGAGACCGCCCAGTCCAGATTCGAGAACATCCTGTCCTCCTACTACGCAGACGGCACACAGCTTGACGTAGTTCTGGCTTCCAACGACTCCACAGCTCTTGGCGTAGCCAACGCTCTGGCAGCGAACTACACCGGCGAGTATCCGATCCTGACCGGTCAGGACTGCGATATCGCGAACGTAAAGAACATCGTAGACGGCAAGCAGTCCATGTCCGTATTCAAGGATACGAGAACTCTTGCAAGCCAGGTTGTAAAGATGGTTGAGGCCGTTATGCAGGGCGGCGAGGCTGAGGTAAACGATACCGAGACATACGACAATGGAACAGGCGTTATCCCGTCCTATCTGTGCGAGCCGGTTATCGTAGACGCGTCCAACTATCAGGAGCTGCTGATTGACTCCGGATACTACACCGAGGCAGATCTTCAGTAAAAGCGGAATTTGAACACACAGGCGGGGCTTGGCTTCCCCGCCTGTTTTAAGGAGACGATAGAACAGTCCAGCCAGTCTGGACTGCCACAGGACAGGGAGGGGTTCACTTTGGCAAAGATTTTGCTTGAAATGAAAAATATCACCAAAACATTCCCTGGTGTCAAAGCACTGGATAATGTAAATCTCCAGGTAGAAGAAGGAGAGATCCATGCTCTGGTCGGCGAGAACGGAGCAGGAAAATCTACCCTGATGAATGTCTTAAGCGGTATTTACCCTTACGGCACTTATGAGGGTGATATTATTTATAACGGCGAAACATGCAAGTTTTCAAAAATCAAGGACAGTGAGGAGAAGGGCATCGTCATCATCCACCAGGAACTGGCGCTGATCCCTTATATGACCATCGGGGAAAATATGTTCCTCGGCAACGAACGTGGAAAAAAAGCCGCCATTGACTGGAATGAGACGTATGGTCAGGCGGATATTCATTTAAAGACCGTGGGACTCAAAGAGTCCTCCAGAACGCTGATCAAGGACATCGGCGTAGGAAAGCAGCAGCTGGTGGAAATCGCCAAGGCCCTGGCGAAGAACGCCAAGCTTCTGATTCTGGATGAGCCGACGGCTTCCCTGAACGAGACAGATTCCCAGGCGCTTCTGGATCTGCTGCTGAAATTCAAAAAAGAAGGCATGACCTGCATTATCATTTCCCATAAGCTGAACGAGGTGGCTTATGTGGCGGATAAGATCACGGTCATCCGCGACGGCGCGACGATTGAGACGCTGGTCAAGGGCGTGGATGAGTTCTCCGAGGAGCGCATCATCAAGGGCATGGTAGGCCGCGAGATCGCGGATCGTTTCCCGAAACGGCCGGGCGTGAAGATCGGGGAGGTCAACCTGGAGGTCAAGAACTGGACCGTATACCACCCGCTCTACTCCGAGCGCAAGGTCTGCGACAACGTGTCCATCAAGGTGCATAAGGGCGAGGTGGTAGGCATCTCCGGACTGATGGGCGCGGGCCGTACAGAACTGGCCATGAGTATCTTCGGAAAGAGCTACGGCACGAATATCTCCGGACAGCTCTTCATCAACGGAAAAGAGGTCCACCTGAAAAATGAGAGGGACGCCATCAACCACAAGCTGGCCTACGTAACGGAGGACCGGAAAGGCAACGGTTTGATTTTGTCGAATCCCATCAAGACGAATACGACCCTGGCCAACATGGCGGGCGTATCCAGCCACGGCATCATCGACAAGGATAAGGAATTTGCCGTAGCCGAGGAGTACCGGGAGAAGCTTCGGACCAAATGTCCCACAGTCGAGCAGAACGTGGGCAACCTCTCCGGCGGCAACCAGCAGAAGGTGCTTCTGGCCAAGTGGATGTTCGCGGATCCAGATGTGCTGATCCTTGACGAGCCCACCAGAGGTATCGACGTAGGAGCGAAGTACGAGATTTACTGTATCATTAACGAACTGGCCGCTGCCGGCAAGTCCGTCATCATGATTTCCTCGGAGTTGCCGGAGGTTCTCGGCATGAGCGACCGGATTTATGTCATGAACGAGGGACGGATCGTGGGAGAACTGTCCCACGAGGAAGCGACGCAGGAGGTTATCATGTCCTGCATTCTGAAGTCGAGCAAAGGAGAGTAGACGATGAGTAAGACAAAAGTTATGGAATTTGTAAAAAAATATACGATGATCCTGGTACTGATTCTGGTGACTGCCTTCTTTGCCTGGCAGACAGAAGGAAAGATTCTCCTTCCCCAGAACATCAATAACCTGATTGCGCAGAATGCGTACGTGTTCGTCCTGGCCACCGGTATGCTGCTCTGCATCCTGACAGGAGGAAACATCGACTTGTCGGTAGGTTCTGTAGTATGCTTCGTAGGCGCGGTCGGCGCGACCATGATGGAGACCTACGAGATGAATATGTGGCTGTCCATCCTGATCATGCTGCTGGTCGGCCTGGCCATCGGCGCGTGGCAGGGCTTCTGGATCGCCTTCGTGCGCATTCCGCCGTTCATCACCACTCTGTCCGGCATGCTGGTATTCCGCGGCCTTTCCAACGTGGTGTTAAACGGTATGACGGTTTCCATTACCAACGAGACCTTTGTAAAAATCTTCGGCGGCGGCGCTGACTGCTACGTTCCCGATTTCTTCGGCGGAAACGGCTTCAATATCACCTGTATGCTGGCCGGCGTGATTGCCTGCGCGATTTTCGCCCTGACCCAGTTCCGGGGATACTTTGCACGTAAGAAAAAAGGCTATGAGACCGGCTCCTTCAACGCCATGCTGGCAAAGGTGATCGTGCTCTGCGCCGTGCTTCTGTGGTTCACCTACAACCTGTCCCTGCACAAGGGCATTCCGGCCGCTCTGGTATGGGTCATCGTAGTCGTCCTGATTTACGGCTATATCACCTCCATGACGACCACGGGCCGCTACTTCTACGCGGTAGGAGGAAACGAGAAGGCGACGAAGCTTTCCGGTATCAATACGGATAAGGTATATTTCATCGCTTATACGAACATGGGCCTTCTGGCTGCCCTGGCAGGCATGCTGACCATCGCCCGCATGACCTCCGCCCAGCCCACTTACGGACAGAACTATGAGATGGACGCTATCGGATCCTGCTTTATCGGCGGCGCTTCCGCGTACGGCGGAGTCGGAACGGTTCCCGGCGTCATCATCGGAGCCGTGCTGATGGGCGTTATCAACCTGGGCATGTCCATCATGGGCGTAGACGCCAACTACCAGAGAGTCGTAAAGGGCCTCGTTCTTCTGGCAGCCGTTATCTTCGATGTGGTTTCCAAGAGAAAGAGCCAGTAAACCATTTACATATAAGGCATAAGGAGGATGGAACACAATGAAAAAGGTGACAGATCCGGAATTTCGGAAATACGGAAGAGTCCTGGACCTTAAAATCCCCGATCTTCTGGAGCGTCTGGGAAAGACGCCGCTTACGGATGAGGTGGTCTATGTGGCGTCCGAGCCGTCCCTGGAGGCTGCGGCAGAGTTTGACGCGGTCCGGGACAGCGCGTTTGGCGGCATTCCCATCCAGATCGGCTACTGCAACGGAAAAAATGATACGCTGAACGCCATCGAGTACCACCGCTGTTCCGAGATCAATATCGCGTATCAGGGCGCTGTCCTGATCGTGGGATGCCAGCAGGATATTGAGGATGATTTTACCTACGATACTGGAAAGATGGAGATGTTCGAGGTTCCGGCCGGCTGCGCGGTGGAACTTTACGCGACCACGCTTCACTACGCGCCCTGCAGCCTGGTAAAGGATGGCTTCCAGGTGGCGATTGTGCTGGCGAAGGGAACCAATGAGGAAGCCCCGAAAGTGACGGGAGCCCTTGGCGAGGACCGCCTGCTGGCTGCCCGCAACAAATGGCTGATTGCCCATGAGGAGTCGGGACTTGGCGAAGGCGGAGCCTTTGTGGGCCTAAAAGGCGAGAACCTGAAAACCGGAATCAAATTTTAATTCATTTTAAATCTGTAAGGAGGATGGATATGATTAACGTACCGGCAGTAAAAGTAGGAATCGTGGCGGTAAGCCGCGACTGTTTCCCGGAGTCTCTTTCTGTGAACCGCAGGAAGGCCCTGGTGGACGCGTATGCGAAGAAGTATGACGCGGCGGATATCTATGAGTGTCCGGTCTGCATCGTGGAGAGCGAGATCCACATGGTGCAGGCGCTGGAGGATGTAAAGAAGGCGGGCTGCGACGCCCTGGTGGTGTATCTTGGAAACTTCGGACCGGAGATTTCCGAGACCCTGCTGGCGAAGCATTTCGACGGCCCGGTGATGTTCGTGGCGGCTGCGGAGGAGACCGGAAAGGATCTGGTGCAGGGCCGCGGCGACGCTTACTGCGGCATGCTGAACGCAAGCTACAACTTAAAGCTGCGCAATGTAAAAGCTTATATCCCGGAGTATCCGGTGGGCACCGCTGAGGAGTGCGCGGATATGATCCA
>CALWBB010000082.1 GCA_944375885.1 uncultured Merdimonas sp.
ATTTTATCTGTACATGTTCCGTAAAAGCCGGACACGGACGTCTTTACAAAACATACTCATTTATTGTAGGCCAGGAAGGCTTTTCTGTCAATACATATTTTGCAAAAAAACGTGAAAACTAGCTTTAAATACACATGTGGGTGGGCGGCTGTGAATGGTAACGCTTTAAGGTTACGATTCACGGCCGATTCAGGCGCGGCAGCGCAGGCGGAGAAAGGAAAGACGATGGAACAGTTTCAGGTACGTACGGATTTGGCTCTGGAGGCCAGGGAGCGCTTTGAGGAGGACGCCGAGATCCGCGGTGTCTCTGTGGAGGAGCGGTATGATGAAAAACGTGATATTCGTCTCACGAAGGTCTTCATCGAGACAGAAAATGGGGCGAAGGCTATGGGAAAACCGGTGGGAGTCTATATTACGCTGGAGGCTCCAAAGCTTTCAGAGGAGGATAAGGATTACCACCGCGAGGTATCGGAGACGCTGGCGGGCTGTCTGCGGGAGCTTTTGGGGACGGGACGGGAAAAATCTGTACTGATTGTGGGGCTGGGAAACCGGGAGGTGACGCCGGACGCCCTGGGGCCAGAGGTGGTGGGAAACCTAAAAGTCACCCGGCATCTGGTGCGTGAGTATGGAAAGGCGGCCCTTGGGACACAAAAGGCTCATCTGGTCAGCAGTATCGTGCCAGGCGTCATGGCGCAGACAGGGATGGAGACTCTGGAAATCGTGCGGGGCGTGGTGGAAGAGACGAAGCCCGATGTGGTGGTAGCCATAGATGCCCTGGCTGCCCGAAGCAGCAAGAGGCTAAACCGGACGATTCAGATTTCGGACGCGGGCATCCATCCAGGCTCCGGCGTGGGGAATCACCGTCACAGCCTGACAAGGGAGACCATAGGGGTTCCGGTGATCGCCATCGGAGTGCCGACGGTGGTGGACGCGGCGACAATAGTCTACGACGCGGTCCGGGACAGAAACGCGGTTCCTCCGGGGCTTAACACCATGTTTGTGACGCCCAAAGACATTGACGAGACCATCAAATCCTTAAGCTATACGATTTCCGAGGCCCTGAATATCGCCCTGTCATAGAAAAAAGCCGGAGAGAATATATTGGGGATAGCATGAAAGCCCGGAATGTGCCGGATTGGAATGCGGTATGGGGTGAAAAGATGGATCGACTGCAGAAAATTATAAATGGAGCCGCATGGCTCGCCATCGCTGCGCTTGGCCTTTATATTCTGGGATATGGGGTCAGGGGGCGTGCCCTTCCCAAGATTGGATACGCGGTAAAAAAAGTCCTGACAAACGCGGAAGGCACGCTGCAGAACGCAGCTGCGAAATGTCTTTATCCGGGACTTGCCTTTGCGGCTGGCGACAGGGGAACAGCGGCAAGCCTGGAGGAACTCCTGATCCAGGAGGCGGCGGAGGTTTTTCCTCTTTTTTCTTTTGTAGAAGAACAAAAGCTGTACGAGACAGCATCGGAGAGCACAGCCGCCTACGAGATCCTGATTCAGGGAGGGGCCCATGATGAGAATGAGATCGATGCCCAGACAGGCGAGGCCTTCGATATCGCGGAGAAGGTGGAGGAGGAGAACCTAAGGGCCGCCCAGGAGGAGCAGGCGGCTCTGGAACAGGAACGCAGGGAGCAGGAGGCCCTGGCTCAGGCTGAGGCAGGCGGCCAGGCGGCCGGCGCCGTCCAGAGCGGCGCGGTGCTTGGGACGGAGTATACGCTGGAGCAGCTTTCCGATTTCGATTTTCTGAAAAATAATTTCTATATCGTAGAGAGCAATACGGATATCAGCAGCGATCTGTTGGACGCGGAGACGCTGCTGGGGATGGATATGACGATGAAGCAGGACAGCTCGGCTCCCCAGATCCTGATTTACCACACCCATTCCCAGGAGGGCTTTGTGGATTCCGTCCCGGGGGACAGCAGCACCACCATCGTAGGGGTGGGGGAATATCTGGCGGAGCTTCTGCGGGATACCTACGGCTACAACGTGATACATAATACAGGCGTCTACGATTTTATAGACGGAAAGCTGGACAGGAACCAGGCTTATACGCTGGCGGCGGAGGATGTGGAGCAGATCCTGGCGGAAAACCCCACGATCGAGGTCGTCATCGACCTGCACCGGGACGGCGTGCAGGAGGATACCCATCTGGTGACGGAGGTGAACGGAAAAACCACGGCCCAGATCATGTTTTTCAACGGACTGAGCTTCAGCAAAAGGAACGGTCCCATCGGCTATCTGGAGAACCCCTATATCGGGGAAAACCTGGCCCTTTCCCTGCAGATGAAGCTGGGCTGTGAGAAGTATTATCCGGGCTTTACGAGAAAGGTCTACTTAAAGAGCCTGCGCTACAACCTGCATCTGCGCCCGAAATCCCTGCTGGTGGAGGCCGGGGCCCAGACCAATACGCTCCAGGAAATGCTGAACGCTATGGAGCCGCTGGCCTATGTGCTCAACCAGGTGCTGAAAGGTAATTGATAAAAATTATCATTTTCAAAATATTCCTTTTTCCACCTGCGGTGCTATAATAAGATGGCCGGAGGGCAGGAAGGAGGTCTCGCGACCATGAAAAATCACAGATTCTGGGCTTGGGCCTTGGCGGTATGCCTGTTTATGACCTTTTACACAGGGTATAAGCACAAATAACCCGGGCGGAAAAACAATAGAAAAGACTTGGAAAGAGGAGAACCGAAGATGTTAAAATGTTTTGAGTGTATCGACTGGAAAAAGACAGGAATTTTTGCGGCAGGCGTATTGTTTGGAACGGCTGGAATCAAGCTTTTGTCCAGCAAAGACGCGAAGAAGGTATATACGAGCTGTACGGCGGCCGCCCTGCGGGCGAAAAGCTGCGTAATGAAGACTGCGGCTGCCATTCAGGAGAACGCAGAAGATATCTACGCGGAGGCTCAGCAGATCAACGAGGAGCGCGCTGCTGCGGAAGCGGAGGCAGAGGTTTCGGATGAAATTTAAAATCCGGCATGAGATACGGGGAAGGATCCGCGTGCAGGCAGCCCAGAAGGAAATGACCTGCAGAGAGGCGGATACTCTGGAGTATTATCTGAACTGCCAGGAAAACGTGATATCAGCCAAGGTGAAGCGCAGAACCTCCGGCGCAGTCATCTGTTACCGGGGAGAACGGGAAGAAGTGATCCGCCTGCTCCGGGAGTTCCAGTATGGTAAGATAAAGGTTCCGGAGGCAGTATTCCAGAGTTCCGGGAGAAAACTGAATGAAGAATACTGGGAAAAACTAGTGATGAAAATGGTGCTGCGGGCGGGAAGCAAGCTGTTTCTTCCTTATCCCATACGGGCAGGAGCTACTGCTTTCCGATCCTGCAGATATCTGCGGCACGGCCTGCGCACGCTGGCAAGGCGGAAGCTGGAGGTGCCGGTGCTGGACGCGGCGGCCATCGGCGTATCTGTGTTCCGCGGAGATTTTGATACGGCAGGATCCGTCATGTTCCTGCTGGGCATCGGAGAAATTCTGGAGGAATGGACCCATAAAAAATCTGTGGGCGATCTGGCCCGGAGCATGTCTTTGAATATTGAAAAGGTGTGGCTTCTTTGTGACGGGCAGGAAGTCCTGGTGGACTCCGCGAAGGTGCGGGGGCAGGATCTGGTGGTTGTCCATATGGGAAACGTGATCCCCTTCGATGGGACGGTAGAAGCCGGGGAAGCGATGGTAAACCAGGCTTCCCTGACGGGGGAATCCGTGCCGGTGGCCAGGACAAAGGGAGCCTCCGTATACGCCGGAACCGTTGTGGAGGAGGGCGAGCTGACCATTCGTGTCCGGGTGGGAACCGGCGCCAGCAAATATGAGCGTATCGCAGCCATGATCGAGGAATCTGAAAAGCTGAAATCTTCTGTGGAAGGGAAAGCGGAGCATCTGGCGGACAGACTGGTGCCCTGGACGCTGGCAGGGTCGGCCCTGACCTGGTTTTTTACGAAAAACGTGACAAAGATGCTGGCGGTGCTGCTGGTGGATTTTTCCTGCGCGCTGAAGCTGGCGATCCCTATTTCCGTGCTTTCCGCCATCCGGGAGGCAGGGGCTTTTCATGTGACGGTAAAGGGAGGAAAATATCTGGAAGCCGTGGCGGAGGCGGATACCATTGTCTTTGACAAGACGGGGACCCTGACGAAGGCACGGCCTACGGTGTCTCGGGTGGTATCCTGCAACGGGGAGGATCCGGACGAGATTCTGCGGCTGGCGGCCTGTCTGGAGGAGCATTTTCCCCATTCCATGGCGAAGGCTGTGGTGGATGCGGCCAGAGCAAAGGGACTGCAGCATGAGGAAAAGCATTCCAAGGTGGAATATCTGGTAGCACATGGTATCTCTACTACGGTAGAGGGGAAGAAAGCGCTCATCGGAAGCTGGCATTTTGTATTTGAGGATGAAAAATGTGCGCTCCCGGAAGGGGCGAAAGAAAAGCTGGACGCCCTTCCCCCGGAATATTCCCAGCTGTATCTGGCTGTGGAGGGGGTACTGGCAGGCGTCATCTGCATTGAGGATCCCCTGCGGGAGGAGGCGGCCCAGGTGGTGCGCGCTCTGAAGGAGGCGGGAATCTCCAAGACAGTCATGATGACAGGCGACAGCGACAGGACTGCCCGGGCAGCCGCCGCGAAGGCAGGCGTGGACGAGTATTATTCCGAGGTGCTTCCGGAAGATAAGGCCCGCTTTGTAGAGATGGAAAAGTCAAAAGGCAGGAAGGTCATCATGGTGGGAGACGGCATTAACGATTCGCCGGCTCTGTCTGCGGCCGATGTGGGAATCGCCATCAGCGATGGCGCGGAGCTGGCTCGGGAGGTCGCGGATGTGACCATAGGTGCGGAGGATCTCTGGCAGCTTGTGGCCCTGAAGCATATCAGCAGCAGCCTGATGCGCCGGATCCACTGGAATTACAGGAGCATTGTAGGTTTTAATACGGGGCTGATCGCGCTGGGCGTGGCGGGAATCCTGCAGCCGTCCGCCTCTGCTCTTCTTCATAATACTTCGACGCTTGCTATCAGCCTGAAGAGTATGAACCCGCTGCTTTCGCGGCGGTCAGATAAGAGCATGTGATGAAACGCAGCTATTTACAGCCGGTTCAGACATGGCGGCAGATGTGTCGTGCTTGCACGTAAGCATCTGCTGCCTTTTTATGCTTCGGCTTCTATGCTTTGTCTTTACGCTTATGGGCCTTACGGAAGGCTCAGAGTACAGCCTGGATGAGAAACTGATGAAAAGAAAAGAGGTGTAAAACAGGCGGAAATAATTGCAAATGGACGGTGAACTGAAAAAAGGAACTGAAAAAAGAAACTAGGGAGACTTGATCGCCGGGCGATTTAAAGGTAAGATAGGGTGGAAGAATTTTTACGGAGGAGTATGGAATGACAAAGACAGAGCAGAGCAGAATTCGCAACTTCTGCATCATTGCGCATATTGACCACGGAAAATCTACTCTGGCGGATCGTATCATAGAGATGACAGGACTTCTGACCAGCCGGGAGATGCAGGCTCAGGTCCTGGACAATATGGATTTGGAGAGGGAACGCGGCATTACCATAAAGGCACAGGCGGTGCGGACGATTTACAAGGCGAAGGACGGGGAGGAGTATACCTTCAATCTGATCGACACGCCGGGCCATGTGGACTTCAACTACGAGGTGTCCAGAAGCCTGGCGGCCTGCGAGGGAGCGGTGCTGGTGGTGGACGCTGCCCAGGGCATCGAGGCCCAGACGCTGGCCAATGTCTATCTGGCCCTGGACCACGACCTGGAGGTCGTCCCGGTGATCAACAAGGTGGATCTCCCAAGCGCGGAGCCCCAGAGGGTGATTGACGAGATCGAGGACGTCATCGGGCTGGAAGCCCAGGACGCGCCCCAGATATCCGCCAAGACCGGACTGAATGTAGAGCAGGTGCTGGAGGCGATTGTGGAGAAGATCCCGGCGCCGGGCGGAGATCCGGAGGCGCCTCTGAAGGCCCTGATTTTTGATTCCCTTTACGATTCCTACAAGGGCGTCATCGTGTTCTGCCGGATTATGGAAGGAACCGTGAAAAAGGGAACGGCTATCCGTATGATGGCCACGGGAGCCGAGGCAGAGGTGGTAGAGGTCGGCTATTTCGGAGCCGGGCAGTTTATTCCCTCGGACGAGCTGTCCGCCGGCATGGTAGGCTATATCACAGCCAGCATCAAGAACGTGCGGGATACCCGGGTGGGCGATACCATCACGGATCGGGACAGACCCTGTGACAAGGCCCTGCCGGGCTACAAGAAGGTGCTGCCGATGGTGTACTGCGGCATGTACCCGGCGGACGGAGCCAAGTACCCGGATCTCCGGGACGCCCTGGAAAAACTCCAGCTCAACGACGCCTCCCTGCAGTTCGAGCCGGAGACCTCCATCGCTCTGGGCTTTGGCTTCCGCTGCGGCTTCCTGGGCCTTCTGCATCTGGAGATCATCCAGGAGCGCCTGGAGCGGGAATATAACCTGGACCTGGTGACGACGGCCCCGGGCGTTATCTACAAGGTGTACAAGACCAACGGAGAGGTCATCGAGCTTACGAATCCCTCCAACCTGCCGGATCCGGCGGAGATCGAGCACATGGAGGAGCCCTTCGTCAGCGCTGAGATCATGGTGACGACGGAATTCATCGGCCCCATCATGGAGCTCTGCCAGGAGAGGCGGGGCGTCTACCTGGGGATGGAATATATGGAGGAAACCAGGGCGCTTTTGAAATATGAGCTGCCCTTGAACGAGATTATTTACGATTTCTTTGACGCGCTGAAATCCCGGTCCCGGGGCTACGCCTCCTTCGACTATGAGATGAAGGGCTACGAGCCGGCGGATCTGGTGAAGCTGGATATCCTGATTAATAAGGAAGAGGTGGACGCCCTTTCCTTCATCGTACACAGCAGCACCGCCTACGAGCGGGGGCGGAAGATGTGCGAGAAGCTCAAAGAGGAGATCCCGAGGCACCTGTTCGAGATCCCGATTCAGGCGGCCATCGGCAGCAAGATCATCGCCCGTGAGACGGTGAAGGCGGTGCGAAAGGACGTGCTGGCCAAGTGCTATGGCGGCGATATCACGCGAAAGAAGAAGCTTCTGGAGAAGCAGAAGGAAGGCAAGAAGCGGATGCGCCAGATTGGAAACGTGGAGATTCCGCAAAAGGCCTTCATGAGCGTGCTCAAGCTGGACGACAGGTAGGCGCATGAGCAGGACGAAACAGCCTCTTGGCGTCTACATCCACATTCCCTTCTGCGCGCGCAAGTGCGCCTACTGCGATTTCCTTTCCGCCCCCGCTTCCACTGAGACGATGGAGCGGTACGTGGAATGCCTGAAGGAAGAAATCCGGGCCGCCGCAGAAGGGCTTCGGGAAAATTACCAGGCGGCCACCATCTTTTTCGGCGGCGGGACGCCTTCTATCCTGTCAGGCAGGCTGCTGTGCAGCGTTTTGGAGGAGCTGTACCGGCAGCTGCCGGTGGAGGCAGGCGCGGAGATCACCGTGGAATGCAACCCGGGAACGCTGACGGAGGAAAAGCTTTCGGCTTACCGGGCGGCCGGCGTGAACCGCTTAAGCATCGGCCTTCAGTCGGCAGACAACCGGGAGCTGCAGGCCCTGGGCAGGATCCATACCTATGAGGAGTTCCTGGAAAGCTTCGAGCTGGCCCGCAGGAAGGGTTTCCGGAATCTGAACGTGGATCTGATGTCTGCCCTTCCGGGGCAGACCAGGGAGGGCTGGCTTTCGACGCTATCCAGGGTGGCAGGGCTTGGGCCGGAGCATATCTCCGCCTACAGCCTTATCATCGAGGAGGGGACGCCTTTTTATGAGAAGTACCGGGAGGGTACACCCGGCCACGCCCTTCTTCCGAATGAGGATGAAGATCGGCTGATGTATGAGGACACAAAGGAATTTCTCCGGGAAAAGGGCTATGAAAGATATGAGATTTCCAACTATGCCAGGCCGGGCTTTGCCTGCCGTCACAACCTGTCCTACTGGGAGAGGACAGACTATAAAGGCTTCGGCATCGGAGCGGCGTCCCTGCTTGGGCATGTGCGGTATACGAACAGCAGCGATCTGGCCGCTTATCTGAAAGGAAATTTTTCATATGAAAGCGTTCTGCCGTTGAGCAGGAAGGACGAGCTGGAGGAGACCATGTTCCTGGGCCTTCGGAAAAGCGAAGGGATAATTCTGACGGAGCAGATGAAGGACATTTATGGAGAAATACTGGAACGGCTGCAGCGGGAGGGACTGCTGGCGCGGCAGGGAGAACGGATTTTCCTCACGGACAGAGGAATCGACGTCAGCAACTGCGTGCTGGCAGAGTTTTTGCTGGAGGAGGAGCTTTAGACAGAGGAGAGCGGGATGATAAAGGAAGTAATTTTTGACATTGACGATACACTTTACGATTATGAGATAGGACATGCCCTGGGCATGGAAAAAATGGGCGGGTACGCGCAAAGAGAGCTTGGTATAGATGCAGAAGAATTTAAGGCGGCCTATCAGAAGCACAGCAAGGAGATCACGAAGCGGCTGGGCCGTGATAACGCCGCCATCCACAGCCGGAGCATCCGCCTGCAGAACCTGCTGGAGCAGTGGGGAAAGCCGCTGTTCCCCCATATGAAGGAATTGTACCATCTGTATTGGGACACGCTTTTGAGCGTAAGCACCCCGGAACCAGGGAGCCTGGAGGCTGTAAAGGAGCTGGCTGCGCGGGGAATTTCCATCGGCATCGGCACGGATATGACCACCAGGATGCAGTATGAGAAGCTGGAGAGGTTTGGCTTCGCGCCTTATGTGAAGCATATTGTGACCAGCCAGGAGGCAGGCTTTGAAAAGCCCCATCCGGAATTTATGGGCCTTTGTATCCGTAAAGCGGGCTGTGCTCCGGAAGAGTGCGTCTTTGTGGGCGATACTTTCAAGAAGGATGTGCTGGGCGCCCTGGACGCCGGCATGCACGCGGTCTGGTATAACGCGAAGAGAAGGCCCCTGCCGGAGGATGTGGATCTGGCAGGAAAGGACTACCGGGAAATCCGCCATTTTAGCGAATTGGCGCCTTATATTCTGGCGCTGGCATGAATAACAGGAGAAAAGAATGGAAGAATTAAGATTTTTGGAGGAACAGCAGGTAGCTCCAAAGCTGTTAGAAGAGGTAGAAGCGTTCCGGAAGGAATATCCGGTGTCAAAGGAGGCAGAGAACCGGGTGGCGAAGCCGCCGGTGCCCTACTATGGGAGAGAGATTCTGGAGATGGCCATCTCAGCCCTTCTGGAAGGGGAAAATCTGCTGCTTTCCGGCCCGAAAGCTACCGGGAAAAATATTCTGGCGGAGAATCTGGCCTGGATTTTCGGGCGGCCCTCCTATAATATGTCGTTTAATGTGAACACGGACAGCAGCTCTCTGATTGGCACGGACACCTTTATCGACAATGAGGTGCGGCTGCGCAAAGGCCCGGTCTATCAGTGCGCGGAAAACGGCGGCTTTGGAATTTTTGATGAGATTAATATGGCAAAAAACGACGCGGTATCGGTGCTGCACGCGACTTTGGATTACCGCAGGCTTATCGATGTGCCGGGCTATGACCGGATTCAGCTTCATCCGGCCACCCGCTTTATCGGAACCATGAATTACGGCTACGCGGGCACGAGAGAACTCAATGAGGCCCTGGTTTCCCGGTTCCTGGTTATCGACATGCCAGAGCTGGAGGAGGAGACGCTGATGCTGATTTTACGCTCCAGCTTTCCGGACGCAAAGGAGGAAGGCCTTCGCAGCTTTGCCGGCCTGTTCCTCGATCTGCAGCTGAAGGCCTCGAACAGTGAGATTTCCACGAAGCCTCTGGATCTCAGAGGGCTTATCGGGGCGCTTAAGACGGTGCGCTGCGGCCTGAAGCCCCGGCTGGCCGTGACGATGGGGATCACGAACAAGAGCTTTGATATTTTCGAGAAGGAGATCGTCGGGGATATCGTGATGACAAGAATCCCCGGGGACTGGACGGCGGAGAAGATTTTTTAAGGTATGGATCAAAAAGAACACAAGGAAAAAGAACTGGAAGAATTTGAAGAATACCGCTATGAGATCGAGAACCGGGTGCGGAACCTGTGCTGGACGGTCAGCGGCGACTACAGCCTGAACCTGAAGCTGGATACGATCTCCTACACGAAATCCCCCTATATCTCTCTGTACGACGCGGTGAAGCAGGGGGCCTTTTCCCGTTATTTCGATCGGGACGCCTTCGGCCTCTATCTGGTGAAAAAGCTGTATCTGGGGGCGGACGAGCAGCCCCTGACCAGTCTGGCCCAGATGGCGGTGGACAGCGCGGTATACCGGAAAATCAGCGGGGAGCGGCCGGGTGTGCTGGAGATTCGAAAGAAAGCCTTTTCCGATACGCTGGATCACGACTTTTCCAGGCTGGCCTCCATGTACATCGGGCAGATCAAAATCGCGGTCATGCAGGAGGCAGTCCGAGGGGATGTACTGGTACAGTCCCGGATGCGAAAAGCCATGGACAGGCTCAAAAGCCTGGAGGATACCCGGGAGGTCATGGATATCATCCGCGTGGTGGATGAGCTTTACAACTGGCTGGTGGATCCCTATTTTGAGCGGAACCATGGGGGCCTGGAACAGGTTCTGGCCGTGACAGTGGAGGAATTAAAGCAGTTCAGCTGGAAAGAGTTTCTGGAAGAAGAAGCCATGGAGGAGGAGCTGGCCCAGGTCGTGAGCCGGGTGGAGCAGGCAGTTACCCAGACAGCCGAGGTTCCATCGGAGCAGGAAAAAAGAGAGCGGCGGATGAAAAAAATCGTGATAGACGAGGAAGCCGCTTCCAAGATGTATTCCTATATAGAGCTTAATTATGGACGCTCCTATCTGACTAAGGGAGAGCAGGAACGGCTGAACCGGACCCTCTGCCGGGGAGCCCACGCGGACTGCAGCCTGTATTATACAGACGGAATCCTTTCCGGCATGGTGAAGCGCAACTACCAGTCTGAATACGCCAGGCGCGCCAAATCAGACAATCTGCGGGTATACGGCCACAATACGCGGGTGGCCCGCCGGAATATCGAGCAGCTATCCGACACGCTGCGCCGCGCCCTGACAGTGAGGAGCGAGCGTGAGATGGTCCGCTCAGAATATGGGAGCATCGTGCCCGCCAGGC
>CALWBB010000083.1 GCA_944375885.1 uncultured Merdimonas sp.
TTCAGTTATTCATTTAGACTTTGTAACCATTAACCTGTAGTCATTATTGACTACACCATTATTATACTAGGAGGAATGATTTATGGGATCAACGATTTACGGATATATCCGAGTATCCACAAAAGAACAATGCGAGGAGCGCCAGCTCATAGCTTTACGGGAATTTCCGGTGCAGGACAACAACATCCTCATGGACAAACTCAGAGGGAAGGACTTCAACCGCCCGCAATATAAAAAGCTCCTGCGGAAGCTGAAACAGGGCGACATTCTGGTGGTGAAGTTCATAGACCGCCTGGGACGCAGCTACGAGGAAATCTTAAACCAGTGGCGGATCATCACGAAGGAAAAACAGGCCGACATCGTGGTGCTGGATATGCCTCTTTTAGATACCAGGCAGACCGGCAGGGATTTGACAGGAACCTTCGTGGCTGACCTGGTTTTGCAGATCCTCTCCTATGTGGCGCAGACCGAACGGGAAAACATCCGCCAGCGCCAGATGGAGGGCATCGCCGCTGCAAGGCTGCGGGGTGTACAGTTTGGAAGACCCCGGAAGCCGGTGCCGGAACGCTTTTTCGATTTGAAAGAACGGTGGGAGAAGAGGGAGATCACATCCCGGCAGGCGGCAAAAGAGCTTCATATCGCTCAGGATACTTTCCTGCGCTGGGTGCGCGAACAGAAAAATTGAATTTCCGTCGGGAAAAGGTAGAGAATTTCGGTCGTTCCTTTATACATATTCCGCGGCGTGTTTCCGCAGCTTTTTTAAGTCGTACAGGATGTAATTGCCGCCAAAACACACCTTGATTTATTATACACCGCCTGAACGGAAATGTCTGATTTTTCGGTCAGGGCAAAACCGGTGAAAGCCGGTGACGCAAAAGCCATGGACCTTACAGATATACTCTGATGGCAGCCGGTGTGTATTCAGATGATGCAGCCGGTGAACAGCCGGTTGTTTCTTTTTGAAGGGAGGTACGTTATTGGACAGACTACTGCAATTATGCAGCAACGAGACAGGTTACGGCAAACAGGAAGTAGAAGCGATCATCGGCTGCTTCCTTGATAAAATTTCGCAGGAGCTTTCCGAGGGCCATACCGTGGATTTGGGGGCTTGTTTTGGCGTATTCAGCGTAAAGCTGCATACCGGAACACTCCAGGAAGGCTCGCCGCGAACACCAAAGGACAGCCGCTACCGGGTCATCTTTCGGGAAAACAATGGCCTGCGGCAGCGGCTAAAGCTGTGAGGAGGTGCCGCCATGGAACAGACTGAGATGGCCATGGCAGGTTTGCTGGAAATCCTTGCTTTTCGGTCAGGCTGCATGTATCTGTCCGATCTTCATCAGCCGGGGCGTCTGCCCGCAATCCGGCGGGCGATCCAGAACATTCTCCCCCAACAATTCAGCCTGTGGGAATGGCAGGACGCGGTGGCTTATATCACGGGAGAACAGCTTCCGTTTGAAAGCCCGGAGCAGGCGGCGGATTATTTGAAAAATTTTGGAGTACGACAAGAAACAGGAGGAAGCAATGAAACATAGAACTCGAAAATTGGCAAACCGATGGCTGGCGCTGGTTCTCTGCCTGTGCATGGTCTTACCTTCTGCGGTGACGCTTGTTTCCGCAGCGGAAGACGTGCCAGGAGAAACGGCCTGCACGGGCGGGATTTGCGAACACCACCCGGAGCATACTGCGGACTGCGGGTATGTGGAAGCCGTGGAGGGCCAGCCTTGCACCCATGTCCACGATGAGAATTGTGGGTATGTGGAAGGCGCAGAAGAAAGCATATGCACACATATCCATGATGAAAGCTGTGGCTATGTGGGAGCAGTAGAAGGTCGCTTTGTACAGAACAAGGCGGCAAGGCAGGCGCATAACCTGCCCTGCCGTTTCTCTTTTCCATTTAAGACAGCAGCTTTTCCAGCCAGCTGTCGTTCCCAAGCGCTCCATATCCCCAGGAGTCGCCCAGAAAACGGCACATTTTCCGATAATTATTTCCGGGAATGAGGCCCGCCTGAGTGTCATTGTAGGCAGCCATTTCCGGATCTGCCAGGGCTATGATTTCCCGGGCGGCTGCGTCGCAGTTGTGGGAAGATATCTGATAGCGCGGCAGCCCTTCTTGGGAAAGGAAGGCGCCCATTTCTTTCCTGGCCTGTTCTGTGGCTTCCGAAGAGCGGGCAGCGGCGTACAGCCGCTCAAATTCGTCGCCTGTATCAATGTACACGTCCGCGGCCTGGAGGATGGCAAGGTATTCTTGTTCCGTAATGCAGCGGAAAAGAATCCGGTCAAAATCACGGCATTCTTCAAAACTTCCGCCTGTAAACGCCGTCTCAGGCGGCCTTCCGGTTTCCAGAAAGTCTTCCGTCTCTTCGGAATTCATGGAGATCACTTTCATTTTCCCGATTCCCTCTTTTCCCATCAGACATTCCAGAAGATTGTACTGCATACCGTTGTAGCTGAAGAGCTGCCCTGCGCCGCTTTCGTCGATCAACAGAAGCGCGGAATGTCCCAGTCCCTTCATTCCGTCAATGTTCAGAAGATAGCAGACGCGGCAGCTCTGGAGGCTGCTGGTTTTGGCGGCAGGGCGGGAAGCTGGCTCGCGGCAGAATGGGCGCAATAAGCCCAGAAGCACGGCCAAAAGGATAACAAAGGAGATGAGTACCCTTTTATGCTCCATAAAAATAGAGGTATGATGTTTCCTGCTTTTCTTTGCTTCGTCCATGGGCTAAATTCTATATAGATTTTTTGCCGGGGTCAAGTATGAAAAATTACGGGTTGCTTTCTGAGATAATATCTAGTATCATGATAAAGGATCTGGGAGGCGGGAATATTTCCCTTGCCTTACGGGGAGACCAGGAGGAAGAGATCATGCGGGAAATGATAAAGGTTGCGGTGGACGCAATGGGCGGCGACAATGCTCCTGACGAGATCATCAAGGGGGCGGTGGAGGCCGTCGGCCTGCGGGAAGACATCAAAGTATTCCTTGTGGGCAGAGAGGAATTGATCCGGGAAAAGCTGAAGGCTTATTCCTATCGGGATGAGCAGATCGAGGTCGTGAACGCCACGGAGATCATCGAGATGGCGGAGCCTCCGGTGGCGGCTATCCGGAAGAAGAAGGATTCGTCCATCGTAGTGGGTATGAAGCTTGTGAAGAACGGGGAGGCGGACGCCTTCGTGTCGGCGGGAAGCACGGGAGCCGTGCTGGTCGGCGGACAGCTGCTGGTGGGCAGGATTAAGGGAATCGAAAGACCGCCCCTGGCGCCTCTGATTCCCACGGAGAAGGGCGTGTCCCTGCTGGTGGACTGCGGCGCGAACGTGGACGCGAGGCCGTCCCATCTGGTGCAGTTCGCGAAGATGGGTTCCATCTATATGGAGCACGTGGTGGGCGTGAAGAACCCGAAGGTGGCCATCGTGAATATCGGAGCTGAGGAGGAGAAGGGAAATGCCCTGGTGAAGGAGACCTTCCCGCTCTTAAAAGAGTGCGGGGACATCCATTTCACCGGAAGCATCGAAGCGCGGGATATTCCCCACGGGGAGGCGGACGTGATTGTCTGCGAGGCCTTTGCCGGGAATGTCATCCTGAAGCTTTACGAAGGCCTGGCGGCGGTGCTGGTCAGCAAGATTAAGGAAGGAATGCTGAGCACGCTGCGAAGCAAGATCGGGGCCCTTCTTGTGAAGCCGGCTCTGAAGCAGACGCTGAAATCCTTTGACGTGGCCGAGTACGGCGGCGCTCCGCTTCTGGGGCTGAATGGCCTGGTGGTGAAGACCCACGGAAGCTCCAAATCAAAGGAGATACGAAATTCCATTATCCAGTGCGTCACCTTTAAGGAGCAGGGGATTAATGATAAAATCAGAGAGAATATTTTAAGAGAGGAAGGATAAAAGAGATGGAATTTGAAAAACTGAAAGGAATCATCGCGGACGTTCTGAACGTGGATGAGAATGAGATTACGATGGAGACTACCTTTGTGGACGATCTGGGAGCGGATTCCCTGGATGTGTTCCAGATTATCATGGGAATCGAGGAGGAGTTCGATATCGAGATCGATCAGGAAGAGGCCGAGAAAATCGTGTCTGTGGGAGACGCTGTAGACGAGATTAAGAAGGCTCTCAATAATTAATTAAGAAAATTAAGCAGGACGCTGATTCCGCCGCGGGACGGCGGGAAGCAGGAAATGGAATACAAAGCGGCGCTCACCACGCCTCCGGGCGGATTCGGATGTGGGCGCCGCCTTTTATGAGAGTCGAAGAACGGAGAGGAGACATATGAAGCTGGAAGAACTGGAAGAAAAGCTGGGGTATCATTTTCAGGACAGGAGGCTGCTGGAGCAGGCCCTCTGCCACAGCTCCTACGCGAACGAGCGGCACATGGACAGGCTTCTGAATAACGAGAGGCTGGAATTTTTGGGCGACGCGGTGCTGGAGCTGGCCACCAGCGAGTATCTGTATCTGAACTATCCGCAGATGCCGGAGGGCGAGGCGACCCGGACCAGGGCGAGCATCGTCTGTGAGCAGACCCTTGCGCTCTGCGCGCGGGATCTGGGCCTTGGCGCCTGGCTCCGGCTTGGAAAGGGTGAGGAGCTGACCGGAGGGCGCGAGCGGGATTCCATCACCTCGGACGCCATGGAGGCCCTTCTGGGCGCCATTTATCTGGACGGTGGTTTTGCTAATGCGAAAGAATTTGTACATCATTTTATTCTGAATGATATTGAGCATAAGAAACTCTTTTTCGATAGCAAGACTATCCTTCAGGAGCAGATCCAGAGCGAGACGGAGGAGCCCCTCCATTATGAGCTCATCAAGGAGGAGGGCCCGGATCACAATAAGCGGTTCACGGTCCATGTCCTTTTGGGAACAGAGATCCTTGGGACGGGCAGCGGGCGGACGAAGAAGGCGGCTGAGCAGGAGGCCGCCTACCGCGCGATTCTGAAAAGACGGAAAAACGGGTAAGGTCATAAGATGTATTTAAAAAGTATAGAGGTACAGGGCTTTAAGTCCTTTGCAAATAAGATTGTATTTGAATTTCATAACGGGATTACGGGCATCGTAGGGCCAAACGGCAGCGGAAAGAGCAACGTGGCGGACGCGGTGCGCTGGGTGCTGGGGGAGCAGCGTGTCAAACAGCTGCGCGGCGGCAGCATGCAGGACGTTATTTTCGCGGGCACGGAGAACCGCCGTCCCTTAAGCTACGCCTATGTGGCCATCACGCTGGACAATTCGGATCACCAGCTGGCCATCGACTACGAGGAGGTCACGGTCTCCCGGCGGCTGTACCGCTCCGGCGAGAGCGAGTATCTGATCAACGGCACGGTCTGCCGCCTGAAGGATGTCAATGAGCTGTTCTATGACACCGGAATCGGCAAGGAGGGCTATTCCATCATCGGGCAGGGGCAGATCGACCGGATCTTGAGCAGCAGGCCGGAGGAATCGAGAGAGCTTTTTGACGAGGCCACCGGCATCGTGAAGTTCAAGCGCCGGAAGAATACGGCCCAGAAGAAGCTGGAGGAGGAAAAGCAGAACCTGGTCCGCATCAACGACATCCTGGCGGAGCTGGAAAAGCAGCTGGGGCCTCTGGAGAAGCAGTCGGAGACCGCGAGGCAGTACCTGAAGAAAAAGGAAGCATTAAAGCGCTGCGATGTGAATATGTTTCTTCTGGAGACGGAACGGCTGCAGCGCCAGCTGGCCGAGCTGGGAGAAAAGGCAGGGACGGCCCAGGCGCAGCTGTCCGAGACCAGCCAGGAGTACGAGAAGATCAAGCGGGAGCATTCCCGGATCGAGGAAGAGCTGGAAGAGCTGAACGCCAGCCTGGACGGGGCAAAGGAGGCCGCTGCTCAGAACGAGCTGAGCCGACAGCAGATGGAGAACCAGATCGAGCTTTTAAAGGAGCAGATTAAGTCGGTCCGCTCCGGCGAGGAGCAAAAACAGGGCCGCCTGGCAGCCATCGGAGAGGATATCCTGGAGCGCCGGGAGACGAGAAAGCGCTTCACGGAGGAGCAAAAGCAGCTGGACGCCCAGCTAAAGGAGGTGTCTGCGGCTTCCAGGGAGGCGGCAGAGGATTTAAGACGGATCCGCGCGCAGATCGACAGCCTGAACCAGAAGGCGGAGCAGGGCAAGAACGCGATCATCGGCCTTCTGAATGAGCGGGCCTCCACGAAGGGCCGCCTGCAGCGCTACGACGCCATGCAGGAGCAGGCGCAGCTTCGTGGAAGCGCCCTGGCCCAGAAGCTTCTGGAGGCGAAGACGAACGAAGAGACCCAGAAGGCGTCCTTTGAAGCATACCAGAAGGAGCTGATGGAGGTCAGCTCCCGGATCCTGGAGCTGACGGCCTCCCAGAGGGATAAGGAGGAGGAGGCCGAGAGTCTCCGCCGCCAGCTGGGAAAGCTCAATGAGGAGCTGGAGATCGGCCAGAGCGCTTTCCATCGGGAATCCTCCAGGCTGGAATCCCTAAGGAACATGGCTGAGCGTTATGACGGCTACGGGAACAGCATCCGTAAGGTCATGGAGCAGCGGGAGAAGAACCCGGGCGTCCTTGGCGTGGTGGCGGATCTCATCCGGGTGGACCAGAAGTACGAGACGGCTGTGGAGACGGCCCTGGGCGGCAATATTCAGAACATTGTCACCGACACGGAAGAGACGGCCCGGGACATGATCGCATTTCTGAAGCAGAACCGTTTCGGACGGGCCACCTTCCTTCCGCTGACCAGCGTGGGAAACCGGGATAATTTTCCGAAAAAGGAAGCCCTGAAGGAAAAAGGGGCGGTGGGACTTGCCAGCGCCCTGGTGGAGGCCGATGAAAGGTACGCCGGTATCGTCAGCTATCTTCTGGGCCGGGTGCTGGTGGCGGAGACCATCGACGACGCCATCCGGATCGCCCGGAAGTACAGCCATTCCCTTCACATCGTCACCCTAGAGGGCGAGTACTTAAGCCCCGGCGGCTCCATGACCGGCGGAGCCTTCCGCAATTCCAGCAATCTGCTGGGACGGCGGCGCGAGCTGGAGCAGCTGGAGGAGAATGTGCGCCGCCTGGATCAGGATATGAAGGAAGCCAGGCAGCGGATCGAGGAGCTGAAGGAAAAGCGCCGCGAAGTCCGGCGGGAGGCAGAGGAGCAAAACGCCCGCCTGCAGGAGCAGTTCCTTTTGCAGAATACGGCGAAGCTGAACGCGGATCAGGCGGAGAGCCGGTTAAAAGAGATTGAGAAGGGCAATGAGAGCCTGAGGGCGGAGCTGGCCCAGCTGGAGGAGCAGTTCCGGGACATCGAGAAGAGCCGTGAGAGTATCGCCGCAGAGCTTAACGAATCGGAGCGGCAGGAAAAGGACAATGAAAGCCGGATCCAGGAAGCCCAGACAAAGCTGGAGGACCTAAGAAAGCAGGAGGCAGACAGCATCCGCAGGGCCGAGGAGGTTCACCTGAAGGTGGCGGGCCTGACCCAGAAGGCGGAATTTGCCGCGGAGAACGTCTCCCGTCTCGACCGGGAGCTGGATCGGCTGCGCTTTGAGGAGGAGGATCTGAAGGCCGGCGTCCTGGAGGGCGGCAGGGATGTGAAGGCCAAGGAGGAAGGCATCCTGGCCCTGACCGGACAGATCG
The DNA here is from genome assembly GCA_944375885.1 of uncultured Merdimonas sp. Classification (GTDB taxonomy): domain Bacteria; phylum Bacillota; class Clostridia; order Lachnospirales; family Lachnospiraceae; genus Laedolimicola. The sequence continues at coordinate 7,577 of CALWBB010000083.1, forward strand.
AACAGCTTACGGCCCGAAGCGGGGAGCTGGAGAAAAAGACGGCAGAGCTTTCCGGAAAGCGGGAGGCGCTGCTTGGGGGCCAGAAGGAATTCTTCGCGCGAAGAGAGGAGCTTTCCGAGCAGAAAAACCTTCTGGACCGGGAGGTCTTCCGCCTGAACAGCCAGAGAGAGAAGCTGGAGGAGGCGGCGGACGCCCAGGCCTCCTATATGTGGGAGGAATACGAGCTTACCTACAATATGGCGCTGCCGCTGCGGGAGGAGGCGTACACGGACGCTCCGGCTCTGAAAAAGCAGATCGCGGCGCTTAAGGACGAGATCCGGAAGCTGGGCGACGTCAATGTGAACGCCATCGAGGATTACAAAAATATTTCCGAGCGCTACGAATTTATGAATACCCAGAGAAACGATCTGGTGAAGGCGGAGGAAACCCTGCTTGGCATCATTAAGGAGCTGGATACCGGAATGCGCCGGCAGTTCGAGGAGCAGTTCGCGAAGATCCGGGTGGAGTTCGACAAGGCCTTCCGGGAGCTTTTCGGCGGCGGAAAGGGAACCCTGGAGCTGGAGGAGGACGCGGACGTGCTGGAGGCAGGCGTGCGGATTATCGCCCAGCCGCCCGGAAAGAAGCTGCAGAACATGATGCAGCTCTCCGGCGGAGAGAAGGCGCTCACCGCGATTTCCCTCCTGTTCGCGATTCAGAACCTGAAGCCCTCGCCCTTCTGCCTTCTGGACGAGATCGAGGCGGCTCTGGATGATTCCAACGTGGGACGCTTTGCGAAATACCTGCACAAGTTGACAAACAATACGCAGTTTATTATTATTACACATAGGAAGGGAACGATGGAGGCCGCCGACCGCCTGTACGGCATCACCATGCAGGAAAAGGGCGTGTCCGCCCTCGTCTCCGTGAACCTGATTGAAGAGGAGCTAGACGAATAAAGAGAGGGGAAGCAGGCTATGGCGGAAGAGAAAAAGGGCTTTTTTGGCCGGCTGGTGTCCGGGCTTGCCAAGACGCGGGCCAATATCGCGGCCGGAATCGATAATATTTTCAGCGGCTATTCAGCCATCGACGACGATTTTTACGAAGAGATCGAAGAGACGCTGATCATGGGAGATATCGGCATCAACGCCACAAACGCGATCCTGGAGGATCTGAAGCAGAAGGTAAAGGAGCAGAAGATCAAGGATCCGGCGGAGTGCAAGGAGCTTCTGATGAACAGCATCAAGGCGCAGATGCAGGTGGGCGAGGTGGCTTATCGTTTTGAGCAGGAGAAATCCGTGGTGCTGGTGATCGGCGTAAACGGGGTGGGAAAGACCACCTCTGTGGGAAAGCTGGCCGGAAAATTGAAGGATCAGGGGAAAAAGGTGATCCTGGCGGCGGCGGATACCTTCCGCGCGGCCGCAGGCGAGCAGCTGACCGAGTGGGCCCACCGGGCCGGCGTAGATATCATCAGCGGCTGCGAGGGAGCCGATCCGGCGTCCGTGGTCTATGACGCGGTCTGCGCGGCAAAGGCCCGGAATGCGGACGTGCTGCTCTGCGATACGGCAGGCCGCCTTCATAATAAGAAGAACCTGATGGAGGAGCTGCGCAAAATCAACCGCATTATCGACCGGGAGTATCCGGAGGCCTTCCGCGAGACCCTTGTGGTGCTGGACGGAACCACAGGACAGAACGCCCTGGAGCAGGCCCGCCAGTTCCGGGAAGTCGTAGATATCACCGGCATTATCCTGACGAAGCTGGATGGAACCGCCAAGGGCGGCATCGCCGTAGCGATCGAATCAGAGCTTGGCATTCCGGTCAAATACATCGGCGTGGGCGAGAGCATTGAGGATCTGCAGAAATTCGACGCGGATCAGTTTGTAAACGCGCTGTTCCATCAGGACAATTAAAAAAGGATGAAGAAATTCCGCCGCGGCGGGATTTCTTCCGGAAGAAGCCAAAGAGAGCCGAAGAGCAAAGGAGAGACAGGAAGATGCTTACATTAGAGAAATTTGAGGAAGCCTCCGAGGTGGTCAAAAGGGCCGCCATTGAGACAAAGCTTCTTTACAGCCAGTATTTCAGCGAGCAGACCGGCAACAAGGTCTACCTGAAGCCGGAAAACATGCAGGTGACGGGCGCCTACAAGATCCGAGGCGCCTACTATAAGATCAGCACCCTGACGGACGAGGAGCGTGGGAGAGGGCTGATTACCGCTTCCGCCGGAAACCACGCCCAGGGCGTGGCCTACGCGGCCAAAGCCTATGGTGCGAAGGCGGTCATCGTCATGCCGACCACGACGCCCCTGATGAAGGTGGAGCGCACCAAGAGCTATGGCGCTGAGGTGGTGCTGTACGGAAATGTCTACGACGAGGCCTGTGAGCATGCTTACCGGCTGGCAGAGGAGCATGGCTATACCTTCATCCATCCCTTCGACGACCTGGCGGTAGCCACCGGCCAGGGCACGATTGCCATGGAGATCGTAAAGGAGCTGCCCCTGGTAGACTACATCCTGGTGCCCATCGGAGGCGGCGGCCTCTGCACCGGCGTCTCCACCCTGGCAAAGATGCTGAACCCGAACATCAAGGTCATCGGCGTGGAGCCCGCGGGAGCCAACTGCATGCAGGTATCCCTGAAAAATGGAAAGGTGACGACCCTTCCGGCCGTGAACACCATCGCGGACGGCACCGCCGTCAAGACGCCCGGCGAGAAGATCTTCCCCTATATCCAGAAGAACCTGGACGACATCATCACCGTGACAGACGACGAGCTGATCGTCGCCTTCCTGGACGTGGTGGAAAACCACAAGATGGTCGTGGAGAACTCCGGCCTTCTGACCGTGGCCGCCTTAAGCCACATGAACGTAAAGGGCAAAAAAATCGTTTCCATCTTGAGCGGCGGCAATATGGATATCATCACCATGTCCTCCGTGGTACAGTTCGGTTTGATCCAGAGAGACCGGATCTTCACAGTCTCCACCATCCTTCCGGACAAGCCCGGCCAGCTGGTACAGGTGGCCCAGCTCATCGCCGAGGAGCAGGGGAACGTCATCAAGCTTGACCACAACCAGTTCATCAGCACGAACCGCCAGGAGGGCGTGGAGCTGCGCATCACCATAGAAGCCTTCGGCACCGAGCACAAGAACCGGATCGTAAAGCGCCTGGAGGAAGGCGGCTTCCGGCCAAGACTCGTGAAGATTATGATGTGAC